>NZ_JAVDTD010000007.1:0-319105 GCF_031455655.1 Sphingobacterium sp. 2149 | reverse complement strand
GGCCAATGGAGGGCATTTAAACCTGCATCATATCATGGGTTAGTTTAGGGTTTAGTTAGGGTTTAGTTAGGGTTAGTTTAGGTTTAGTATAGGTATAAGCTATACTAAACCTAACTTAAGGCTAAGCTATAGGTAAACAAAAACCAAACTAAGGGATAAGAAGGTGGTAACGGTGTATTGCGTAACATGCCTGCTACAGTGTAACAATGCAAGCATATAAAAATGCTTATATACATTTTTTTATGTAGATTTATCTTCTTAAAATAACCAACAAAGCGATGAGCAGAACTACCCTGAAAGATATAGCATTGGCACTCAATATTTCTGTTTCTACGGTTTCCAAAGCATTATCGGACAGTTATGAAATAAGTGAAGCCACTAAAAAGATCGTTCAGGAATATGCCAAAAAGCATAATTTCCAACCAAATAAGTTGGCAAGAAGCTTAAAAATAGGAAAGTCCAACACCATAGGAGTTATCGTATCCAATATCAGTAATACATTCGTTTCACAAATTTTGGATGGGATCCAAATAGCCTCTCAGCAAACCGTGTATGATGTTATTTTCATGCAAAGCCGGGAAGACGAACGGATTGAGAAAAATTGTATTGACGTCTTGCGTATGCGTGGAATTGATGGCTTAATGATAGCTCCGGTATCTTCAGATTCAAATATTGATGAACTAAAAGCATTGATAAAATCTCAGATACCAGTTGTTATCTTTGATCGTATCAACCACCAGCTTGATACATTTAAGGTGGGTGTCAATAATTTTCAAGGCGCCTACAATGCCACAAAGCATCTCACCGAGCAGGGTAAAAAAAGCATATTGCATATTACGGGAAAGAACTTGGGTGTGGCAACCGAACGATTAAATGGCTTTATATCTGCTTTATCAGACGCGGGAATTCCTTTTGATAATAAACACCATATTGAATGTAGTTTGAATAACACCAAAGATATAGACCAAACAATTCGAGAAGTTTTGCTTAAAGAATGTATTGAAAACAAAAATATCGATGCAATTTTCGGTGCTACAGATGTTATTACAACCCGGACGCTGGGTATTTTGGCCGATCTTCAGATCCAGGTTCCTTCTGAGGTAGCTGTAATTGGCTTTTCAAATACACAAATTGCAGCTTCATTAAATCCGGCACTATCCACAGTTGTACAGCCGGCAATAGAAATTGGGGAACTAGCGACAAACAAACTAATCGCCACCATTAATCAAACAAGACCAATACATGAATTTGAAACGATTGAGCTCCCGACACAGCTTATTATTCGCAAATCTTCCCTATAATGTTTGCCATTATAGTGTTTGTCCACATAATTAAAATAAAAGTCGGAAAATAAGAGGTAAGCGCCCCTATTTTCCGACTATCATTGCGTCTGATCTAAATTACCGCATAAGATCGCTAATCTTTACGTGAATTATTGGCATCATTCACCAATAATACCATATTCTAAACCCCGCAATTCAGCTAGCCCTCTCAGTCTTCCAATCGCAGAGTATCCTGGATTTGTCACCTTATTTAGGTCATCCAACATCTGATGGCCATGATCGGGCCTGAATGGAATAGCTATCGATCTCAATTGATTTTCAGCAACCAATATCTTCATAACTTTATACATATTGACATCACCATCCAAGTGGTCTGCTTCGTAAAAACTCCCGATCGCATCCTTCTTCACATTACGTAAGTGAACAAAGTTTACACGCCCTTTGATTTTTTCTAGGATAGCTGGCAAATCGTTTGTCTGACTGGCACCCAATGATCCTGTGCAAAAACAAACACCATTGAATTGCTGTGGAACTGCATTCAGAAAGTAGTCAAAATCTTCGCCATTACTGGCAATGCGGGGTAAACCTAAAATAGGATACGGTGGATCATCTGGATGAATGGTCATACATATACCGTTCTCCTCACAAGTCGATGCAATCCCCTGAAGGAAATAGATCAGATTATCGCGTAAACCGTCTTTTCCAATATGTTTATAGGTATTAAGGCTCGCTTTCAATGCGTCCAATTCCACACTTTTTTCTCCGGGGATTCCCATTAAAACAACATTTGCCAATTCCTGCTTTTGCTGTTCAGAAATTTCATCATAACGTAAAGCCGCCTGTTTGACAACAGCTTCTGGATATGCTGACCTAGCTTCATCACGTTTTAATATAAATATATCAAAGAGAGCCAGATCAATCCAATCAAAATATAAGGCTTTTGAGCCATCTACCATGGTTAAATCCAATTGGGTACGTGTCCAATCCAGCACTGGCATAAAATTATAGCAAATCGTCTTGATACCACATTTCGCCAGATTAACTAATGTCGTGTTATATTTTTGAAGATACTCATCCACCTTTGCCCCTTTTGTCTTAATCTCCTCATGTACCGTCACACTTTCCACCACAGACCAAGTAAGGCCAGCATCTTCAATAATGCGTTTCCTTTCTTGAATATCCGGAAGTGGCCATACCTCACCGTGTGGAATGTGATGTAGGGCTGTCACAATACCAGTTGCTCCAGCCTGTTTAATATCCTGTAAAGATACGGGGTCATTTGGACCATACCAACGCCATGTTTGTTCTAGTTTTCTCATCTTAAAACGTAATTATACGCCGCACCACGCATTAAAGCCGCCATCTACAAAAACAGTTTCGCCTGTCACAAAAGCCGATGCATCGCTCAATAAATAGATTAAAGTCCCTTTTAACTCACGCGGGTCACCCAAGCGATTATAGGGTGTTGCATTAAGAATACGTTTAGTACGATCACTATGTGTACCGTCGGGATTGATCAATAAGTTTTTGTTTTGCTTGGTTAAGAATACTCCTGGCGCAATCGCATTAACACGAACCTGATCACCGTAACGCTGCGCAAGTTCTGTTGCCATCCACTTTGTATAGCCATCGATTCCGTGTTTTGCTACGGTATAGCCCAAAACACGCGTGAAGGGACGACTAGCAGTAAGGGAAGATATATTAACAATGACCCCCTTTCCGCTTTCTGCAATCACCCGGCCAATAATATGGGTAGGAATCATCGTACCATACAGGTTAAGCTCAATGGCTTTGATGGTATCCTGAATATTGCTGGCAAACAGATCTTGATCGGCACCGATTGTTGCACCTGGAATATTACCGCCAACCGCGTTAACTAAGGCGTCTATTCTCCCCCACTTTTGCAACACTTCATCCTTCGCCCTGGTGACATCCTGTTCGTTCATGATGTCTACTTCCACAAATATAGCTTCGCCGCCTAGGGACTCCACTTGCTGAACACGCTCTACACCGATCTGTCCATTACGTCCCAGGATTGCGACCTTGGCCTCTGCCTCGGCTAATGCCTCCACAAATGCCTCACCTAAAATTCCTGTACCGCCCGTAATTACGACTACCTTATCTTTTAATGTAAATGGATTATTATGCATAAATTTTTGATTCAAATTGGTATTTACCCCCAATTTTATTGATAATAACCTTAAATACAAAGAAAAGTAATTGATTTAATTACGATAACGTTTTAGTTACGCCACCTATTTTTCATCTCCTTCTGTCATTTCGTCATCAAACAGAATCCGAATAGCAGGTGTATAGGTATCGTTATGCTGACCAGTCTTATTTGCCCAAAAAAAAGCGCATAGAAAAACCAGGGCCAACAACACACTACACCCGATCAGAATATATATTATTTCCATAAGAACTAGAGTTTACGGCGTTTGGCATACCATCTTGTCATAAGACTTGTAAAGGAGATGATGGTTACCGTACTTATTGGCATTAGAATCGCTGCAAATAACGGCGACATAATACCCTGCACTGCAAAGCTCAACCCAATTACGTTATATAATAGTGAAATGCCAAAGCTCATATGTATTACTTTTACCGCATCCTTGCTAAAAGCGAAGAAATCCGGCATTTTTGAAAATGACTCCCCATCGAGTATCGCATCGCAGCCCGGTGAAAAGTTATTGATATCATCGCTTACAGCGATTCCAAGATCAGCCTTGCGCAATGCTCCTGCATCGTTAAGTCCGTCACCAATCATGCAGACATGCTTTCCAACCTCCTGAAAATTTTGAATTGTCTCAAGCTTTTCCATAGGTGATTGATTGAAAAGCAAACTTGCATTTGAAGGAAAAATGAGCTGCAACGCATCCAGACGTCTATCGTTATCACCAGAGATTAAATGGAGGTGATAATTTACTTTAAAATCTTCAATCAACGCCGAAAGACCATCCCGCCAGGATTGCTCCATAGTAAAGTATCCTTTTAGCTCGCCGCCAATGCGAACAAAAACCACCGACCCATCTGTTTTAATACGTCCAATATCAAGAAAACCTCCGCTACCGATTCTAACTTCATTACCATTTACCTTGGCCTGCATCCCCTTTCCAGGAAATTCCTTAAATTCCTGTACTGCACTAATAGAAGAGACGTTGAGCCACTTGACAATTTCGCGGCTCAATGGATGGCTGGAATTTCTACAAACAGCATTCAGCACCTCTTTGTCGACTGCTGAAAGGCTACCTTCGAAATAAATTGAGGTTGCCTTGGGTGATGATATTGTACCAGTCTTATCGAACACCAAGGTATCAATCGTTGCCATCTGTTCAATGGCAGCAGTATTTTTTACATAGAACTTATTTCGATCAAAAATACTTAACGCCGCAGAAAGGGTAAATGGAGAGCTCAACGCCAACGCACATGGACATGCGATAATCAATACCGCCGTAAAAGCTCCCCAAGCCCTGCTTGCATTTCCATCAACAGCCCAAAATAGCGCTGCCAATAGTGCAATAGCCAATAAAACAACAGTAAAATATTTACTTATAAAGTTGACAAAAGTCTGAAAATGTTTGTCATAATCTTTATAATTATCGTTATTCCACAATTTTGTCAAATAAGATTGTGAAATAGGTTTGACTACTTCAAGTTCTATCGCTTCGCCGGTTTGACGTCCGCCTGCATAGATAATTTCACCCAAGGTTTTGCTCATCGGGCTCGATTCTCCGGTCACGAAACTGAAATCGATCGCAGCATCCCCTTTTAAAAGCATCGCATCGGCAGGGATAATTTCGTTGTTGCGAACCAAGATACGATCACCTACACTGACGTCTGCCAGTTGTACGGGTCTGTCGCCAGATTCGGTCAATACGGTTACTGCGACGGGAAAATAACTGCGATAATCCCGTTCAAACGAGATATGATAATATGTACGTTGTTGTACCCATTTTCCGATCAATATAAAAAACACCAAGCTGCACAGCGTATCCGTAAAACCTGCGCCCGTCTGTGTAATCACTTCAAAAGCAGAACGCAAAAACAATACAAGAATCCCGAGGGCCAACGGCACATCCAGATTCAAACGTCTTTGTTTCAAGCTCAGGTAAGCCGATTTAAAATAGTCCCATGCACAATACAATAAGACAGGAATACCAAAGGCAAGGTTTATATAACCAAAGAAATTGGCATATTCCTTTTCAAAACTCCCCATTCCAAAATAATCGGGAAAGCTGAAGAGCATCGAATTTCCAAAACAGAAACCGGCAACAGCAATTTTTGCGACCAAAGGATTTAGATTATTCTTATTTCCTTCTTTAACAACATCCTGTAAAGTGATTTTAGGATCATAACCTATATTCACCAAAAGATAGACTAAATCTTTCAGTGGTAGTTCATTGTGATTGAATGTAATGCTCGCCTGCTTTTTCATAAAGTCCACACGCGATTGCAACACATGAGGGTTGAGTTTATATAAGTTTTCCAGCAGCCAGATGCAGGAGCTACAGTGAATAGCTGGAATATAAAAAGTGATGATGGTCATCTTATCATCTTTATAATCCACTAATTTACTGGCAATCTCGGGTTCATCCAGATAAGAAAAATCTTCATGCGTAGATTTGTTCGATTTACCAGGATGCTGATTATAGCGATAGTATTGTTGCATGCCACTATCGTTCAGCACCTGGTATACAGTCTGACATCCCAGGCAGCAAAAGTCATGATGATCTAGCCGATAGCCAGTTTCTTCGATTTTATCACCACAATGGAAACATTTTTCTGCAAGTTGCACTTCTTCCCTAAGCTCTCCCATTCCTTTGTTCTAAATTGCTTGACTAAATAATTGATTTCGTGTCCTTGAGCGCAATAATCGCTGGTCAAAGGCCATGCAGATATTTCTTAAAAAAGATCGGCCGACAACAGTACACGCTATAAGGTCGCCCGTTATCGTTACCAAACCGTCTGCTACGAGCTCGGATAATTCGTCTTTAATTTGTCCGTTTAACGGCTCACCTTCTTGCAACTGTACTTTACCTTTACACATCATATCTAAGATATAACGTCTTACAATGAGGTCCTCTTCATGGAGTAAATGCCCCTTTACAACTGGCAACTCGCCTGTTTCAATGAGCTTATGATATTCCTCTACCGTCTTTACGTTTTGAGCAAATGCACCCCAGGCGTCACTGATTGAAGAAACCCCTATACCGATGAGCAAGGGGCTAAATCGATCTGCATAGCCCATAAAATTACGGTGCAATCTTTCCTGTTGAAAGGCTACAAATAACTCATCTTCTTTTTTCGCAAAATGATCCATACCGACATCTTCATAGCCATGCGCCAAAATCATTTTTTTCCCAAGATTATAAAGGGCTAATTTGGCAGCACCACTGGGCAGGTCCGCTTCGGTATAATGCCGTTGACCAGGTTTTATCCAAGGCACGTGCGCATAGCTATAGAAGGAAATCCGATCAGGGCTTAGCTGCATTGCTTTTTGTATCGTATCTTCCACTGTAAATAGTGTTTGCTTAGGCAATCCATAGATCAAGTCGAAGTTAATGGAATCAAATCCAATTTTTCGCGCATTCAACATAACCAATTCCACTTCTTCCAATGTTTGTTGTCTGTTAATCACAAACTGGACAAGAGGATCAAAATCCTGTATACCCAAACTGAGCCGACGGAATCCCAAACTAAATAAAGTTTCTAAATGAGTGACTGTTGTGTTGGCAGGATGAGCTTCAAAGGAGAATGAACTGTCTGAGGCCACATCTGCGAGTTTGAGAATTCCTTCGATAAGCATCTTCAGATTATCCGGATGAAAAAAGGTTGGTGTCCCTCCTCCCAAATGTATCTCTGCCAGCACTGGTCTTTCGCCATTAAATAGAGCGACATACATCTCCCATTCTTTCAAAAGAGATGCGATATAGGGCTCTTCAACACGATGATTTTTTGTGATACGGGTGTTACAGCCGCAATAAGTACATAGGCTTTCACAAAAAGGAAGATGGATATATAAACTAATCCCTTTTTCTTTCGACTGCTGAAATGTCTGGTACACTTGAGCTGTCCAAGCCACTCTAGAAAATGTTTCGTTATCCCAAAAAGGAACAGTAGGATAGCTTGTATAGCGCGGTGCCGCTACGTTATATTTCCGCACCAATTCTTCCATTTTAACCTGCGTTGTCATCATTTTATTTTAGTTTTTTAGCACAGTCGTCTAAACAACAACAGGCTTTTCCCACACACTTTTCTATCCCCCATAGGTTGAGATTCCGAACAGTTTGCTCAGCCAATCCTTTTGGACTTTGATCTTCAAATGGGGCATTAGCAATCTGTATATTCAGATCGCCAGCCTTTGCCAGATCAATATGAGTAGTATCCTTACTTCTGGTCATAATCTTATTGATTCCTAACCCTTTTAAATTAAGTAGCATGCTCTCGTCCAAAATATCGCTCACGGAAATCACTACCGCATCCTTTCCACGCGCGTAGTTCTGTGTTTCCGCATTTAACCCATTTGAAATCAAAGTCAAATCATGTTGTTTGGCATTCGCCAGTGCCCAAAACTCTTTTTCAAATGATCTTACATTATATACTACTACTTTCATCCTGATTCTACAATCACCAATTAAGGTTTATCCTAAGAACAAAAGTAAATCATGCATAAGCGCAAAACCATGATATAGCACCACACCTTAAAATGATTTTTATCACAATTCGCAAATGCCTGTGACGATAGGAGCTGGGTATAAAGCTTCATTCAGAGCAACGACCTGCCCTTTCAGAGAAAAGGCGTGTTCAGAAAAACTGAACACGCCTTTAAAATATTATTTTTAAATCTCCGTTTCTTTACCTACTGTTTCACATCTCGAAGGTTCTTGATCGAATTGATATATATTTTACCTTTCTCTTTCGATATCAATTTTTCTTCTTTAAAATCTGAAAGCATACGGGAAACTGTTTCATTTGCAGTGCCTGCGATTGACGCCAAACCATCCCTTGTCACATCTATCGAACACGTATTGACGGCATTGATATTGATACCACTTTTCTCGGCAACACTGAGTAGCGCATTGGCGACACGTTTACGGACAGAGTGATAGGCAAACCCGAGTAATTGCTCTTCCTTTTCACGTAAATCGACAGAAAGAAGCTTAATAAACTTACTGGCTATTGCTGGTTTTTTCCAAAGCAACTCCAAAAAACTATCTTTTGGGATCAGTACAACTTCGCTTGGTTCAACCGCTTCAGCATAGTCTTCGTAATTATCATTCAACAAGATAGAGGCATAACCAAAGTAATTTCCCTCAATAAAAATACCTGTAGACAGTTCTCTTCCATCTTTATATGACTTAAAGCTACGCACCTGACCAGATTTCACAAAATAGACATATGTTGGCGAATCATCTTTTTCATAAATAGATTGTTTTTTCTTCACTGTCTTTACACGTGAATTAACAATGAGCTCCTGCAGCAACAGGACTTGCTCTTCGGCGTTCAAACTAAAATCTCCCTCTTGAGGGATATCTGCCGCGAGCTGTTCATGTCTTTTAAGGCGTACATCTATAGCGTTCATCAATTCGACATCATCAAAAGGTTTCGTCAAATAATCGTCTGCTCCCATTTCCATCGCTTTACGCATATCTGCACGCTCCGCTTTTGCAGTTAAAAAAATGAATGGGATTTTAGCTGTACTTTCAATTTTACTTAGCATAAATAACACCCCATATCCATCCAGCTCGGGCATCATGATGTCGCAGAGAATCAAATCAGGAATATGCCTGGTCGCCAGGTCAACTCCAATACGTCCATTTTCGGCCGTAATGACATCATACCTACCTGTCAACTCCAATATTTCGGTAGTTCCCTCCCGGATGTCAATATTATCTTCAATAATTAGAATTGTCTTTTTATTTCTCATCTGCAATTAGTTATTCTATCGTCATTATGTTTGAAACGTTTATGCCTCGTTTTATTACCAACTCCACTTTACCTAAAACTCACCCGGAATGAGGTTCCCTTATGCACTTCAGACTCAAATTCCATCTGACCTTCCATGAGTTCTATATACCTTTTTACGATATTCAGTCCCAATCCGGTTCCCGGGATGTTACCTGTGTTATGTGCTCGAAAAAATGGCTCAAACAAATGAACCTGATCTTCTTCGGGTATTCCAATACCGTTGTCCTTTACTGATATTAAGCAACCTTCCTCGTCGATACACGTTGTAAACTCAATTAATGTATCCTCTCCTGAATATTTGATCGCATTGGAAATGAGGTTGACCAAAGCATTTTTCAACAAATTAGAGTCTAAGGTAAAGTGGCCGATTTCTCCAGTATGCTGATAAACAATATGCTGATTTTTTTTACAGATCAACTGCATTTCCTCGGTGATTTCCTCAGCTAATTCGACCAAATTGATATATTGTTTATTTACTACAACAATACCAGTTTCGAGCTTCTCAAGGGAAAGAAAATCATTCAGAATACTGGTCAGCAATTGTACGGCCCCTTTGATCTTATTCGTATGTTTAATGATATTAACTTTATCATCCGGTCTTTCGGCATATTTTTCGATCAGAGAAGCCGACAGTTGAACGGAACTCAAAGGTGTTCGAAACTCATGCGAAGCCATTGACACAAAGCGAGATTTTAGCTGACTCAGTTCAATTTCTTTTTCCAGCGATTTAGAAACTTCTGCTTTGGCCTTTTCCAGTTCGGAAACTAAAGATATCAGATCACTCGTACGTTCGCTAACTTTATTCTCAAGTTCAACCGCATGCTGTCTAAGCATATCCTCGGCATCTTTCTCACGCGTTAGGTCATGAATAAATCCAGTAAAGATATTTTTATCCTTCAACCAGACTTCACTGACAGCCAATCGGAATGGAAATGTTTCGCCATTCTTTTTAAGCCCCATCACTTCGCGCCCAATTCCAATAATTTTTTTGTGGCCGGTAGTCTGATAGTTATGAATATAGGTATCATGATTACCGCGATCTGGCTCGGGCATCAGCATGGAGACATTGTGGCCAATTACCTCGTCTGCCTGATATCCAAACAGTTCCAGGGCAGCAGGGTTAATGCTTTCTACATTTCCCCTGTTGTCTATGGTAATAATGCCATCAATTGCATGATCAATTATAGCAGCTAACAGCCTTCCGCTTTCCATGATTTTATATTACTTTACCAGTTTTTTGTATTTAATGCGGTGTGGTGTCACGTCACCAATACGTTTTTTCCGATTTTCTTCATACTCGGTGTAGTTACCCTCAAAGAAATATACCTGTGAATCACCTTCAAAAGCGAGAATATGAGTACAAATCCGATCCAGAAACCATCTATCGTGTGAAATCACTACCGCACACCCGCCAAAGTTCTCTAATCCTTCCTCTAAGGCACGCAGTGTATTCACATCGATATCGTTCGTAGGCTCATCGAGCAAGAGTACATTGGATCCTTCTTTTAATGTGATCGCCAAATGTACACGATTCCTTTCCCCACCAGAGAGCACACCTACTTTCTTCTGCTGATCAGCGCCATTAAAATTAAATTTCGAAACATAAGCTCTCGAATTCACGGGGCGGTTACCCAACATCATATTGTCGCTGCCTCCTGTAATATTTTCCCAAACTGATTTTTCAGGGTCGAGGTCGTGGTGCATTTGGTCCACATAGCCCAATTTCACTGTTTCTCCCACCTTGAAAGACCCCGTATCTGGCGTTTCCTGTCCTGTAATGAGGCGGAACAAGGTCGTTTTACCCGCTCCATTTGGTCCAATAATCCCAACAATACCCGCGGGCGGCAACATAAAACTTAAATTTTCAAATAAAATACGATCCCCATAAGCTTTAGAGATATTCGTTGCCTCAATGACCGAGTTACCCAGACGTGGTCCTGGAGGAATAAACAATTCCAATTTTTCTTCACGTTCTTTGGTCTCTTCGGAGGCTAATTTTTCATAGTTATGCAATCTAGCTTTTGATTTGGCATGACGAGCTTTTGGTGCCATACGAACCCATTCAAGCTCACGTTCGAGCGTTTTTTGCCGTTTTGTTTCTTGTTTTTCCTCCTGCGCCAGACGTTTTGCTTTTTGATCTAGCCAAGAAGAATAATTTCCTTTCCAAGGAATTCCTTCGCCACGATCCAATTCAAGGATCCATCCGGCAACATTATCCAAGAAATAGCGGTCGTGGGTAACGGCAATAACAGTTCCTTTATATTGTTTTAAGTGTTGTTCTAACCAATCGATTGATTCCGCATCCAAGTGGTTGGTCGGCTCGTCCAGTAACAGCACATCCGGTTCCTGCAACAATAAACGACATAATGCTACACGTCTACGTTCACCACCTGACAAATTGACAATCTTCGCATCGGGTTCAGGACAACGTAAGGCATCCATAGCTCTTTCCAATTTTGAATCAATTTCCCAAGCGTTGGTGGCATCAATTTTATCTTGAAGTTCTCCTTGTCTCGTCAATAACCTGTCCATCTCATCGGCATTTTCATACACCTCTGGTAGGCCAAATTTCTCATTGATATCTTCGTATTCTTGTAATATTGCTGTAATTTCGGCAACACCTTCCTGTACCACTTCAAGCACAGTTTTTTCCAGATCCAATTGCGGCTCTTGTGCCAAATAACCCACAGAATACCCCGGGGAGAATACCACCTCGCCTTGATAAGATTTATCCAATCCAGCGATTATTTTCAATAGGGAAGATTTACCTGATCCGTTCAAACCAATCACGCCAATCTTGGCACCATAGAAAAAAGATAAATAGATATTTTTTAACACTTGTTTTTGAGGCGGATAGATTTTGTTGACACCCGCCATCGAAAAAATGATCTTCTCGTCTGACATAAAATTTAAAAAAATTCGAAAACTCTTGTTATATTAACATACAAATGTAATCTTTTATACTGACATTTTGGACGTATAACGGTCATGGCTTAATTGTTGATGACATTATTTAAAATAAATTTAAGGTTTAAAATGCAGAATTTACTACATTTATATATCCTTAATATAAAACAGAAAGGTATTCAATGGAAGCAAAATTTTCACCGCGCGTAAAGGATGTCATATCGTACAGTAGAGAGGAAGCTTTGAGATTGCGTCACGATTATATAGGAACAGAGCATTTATTGCTCGGTTTAATTCGTGAAGGCGATGGAATGGCGATAAAAATCCTTAAAAACATAGGCATTGACACGACAGCACTACGTCAATCTGTGGAAGACGCAGTGAAGGGAGCATCAGTTTCACGCGCTCCTATTGGCAACATGCCATTAACAAAACAGGCTGAAAAAGTTTTGAAGATTACTTATTTGGAGGCTAAAATATTCAAATCGGATATCATCGGAACGGAGCACCTATTATTGGCTATCTTACGAGATGAAGATAATATCGCTTCTCAGATTTTACAACAATACAATGTGACTTACGACATCTTCAAATCTGAAGTGGAGCAAAATAGAACCACCATTAAGGATGAGGCTCCGGGCTCTCCTACAGGCGATGATGATTTTGCTGAGGATGATCAGTATGTCCAACCTAAAAAGGTTTCGGATATCAAATCTAAAACTCCAGTATTGGACAACTTTGGCCGCGACTTGACCAAAGCTGCCGAAGAGGGTAAATTAGATCCTATTGTAGGTCGCGAAAAAGAAATTGAGCGTGTTTCTCAAATTTTATCCCGACGCAAAAAGAACAATCCCCTATTGATCGGTGAACCCGGCGTAGGTAAATCGGCGATTGCGGAAGGTCTTGCTCTTCGGATCGTTCAACGAAAGGTATCACGTGTATTATTCAACAAGCGGGTCGTCACATTGGATCTCGCATCCTTGGTTGCTGGCACAAAATATCGTGGTCAGTTTGAAGAGCGTATGAAAGCGGTCATGAACGAACTGGAAAAATCACCGGATGTCATTTTATTTATCGATGAGATTCACACGATAGTAGGTGCAGGTGGAGCTTCAGGATCGTTAGATGCTTCCAACATGTTCAAACCGGCTTTGGCAAGAGGCGAAATTCAATGTATCGGTGCAACAACATTAGACGAATACCGTCAATACATTGAAAAAGATGGTGCTTTGGACCGTCGTTTCCAACGCGTAACCATTGAGCCGGCTACACATGACGAAACGGTTGAGATATTGAACCGTATCAAAGAGAAATATGAAGATCACCACAATGTGACTTACACGCCCGAAGCTATTGAAGCCTGTGTATCGTTAACAACCCGTTATATTACGGATAGGTTTTTACCAGACAAGGCAATCGATGCTTTAGACGAAGCTGGCTCTCGTGTGCATTTGAACAACATACATGTCCCACAATCTATTATCGACATCGAGAATAAAATCGAAGAGGTAAAACTAGAGAAAAACAAGGTTGTTCGGAGTCAAAAATACGAGGAGGCTGCGAAGCTGCGTGATACAGAGAAGAAATTGATTGAAGAGCTCGAGAAAGAGAAAATAGCTTGGGAAGAAGAGACTAAATCTAAACGCTATACTGTTTCAGAGGAAAATGTTGCTGAAGTGGTGGCGATGATGACCGGTATCCCTGTGCAACGTGTTAGTCAGTCTGACAGCCAAAAACTGTTGAATATGGCGGAGTTGATGAAGGGAAGAATTATTGGTCAGGATGATGCTGTAGGAAAATTGGTGAAAGCAATCCAACGTACACGTGCAGGCTTGAAAGATCCTAAAAAACCAATTGGCTCCTTTATCTTCTTAGGTCCTACTGGTGTTGGTAAAACAGAATTGGCTAAAGAATTAGCCCGCTTTATGTTCGATACGGAAGATGCGCTTATTCAAATCGACATGAGTGAATACATGGAGAAATTTGCAGTCTCCCGCTTAGTTGGAGCGCCTCCAGGATATGTTGGATATGAAGAAGGCGGACAATTAACGGAAAAGGTACGTCGTAAACCTTATGCAGTCGTCTTACTGGATGAGATTGAGAAAGCGCACCCCGATGTTTTTAACCTTTTGTTACAGGTATTGGACGAAGGCCAATTAACCGACAGCTTAGGCCGCAAAGTGGACTTTCGAAATACCATTATTATTATGACGTCTAATATTGGTGCACGCCAATTGAAGGAATTTGGTCAAGGTGTGGGTTTCACTACTGCTGCAAAGTCACAACAGTCGGATGCACATTCTCGTGGAGTAATTGAAACAGCTCTAAAAAGAGCCTTTGCTCCAGAATTCTTGAACCGTATTGATGATGTGATTGTATTTAACTCATTGACGAAGGAAAATATCTTCAAAATCATCGATATTGAATTGAAGTCATTATTCAAGCGTATCGCAGATTTGGGTTATACCATCAATTTGACGGATGAAGCAAAAGATTTCATTGCGGATAAAGGTTATGACAGTAATTTCGGAGCACGTCCATTAAAACGGGCAATACAAAAGTATTTGGAAGATCCGATTGCGGAAGAAATCCTAAAAGGAACTGTACAAACTGGTTCGGTGTTGACGGTGAGCATTAATCCTGAAACGAAAGATATTGAGGTATCTAGTTCAGATTCTAAGTCTTCAAAAGATACTGCTGAGAAGTAAGCTATAGTCGTATCTAAAAATAATTTTATAAAAATGCACCTTTATGGTGCATTTTTTGTTATAAACAAAGTTGACGTTAAACTTTCGAACTATTTTATCGTCATATAATAAAAAATCTCACAAATAACACACACAATATGAAAAGACTTTTATTCGCAGCATTACTTGGAACCGCAGCTTTGGTTTCATTTTCTTCTTGTAAGAAGGAGTATATCACACAGGAAGTGAACGTTTTAGACGGCACAAGTTATGTGTTTCCTGTAAAATCGACAGAGTGGGTGAAAGAAGGCAATAACACTTATAGAAAAGACATCCAGATCTCAGATCTTGATAAACGTTATTATGAAGACGGTCACGTAAGTGTGGCCATCAATGTGGATGCTACACCTGATCGGTATGAAGCAATCCCATCAGAACTCTATGGATACCAGTTTTCATACAACTACTCCATTGGCGTAGTACGTATTTACGCTAATGACGTAAGTGGCACACCGGCCGCACCTGACAACATGATTGTTAAGGTCGTTCTAACTGACGCTACTATCGGAAACTAGTAAAAAATATAAAAATAACAATGCCTCAATAGTTAAATTCTTTTTGAGGCATTGTTGTATTTCATTACCCCTTCAACAACAACTCCGCATGTTCCAGCGCAGCATCCGTTGGATTGGCTCCGCTGAGCATCTGCGCTATTTCAGCAACCCTACCTGCAGTGTTCAATCGAATAATGTTGGATATTGTCCGATTGGCTTTATCCTCTTTGTACACTTTATAATGGGCAGCACCTTTAGCGGCAATCTGGGGTAAATGTGAAATAGCAATGACCTGCATATTCTCCGCTAAACTTTCCATTACTTCACCAACACGCAACGCCACCTCACCAGAGATTCCGGTATCGATTTCATCAAAAATAATAGTCGGCAAGGCAGAAGTTTTGGCAACTAATGATTTTATGGCTAACATCACCCGTGAAAGCTCACCTCCAGAGGCCACCTTATGGATGAATTGCATTTCCTGCCCTTTATTGGCAGAGAACAAAAATTGGATAGCATCCATTCCGGATTCCCTCATCTCTCCTTCCTTTAAGGGCTCTAAATTAATTTGAAGACGTGCATTGGGCATTCCGACATTTGCTAAGGTAGCTTGCACTTCTTTTGCGATTAACGCCAACACTTTGCTCCTGCTTACTGATAGTTCCCTAGCATTTTTCTGAGCAATGTTCAATTTAACGACTACCTCTTTTTCCAGCCGCTCCAATTGCTCATCGGAAGAATTTATGGCCATCAACTTGGACTCAAGCTCATCCCTCAGTCGAATAAGCTCCTCAACGGAGTCCACATGATGCTTCTTCTGTAATGAGTAAAGTAAGCTCAGGCGCTCATTAATTTCCAACAAAGTACCCTCGTCAATTTGTGTCTCTTCTTCAAGCGCACTTAACTCTGCGGCAACGTCCTTGAGCTCAATCCATGCGCTCTTTAACCGCGCAGCCAAATCTGCTGTTTCAGGAAGAAATGAAGTGATACCTTCCACTTGGTTCATAGCGTCCTTCAAACGGCTTAAAACAGCCGTATCATCATTTTCCAATAGCTGCGATGCACCGGTTAGCGCGCGCTTAATATCTTCTGCATTTTCTAATTGGCGCTGTTGTATTTCGAGCTGCCCCTGTTCATCTGACACCAATTGCGCTGCATCAAGTTCATCAAATTGGAACTGAAAATAATCTTGTTCTAATGCAGCCTTTTTTACCAGCTCCTTAAATTCTTCGAGTTCCTTTTTGGCTTTCTTATAAGCAAAGAAACTATCTCGATAATCTTGCTTTAATGCAAATGTGCCCGCGACACTGTCGACCACTAAAAATTGGAACTGTTCTGTATTGATCTGCAATGTTGCATGTTGAGAATGTACATCGATCAATTGTTCACCCAACTGCTTGAGAATAGTTAGGGTAACGGGAGAATCATTAATAAATGCTCGGGATTTACCATCTGGAGTGATTTCTCTTCGAATAATGGTATGATCTGCATAGTCTAGGTCATTTTCTTCGAAAAAATTGAGTAATTTGTAAGAACCTATTTTAAATTCTCCCTCAATCACACACTTCTTCGTTGGATCGAAAAAGTACTTTCCCTCTACTCTATTTCCTAAAATTAACGATAGGGCTCCCATAATAATGGATTTACCAGCCCCAGTCTCCCCGGTAATCATATTCAAACCTTTATCGAACTGGATTTCCAACTCGTTTATAAGCGCATAATTTTTAATATGTAAGGTATCCAGCATATTTTTAAAGGTCTTATTACAGTTTGGAGGAAATACCTTTCCTCATCATTTTGCATGTTAACATGACTTTTTCTACAGGTAATTTACCTAAAAATCAGACGATTTCAATACATTTTATTAAAAACATAGCTCCTCTGATCTATTGACATATCCGCACGTAACATTTACAAATACTAAATACTAAAAATAATATCATTTTTCCAAATTTAAAACTACTTTTTTTAGTAAATCAATTCTATTTTTGACAAAAGAATGTCGACATGGCGCTTTATTAACATGAATAAATTCCTATTTTTATGTCATGCAAGATTATAGTGCTACACTAAGAAAATACATGCCCGAAGAAGCAGCTCCAATCATATCCAAGTGGATTAATCATACGCAGTGTTTATTTAAGATCTCTCGTTCCAGGAGTACCAAGCTAGGAGATTACCGCGCTCCGTATAGAGGAAGCCCGCACCGTATCTCGGTTAACCATGACTTAAACTCTTATTCATTTTTGATTACGACGATTCACGAATTTGCACATTTACAAACGTGGAATAAACATCAGCATCGTGTCAAGCCACACGGTACGGAGTGGAAAAATAATTTTAAGGAACTAATGAGACCATTTCTTGAACTGAATATTTTCCCAACCGACATCAGCCAGGCTATTCACTGCTATATGGAAAACCCGGCAGCATCGAGCTGCACCGACCTCCACCTGTTTCGTACCTTAAAGTTATATGACACCGTCAAAAGCAGCGCCCTTACGGTAGAATCCTTAGAGGATGGGCACTTCTTTAAATTAAAAAATGGGCGTTCATTTCAGCGTATTGAAAAGATAAGGAAACGTTATAAATGCATGGAATTGGCCAGCAAGCGTATGTACCTATTCCATCCAATTGCGGAGGTATTTCTGTTGGAACAATGATTTTTAACAAATACATTCAATATATTTTTATCTTTGCTAACTTAGGAAATAATTAAAAGAGAGCTTTTATGTTACATTTACAC
This sequence comes from Sphingobacterium sp. 2149, assembly GCF_031455655.1. Lineage (NCBI taxonomy): Bacteria > Pseudomonadati > Bacteroidota > Sphingobacteriia > Sphingobacteriales > Sphingobacteriaceae > Sphingobacterium > Sphingobacterium sp. 2149. The sequence continues at coordinate 300,960 of NZ_JAVDTD010000007.1, read as the reverse complement.
TCGACTATAGCAATTGTCTTATTGCTAGCCCTGGTGATATCGATCGTGATCACCCTATCAAACTATCTAGGCAACAAACCGTACAACCGTAAAATTGCTTTATTGGGTTTCATCGCATCGCATATTCAATTAGTGGTGGGATTGATTTTATTCTTTTATTTAAAGTACCCTTCGATGATCTCTGGTGCTGTAATGAAAGATCCTTCGTTACGATTTAAAATCATCGAACACCCGTTGACCATGATTATTGCTATTGTATTGATCACCATTGGTTATTCTAAAGCTAAAAAGATTGAAAATGCAAAAAAAGCAAATCAAACCGTTTTGATTTTCTTCATCATCGGTTTAATCTTGATGCTTGCTCGTATTCCTTGGTCGACTTGGTCACTTTTCGCTTAATAGCACGCGACACACGATATAAAAAAAGCCTTCCAATTGGAAGGCTTTTTTTATATATGATATTTGTATTTGACAATCCACCTGTATTGTTAACGTCCTAGATCATTCGCTTTATACGTCACAAAAAAAGCCTCAGTAAACTGAGGCTTTAGATATCTTCGCTGAGTAGTAATTAGTCACGGTTTTTTCCAAATCCCAAAATTCCGAACACGGTTTTGAAAGCGATAAGTGCGCCTACGATCATGGAGATGTTAGCTATCGCGGAAAACAAAAATGTTTGTTGACCCATAGACGTACAAACATCCGGTACAAAACGGATAAATGTACCTATTAAACCTAAAGCGATCGCTACTACCAATGTTTTGTAGTAATGTGTTTGATTCGCATTATTATCAGTTGTCTTTGGACCTCTTGGTTGTACAGTTTCTGCCATTTCAATTTCGATTTTATTCGATACAAATGTACAAAATATTCTATGTTTGAAAAATAAATTTGAAAAAAGCAGCGATCATCAATTATTCAGTATATTTCTGTTCATATTTTTCTTTTTTTCGCCTGTAATCATGCGGATGCTCTTTCGTAATATGATATTCACCACAGTGGATGCAACCGTACGGATAGCGTTGCTTTCCTTTCCTGCCCCACTGCCATATCGGTGCTTCCTTCGATTTCTCCCCGGTAGCCACTTCTTATAGCCATTTTAACCAATGAATAAAAAAGCTTGCTTCGCTCCTACTATTAAAACGCACCTTTCCGGTTGCGCGACATTTGCGTCGCTCAATCAAGCTATTTATTTCAAAAGTAGTGAATACTTCATTGATAAACTGCTTTTTGCTCCCCATGTTACTTGCTCCTTTCTCACTTAAATTTTCTGTCACTACTATCTAATAGTCGCATTGCCACCCTATCACGTTTATCCTCCGTGCAAAAGCTGATCATCCCTTTTGATTCATATAGCAGCACACCTGCCTGACGGATGGCAGCACATACTTCTTCCCGACTACTCTGATAACAGATAGCTACTGAAATATGCTTGTCCTTTGGGATACATTCCCATCTTTTGATCGTAAAACCTTCCCAAAGGCTTATCTGCCAAGTGATAAAACGGTTAAACGAAATAGACATTCGCGATGATGAGCTCTCGTTTCTACTTGGCAAGCCTAATAATTATGTCTTTAGTTTCATTATCAAGCCAAGCGATAAGAATCGATTCAACGAAGATCAATTAGATCTTCTCCCCTTTCTTCTCCAATTTCCTTTTTCAAAGATTATAGTGAATGGAACAAAAGATGCAAATATTCAATTACACCATACCAAAGCTATTGACGAAGATGGTTATAAAGGATTTTCCCATATCATTTATTCTGAAAAAGGAGAAGGCACACGCATCATATGGAAAAAGAAAAATGCGCCGAAAGGCAGCACCCGAAAAACTAACAGACCTCTGCTCGAACTTCTTAAAACTTGGATAGAACAAAGCTATTTTGACAGACAAGTTAATGCCTTGGAAATTTTCAAAAGGCTTAAAGCAGAATCAAGCATTAAATTTAGAGTTAGCGACATTGAAAGTGCATGAAGATTCTATGTGGTAGCAGTCAAGCTCTATTGCAGAAAGATTCTATTGATGGAGTGCTGAGGTATTGGAAGGAAGAACTCTAAAAGAAGTGATGTGACAGTTCAATTTACAATACCATTTTATCGGCTAGAATTAAGCGAATTAATATCATTTACTTTATTTTCTTATCAAAAAATTGTATTTTAATCATAAATTACAGCCCCATGAAACGCCTATATATCTTATTTAATTTGTTATTTTTATTTTCTATAACAGTGACAGTAAAAGCTAGGATCTCCTACCATAGAAACTATCCTAACCATTTAACTGATACACTTTCTGATGATATCCGAAAGTATATTACACAATTGGCTGTTTCGGAAGGCTTAGATAAAAGCTCCATTAAAATAAAAACTGATAGCTGGGGAGAGGTAACCGTTTCAGACAACTGGGGTAAAAGTATCAAATACAGCAAAGACCACTGGAACGGATATACAAAAACGGATAACAACGGACTTAAAACATCAGTAAAACAGGATCTTTCCGGCAATATAGTCGTAAAATATAACGAAGGAAAGGAAAAAACGGTCAGGAAAAATATAAGTGGAGATTTTGATATTCCAGATTGGAGTCCCTCCACTAACTTCATGAATACCCTTGATAATTTGAAGATCCGTGACAGCCATGGCAACCTCACTACTATTTCAAAAAACATCTTCGGCGGTTTAGATATCAGTGATGCGAGTGGCAACCACGCCACTGTATCTAAAAATGTTATAGGTGGCTTAGACATTCGTGACAGCCAAGGAAATAGTAGTCGTATATCAAAGGATGTGCTAGGAAACCTGACTATTGAAAATAACACCGGTAAAATTACAACCATTATAACAGACATATTGGGCGGCAAAACAATTGAAGACAACAAAGGGAGCCGTGTTTCTGTAAGAAAGGATATATTTGGAAATTATGAAGCCAGCGATAACAATGGAAACCATGCGTCCATAAAAAAGGATATCTTTGGAATAGTAATCATGGATGATCCAAACGGTATCTTGCAAACTGTAAAACTTCAGCTAATCGAAGATTTAATGCAGCAGTAAAGTCAGCATAAACAATTTTAATAAACCTAAAAGCAATTATGAATGATACACAAGATTTATTTTTATCAAAAGACATTTTACCCATATTTGATTATACATTAAACTCAGATAGTCATTCGGCGCTCTACAAACTTCTACAAAATCCATTATCATCTATCTCCCAAATCAACGATAGACAAACAATCCTAAAACAAATTATTTTGTCCATATCACGCGGGAATGACTACTATTACACTAAAATTGAGTATGCAGATTCACATAAGTTCTTATGTCATTTCCCACTAGAGTACCTAAAAAAAGTCGATTTTCTGACTTACAAAGTCAAAAAACGTAAGAGCAACATCTTACTTGGCGAGTATGCGCAACTAATTAACTTCTTATCTAAGCTTGAAAATGATCTCATAGGAAATATTGAACTGAATGAATTTCCCCATAAATATCAAGAGGATCTTAGGTTTGTCATAAACTATCTCCACTCCTTCAAACTTCGACACTATATATCCAAAATCCGTAAAGGTACACTAGGCTATATTTCCATCCAGGAGCTAAACGCTATTGTTTCTGAAAACCGTAAAAATGGTGATACGCTTTTATTTTTTGAGAAACTAGCTCTTTTCGAAGCTTATTTCTCAATCGGGAAAGCAATTTATAAAAACAATTTTCAGTTCGCTACAATGAATGAATATTGTTTTCAACTCACAGAACTATATCACCCATTGCTATCTAATCCTGTAAAAAATGATATCGATATAAACAACAATATCGTACTTATTACAGGTGCAAACATGTCCGGAAAATCAACACTGCTTAAATCCATCGGCTTATGCGTTTACTTGACTCATTTGGGATTAGCTATGCCTGCCAGCGCAGGAACCATACCTTTTTATGATAATGTATCGATTCAAATTAATCACAGCGATGATCTAAAAAATGGTTATAGTCATTTTATGAAAGAAATTATCAAATTGAAAAACATTGTTCATCAAGCGCATGAGGGTAAACGATGTTTCGTCATTTTCGACGAGCTATTTAAGGGGACCAACTATGAAGATGCATTGGTTATAAGTGTAAAAACGATCAAGGGTCTTCAAAAGTTTGCTACTTCTACATTCTTTATATCTACTCATATAATTGAATTACGGCAAAAAATTGCAGAAGCCAACGTCCAAGTGAGCCCATACTATATAGACTGCAAGATTGTCGAAGAGACGCCAGCTTTTTCTTATGTATTGAAAACAGGATGGTCTAATCTGCAAATAGGTCAATTATTATTCAACAAAGAAGGACTAAATAGTCTTTTAGACTGACAAGAACATCCATTGATTGACAGAGAGTGAGGGATTACAAAAATTACAGCTATTATGAGTTGTTTTAATAGTGAAGAGGAATAAAATAAATACAGATGTTATTACAATTAAAAATACAGATTAAAGGGATAACAAAACCACCAGTGTGGCGAAAGTTATTAGTTCCCGATTATTTCACGTTTGATCGCTTACATCAAGTGATACAAGAAGCATTTGGTTGGCAAAACTATCACCTTTATCAGTTTTCGCCGAAAGGTTTTGGATCATATCCTGAGATTGCCATAATTGACGAAGAGTGGGACGAAGGAAATACCGAAGATGCCGAATTGCTAATATTGAAAGACATTTTAAATCAGCCAGAGCAAAAGTTCACCTACATCTATGATTTTGGTGATAGCTGGACTCACCAAATTGTGGTCGAGGACATTCTAGACAAGCATGTATTAAAAGCGGAGCTACTGGAGGGAAAAGGTGCTTGCCCACCTGAAGATTGCGGAAGTACTTGGGGATATCAAAATGTAAAGGATGTCATGAAAGATATACACCATGAAGAACATGATGAGATGCGAACCTGGCTGGGCTTAGAAGAAGGTGAAAAATGGGATCCGAACTACTTTGATCTCCAAGCTGCAAAGAAAAGAGTAGCAGCGGTATAGTGTTGCATTATAAAAATATATATTGCTCGTTGTAAATTTACGCATCGCCAACTTTACTCACAAAACTTTCCAATTCTTTGCTTACTTCATCCAACAATTGCTGCTCTGTAGGCAAGTAAAGCTCGTATTGACTGGCGACAATCTGTTTTTGGTCTTCGGGAAGGGTAAATTTCACAACCGCATCGTTTTTACTCGCACAGAGTAAAATACCAATCGTGGGATGTTCATGTGGAAGCCTCTCAATACGGTCATAGTAATTGACATACATCTGCAATTGGCCAATGTCCTGATGGGTTAATTTGTGTGTCTTGATCTCAATGATCACAAAGCTTTGCAATAGACGGTTGTAGAAGACCAGATCAACAAAAAACTCATCCCCTTCAATATGTATGCGTTTTTGGCGGGCAACAAAGGAAAACCCATTTCCCAATTCGAGCAAAAACTCTTGTAAATGGGCAATTATAGCGCCTTCCAGATCTTTTTCATAATAGGCACTCTCCCGCTTCAAATCCAAAAACTCCAGTACCATCGGATCTTTTATAATCTCCTTGGCATCAGAGGGCATCTTTTCCTTTTTTGCAACAGCCAATACACTTTCCTTATCGTTGCTAAGCAGCAGACGTTCATATAAATTACTAAAAACCTGTCTTTCCAGCTGGCGTGATGTCCAGTTATTTTTGATGGTTTCAGCCATATAGAATTCTCGTTGTTCGTCCAAGTCAAGCCTCATCAACAACCTGTATTGTGTCCAGCTCAATTGCGAACGCAGTGCGTTCGCAATTGGAGAAACGCGATAAAACTGTCTAAACAACTCAATCTGCCTTCGTGAAAATCCGCTACCAAATTCAGGTTCTAGCGCCTTGGCTAGATACTTTGTAAGATATTTTCCATAATCAGCCCTATCCTTTCCTTGCTGTTCTTCTTCAAAGATACGCTTGCCGATATGCCAGTACATCAACGTACGCTGATGGTCGACAGCACGAATGGCATTGTCTTTGGACTGGGAAATAATCGCTTTTATATCGGATACTAAAGTTTGATCTGTTGGCATAGTTCCTTATTTAAATTGGTATTGACTTTAGAATTGAATAGTATAAAGATAGCTAAATACTATTGAAATACTAAATATTTTAGTATTTATTTTTAAAATAGATCAATTTATAGCATCCGATTTTAAGTCCGCCCCCTTTCACAATCATCGATCGTAAGACCAGACTCATTTATTTAAATACTCCAATGCTTTTTCCATCACCTCATCCTTACCTTCGCGAATCCCCTTTATACTCGGCTTGACAATCTCATCAATTTTAACCCCTACACGCTGAGTTTCACGCTGATCAGGGTAATATACCCCCAGTCCCGAAAGCATTGTCCTTTGATTACCTGGTAAATCAATGGAACTGACATTGCCATCAGCACCTGCAGTTTGAGATCCAAAAACCTTCACATTGCCAGCTGCCTGATAAGCCATCACATGATATTCCGCAGAACTCTGCGTATCCTCATTGACCAGAATAGCCACTTTACCCTGATAACAATCATTGGCATTCTCCCCAACTTGTAATGGGCTGCTCATTACAAAAGTTCCAGGATATTGAAGACTCGTACTGGTAAAACGAACGAAATCAGTAGGCTTGGTCAACAACAAGGGTGTAAGCTTGAACACTAAAAAATCACCGGGATAATTGCGGTCATCAATCACAATACCTTTTACCTTACTCCAGTTTAACCTATTATCTGTAATCATTTTACCACGCAGTAAACTATGATTAATATATAGAATATTATTATCCAGCATCTTAAAAGCCACAGTATCTTTTGGCGCAGGTTTAATTTGGCTAGCAGACATCGCAACAATATTTACTGTAATAGGCTCGCCATCACGCAATATTTCACAGGGTACAAGCTCGCTATTGCTTGTCACAAGCTTTCTTGCCAGATCACGGTTGGCCACAGCTTCATTCGGTGTGCTCATATAAGCCCATAGTGAATCTCTGATTTCTTCAATCTTTTTATGTTCCTTACTGATAAGCACATCTCCTATTCGCAGTTTATCTCCGAATATCTCAGGATCAAGGATTTTAGTTACCACGGCTTTTCCCTCTATTATTCGGATCTCTATTGGCATACGGTACTTGCCATAATAATTTATCAGCCCTTTAGGCGTGCTCCAAAGTCCGGTATGTGCATCTTTTACTTGGGATATCATCTTGAGAAGTGAAAGTCCATAAGATCGATCATCCCGACTAAGGATCATTTCGGGCACAGCGGCTTTTAAAACCGCTTCCCATTTCGGATCCGTCAGGTGTTTATAAGGAGAAAAATACTCGATCATATTCCAGAAGCGAAAAAGCGTCAACAAACGAAATCCTACGTCCGCTGATAATACATTGTCATATTTTTTTTCATTCTTGAAAAGGACATTGCCGATACCTTCAACAAAACCAAAATAATGGTGTTGATCAAAACTACTGTAACGAATACGCTTCAGTTTATCTTTAAGAGCATCATTAAATAGAAGCTCATCGATCCAGCTATAATCTATTTCGTGAACGACGTTTTCAAGCAGTGGCTTGGCATAATTGACCGTTGTGCCGAGACTGTCTAACAGCGCAGCATAATGTGCCTCAACAGATTTATTATCTTTTGCCATAATAACAGCATTTATAGACTTAAATAACTGTTGATCCCAATCATACTTCCCTTGCGCTATCGCCGGATGCCTATATTTCAGAAAACCCCATATTCGTCCCAGATCCACTAAGCGTTGATCAATCTTGGGCGTACTATTAAAGTCAGATATCCCCGAACTTGCAGGTTCACTGATTTCTTTCGCAAATGGCACAAACATTCCCGCTTCCTTGGTAATATCCTTACCATCTACAGTAATGAGCACATCATCAACCCACATCTTACCTTCTCCAGAAAGAAAAAACGCAATGGAGATCCCTTCCGTCTGGTTTGGCACCAATTTAGTTTTCAGCTTAATATTTTCCCAGTTTTTTGTCCCATTCATTTGGCGGTTAGCCATATTATCGAAAAAGATTTCGGGATCTATCCGTAACATCATCGACGCATAAGACCCCGCGATGATGTTCTCGCGCTTAATCATCGCAGACACTTCAATGGAATCGCCCTTTAAATTTGATGGTAACCACATCATAATTCCTCCGAAAGCGCTGTTCTTTTTTAGACTTTCAATCCGAAGCGCTCCTTTTGCACTATAATATGTATTTTGGTCTATACTACTTTTAAAAACCGTCGTATCGCCTATCTTGAACCATGGAGCATTAATCGGTTGATCAAATGAAAAGTTAAAATTTTGTTGACTAAAGACAGGAGTGGCTACTGCTGTTAGAAAAACAATAAGGAAAATAAATAGGCTGTTAGATTTCATAATTGAAAATTTTCCTTAAATTAATCAATTAATGAATTATTAACAAAACCTTTCTAACTTTTGCACGACACTATTTTTCTATTTTCCTTGCGACATTTTTAGATGTTCAGTTCGTAATGTATTTTGCATCATGTTTTACCATAAAGGGGAAAAACATGATGCGCTCTTCGCTACCCATTCAGCATCTTTACCGCGAGTATATGTTTACATAGCCCCCTCTTTCCCTGATGATTAGTAAACCAGTTACAGGTACATTGAAACTTATCGCCCTGTATAATGACAGTATGTTGCACACCGGATCCATCCACTCTCGCCTCGATATAATCCGTTGTATTCTTGACAAACTGTACACCTGCTGTCGCAACAAGTTTTTTCGCATTTTTTAACCGCGGATTCAACGCTAAAATACGTTCCATCTTAAAAGGCAATCGTCTATAATAATGCTGATGACTATGTAAATCATAACCTAACAACCCGATGGAAGATAATGAAGCAGAGAGCGTATCCATCGTATCGAAGTCGACATCATGCTCAATGGAAAGCATTGTTGGGTCGAATAGCTCGTTGGATTTAAGCAATCCATTCACGGCGTGAACCCATTCATCAGGAACGGCCTTAATCATATTTTCCAACACATTACCTTCACCCGAGAATCCGCGATAGCTATCCGGTGACAAAGCCAGAGTCAGTCTCATTTTACCAAAGTCGGCAACAAAAGCCGCGCTCTCACCTCCTTTTTCCTGATAAACAAGTAACCTGTCGGCATAGGTCACCAACCCCTCCAATAGGCGCAATCGCTGAATACCACCAATACGTACCGCATCGCCTGTACTTATGGGTGAAAAGACAAATCGGTTAGCCCTTTTCGTCAAATAGAACTCCCCTTTCACATTCCCTTTGGGAATGCCCTGAAATAATTGGATAAGCTGAATTTTATTTAATTCAAACTGAAGCTCCATACCCGCCAGATATAATTGAACGGAAGTCAGCCCTTTGATCCAGCGTGGTGGCAAACTTACTTTCTTCTCAGTCACTTTGGCTTTATCAGTACGAATAGAAACCTCATTGCTTCCTACTCCCAACACCATCTTTTCGGTCTTCTTGACAGCGTTTAATGCATTGAGCATCGGTTCATTGAAATCTACATTGGTTGTACCACTGGTAATAAACTCACCATCAATAGCATCTTCCAATAAATCTAAACGTGCGTAAACACCGTTACAGGAAGAAAATCCCTCGAAACGAATCTGGTTTGTACCAGCTGAAACGATAGGATCCCGTAAACTCGGAGGTACGGGTCCAAAACTCGATCGCACAACTTTCGACAAGGTCAACAAACATTTAGAAGTCAACAGAGGATCCGTCAAACTCCCCCAAAAGAAACAAGGCACGTTGGCGACTTCTGTCAATTCGGACTGATGAGCTAATACTAATTGCTGAATACCCGATTGGTGGGTCAGTTGTGAATTTCTTGCATAGCTAATCGCTATATCTTGCTCGGCCATATTTATTGTCTTATTTTTTTCAAAATGGGTTGTAAACTCTTGTATATCTCTAGCTTCCCAAAAACCTCTTGCAGTTCAGCTGAAAAACTGTATTGTTCCTTATTCATCAAATCGTAATAGTATTCGATGAGCTTTTTAAAATTCGTGGGCATCTTTTCGGCAATGTTATAATGAATAAAAGCCATCTCCAGCAACTGCAATAACGCATTGTTATGCTTCGAAGATATATCGCGACATTGCTCCAGAACTTCCACGCATCGCCCAATTGGCCCATAGCCGTTACCGAGCAGCAGTCCCAGTTGCACACCTAATTCCGCGGTGTCCAATCTATTTTCGTTAATTGCAGCCAAAATGACTTCAACCGCCATCGCACGCACTTCTTTCTCTTTATTGAAAAACGAAGTTGCCAGATACAGATTGGACTGTTGATCAAAGCGGAAAAAATCGTACAACATCTCCTGCAGATAAGCTGCTGAAGATTTTCCGCCAATATCACTTTTACCATTCAATCCCACCGTTAAGAACATGGAAAGACTTTCTGTATTCTGCGGCATTAAGCTATGCATAAAAGGGACATCCGCCCTATACAAATAATAAGCCAACAGCGTATCATTGCCACGATTAAAAAGATCTTTATGATACAAAAAAGTCTCAGCTCCGTGTTTGAAAGACGGAAAATAATACGTCAGCTTATCACCATTGTATACCTTTTCCGATTTTTTAGTCGTGTAATTGTAACCGTTATAATACGTTGGTTCTATTTGCAATACCGGACGAAATGGCTCCGCAGCAAAGGGGATGTCTGCCAAAGGCTCTTTGGTAAATTCTTCAAAATAAGTATCGCGATGATGCGTACGGGCCACGGTTGCCCATACGCCAATCCAGCTTGCCTGATCGGAATCTTTGAAAGACAATAAATTCTTCAGCCAGGATTGTTGATATAGTTTCATCGAATCCAGGCCTAGGGCATAACTGATCACATCTTGGAATTGCTGTTCCTTAATTTGCTTTATCAGTACTTCGATACCCTCTAAATCTTCACGAACTGTACGGCTTAGCGCAATGGATAAGTCCAATAAATTAATTTTCACGTCTGCTTCCTGATAAGCCAAAATGCGCTGCACGAGTATGGAGGGTGCAATCCAAAACGGCTTATGCGTCGGCAGACTCAACAGCGGTAAGCAGATGCCATCAATCCGATAACGTTGCAGTAACTCCAATTGGCTGCCCATCAAACTCACCCATTTGGAGTAATTGTGGTATCGATCTTTATCTTTATATACTACAGTCGGCTTATAATACATATTTATAAAGGCGCCTGAAAAATGGTTGTACCAAGATGATTCACGATAAGATCCTGTTAGCTGCTTAATGTAAGGCTCCAATTGTATCTGATAGTCGGGGGGAAAAACGGCCGTCTGTTGCACCCAGGCATTCATTAGTATTTCCACCTGAATAGGATCCGAGCCTCCGATGACCTCTCCCACCTTGAAAAACAATTCGTTCCAGGTCTGCGGATATTCATAAGCTTCGTTCAGGCAACGAAATTCTGTCGGCTGATAGACATATCGTTCGGCGGAACGGCCGCTCAGCTCAGCCAAGATTTCAGCTTCTGAATAACCCTCTTTTTGAAAAAGATGCTTTAGGTCAACCGCTATTGTTCCCATCATTTGCGTTTGATATAATTGAAGCTTGTCAGATAACGCTTCCAAAGGCTCATGCTGATTTTTTAAGATAAACTTACTTGCCCTTTCCTGCAACTGTAGGTCCGAAATCATAAATAGATCTGCAGCCAGTAAAACAAATCGTTCGCGCCACGCTGGCTTTTGCTTCAATAGCTTATCAAATTGAATCAAAAGGGTCTTCAGGCTTGACTTAACATCGCTCCGCATAAAGATACATTCTGCCCAATCCAAAAACTCCTGTAAATGAAAATCCTTATGCGAGAGGAATGGCTTCAGATAATCAACTACAAAATTGATCACGGCACTAGATTCAGCATGCAATAAGGAAAAGAATTTTTGCTGGTATTCGATCACTTTATCTTCAGAAAGCTTCATCCGTTCAATAAGCTTTCTGAAATAGCTTTTGAGATTAATATTCCAGTTTTTGGTTTGAGCTTCAAGCGCTCCGGTGATGATAAGTTCTGGATCAATTTTCCCATTGGCCAATAATGTGTCGAACACCTTATCCCATAAGAGTTCATTGACGGCATGCTGATAATCATAATTCCAATAGGCATTTTGAATCCCTGTTTCGTAAGCAAACACCAATGGAATATCTCTTTGGATTGTCAATTCATCGGTGGTGAGTTGTTCAAAAAACCTTTTTGATTCATAATGATTAAAACCAGAAATGGAGCTTGCATAGAGCTCTGGTTCAAAATCGATATGTCCCATTTGCTCCAGTAAGCGAAGATTATCATATGTAATGCGTTGCCAATCATTTTTACGAACTAACTGCAATAAATAACCGCCCAACCAATTGGGTTTGGCATAGTTTAGGATTTGCATCACGTCATGGCTCTTCGCTTGATTTAAAAGCTCATGAAAAATATCCCAGCTACCCGCATCTGAGCCGGAAAATGTGGCCAGAGCCAGCAACTTCACCGCTCGTTGCTGTGTCTTCGTACCTCGTATACCCCAGTTGTATTGGGCTTTACTTTTAAATTCAGGATCTTTGGAGAGATCACTATAATCAACCCAGTAGCGCTTGGCAGCACGAATTTCTTTTTTTAAAACTTCGAGGTTGCCACTAGCGTATTCTTCCAAAAATGGGATGATATTTTCAATCCTTGCCTCTTTGATAAGTAGTCTCAGTGACTCTACCGCTTCTTCTTTCCGTCGGCTAGCAACCGAAAGCGGTCGAACAGCTGAATCTTTTTCACTACGATCGACGCCTAAAGTACCGTCTTCAGAATAGCCTTTTTTTATCTTCTCAGCAATTAGCTTTTCGGCATCCTTTAGACAGGCTGCTTCCGAGTCGAATGTTTTACTTTTACTTTGTCCGGCCGTTCCGTTTCGACCGTAGGTTACGGTATGTCTTACTCCAGTTGTTTGAATTTTCCAAAATTTATCTGATGTGCCGTCTATATACTTTAAATGCTTTAACATTATTTCTAGCTATAATATCAATTAATTCCCTTTCTGTTTAAATATAACGAAAGTAGCACAAAAAAAAGTATATGAAAAGGTCAATGACTAGCTATTCATTTCATAGGGATTAGATAAAAACATTATAAAATAGCGAGAACTATGTTAAAAAAACGCTATTTCTTCTAACAACTGCTGCCAGTCAAAACCAAATGGCATCGCTATCAACTTCCCCTCCGGTGTTAGAATATACTTGCTCGGATAACCCTGCACATTAAAATCTCGTTCCACCCGATTGTCCGACATGAGTACGGGTATCGTATAATTGTTTTTGGCAATAAAATTTTTCACTTTATCTTCTGTATCACTACACGCAATACTGACAAAACCAATTCTTTGCGACCTTTCTTTATTTATCCTGAGCTGGTCATAAAAATCATTGAGTTTCGGCATTTCTGCAACACATGGTCCACACCAGGTACCCCAAAAATCCACCAATGTCCATTTACCTTTCAAATCATCATTTGTTGTTTGACCATTTTGTAAGTTCTTTAAAATAAAATTAGGGGCTTCCGGTAACTGCGAAACAACTTTTTGCATAAAAAATTCGCTAAACTTCTGATCTGAATAGTAATGTTGATAAAAATCACGTAGGCCCCTGTAGCTTGTTCCCTGCACAGTCAAAAACTCTTTAATGTATTTTGATAAGGCAACATCCTTCTGGCCCGTCGAAGCCAGTTCGGTCAGATAATCTTCCGAATAGTTGTTTTTAGCCTTTAAAAAGTTCGTATCGTAATAAGAATCATAGGCAATTTCAGCATCTTTTTTTGGAGAATATAGTGCAGCTTTCTCCAAATAGGCCAAGGCCTCTCTTCTATCATTTTTATGAACTAATTGGTAAGCAAAATAATAGGCGGTGGCAAGATGCGCCCGTGTTATATGTCTATCCTTAGTTTGATCCGTATCATAAAGTGTTGTTAATTTTGCAATGATATCATTTAACATTTGCCTGCTAAACACCTCATCAATCGGCACCATCCGCTGATATATCATCAAAGCATACCGCCCGGCATTTCCATTGGTCCAATAATCAGCATTCAATCCCATCAGCTCATTAAATAGGTTCCGAGATTGTGGTAGATCGTTGTCCAGATCCTCGATTCGTTGCCACAATACCATAGGATAGATGTATTGTTTTTCCAATTCGGAAAAGCCATTCAATAATAGTTCGATCTGTTCACTAGCAGATAGGTATTCCTTCGAAGGTGCATACCCTTGGTACAAACTATTCTGTATCCAGTTATATTTCTTTTCCTTGTCCAGCAAAGGAATCAAAGCCATAAATTTGTCCTTCGATAGCTCGCCTCTATAAAGCAGATTAGAGAGATGGTGTGTTCCTGCAAACAAATTTACTGGTGTATTTTTCAACGTTAAGTCGTATTGTTTATCGTCTTTAATCTGTTGAAGTAGATTTAACTTTTTCTGCACAAAAAACTTATCATTGGGAAAAATAGCATCGTATTTCTTGATGTACTCCACTACTTTCACACTATCGACTGCGCCATCGGTCAATAATTTCTTGCTCACAAAACTGCTTGATAATAGCATTTCGGCATATGTTTCGTCGTAAGTAGGATGCATAATGGTCTCCAATTGCTGTATGTTTGTTGTACTTAAGACAGGGCGATTATCAAACGTATAGGTTTGTCGTTGATTTAGACTGATAAGTTTACAGCCTTTCTTAGCAATCACAAGCTCCCCTTCCAACTGTTTGGAAGTATCTTTGAAGGTTAAATATACTTTCTGCTTATCGCTTTTTGTCATGCTATACCTTTTACTGTCCACCAATTGTGACTCAACTTGGAGTCTTTTCAAGAAATCTTTGTTTATATAGGCATGATTTAGCTCTTGGCTTAACGCAGCCCCCACACCAGCCATATTGTTAGCTACCATTGCAGCGACATCGTCTGTTAGCTCCCAATGCTGGGCTTTTACCCGAATCTCCTTCTTGAGCGAAGTCGTATCGACAATCGTCTGCTCGCCTTGAAAATTAAAATAAATAGGTTGATGCAATTGCATTAAAACATCAGCCAACATGCTCGAATACAAAACATTAAGGCTACTATCTGGGTATAAACTCGAAAAGATGAATTGTCTTTCCGGATCTGTATACGTGATGGCTTTCGTATTTATTTCCAACGGAAAAGCTTGCTTCGATAATGTCTTATTGGAAGACACGGTCACATAAGTCGATTTGGAGTTTGCTAGCTTATTTCCTAGGAATAGCTCTTGTTTTATAAGATAACTTTCATTTTTTTGGCCGAAACACACAGCGTTCACCAAAACAAAAAATAATAATATACTCCTCATTGACAACAGTTTATATGGTTAGCGTCAAAATTAGTAAAATTTAATTGAACACAAGATTATTTAAGTAAAAAATGCAAATGGTCTGAGCCTCTCTGGCTCCTCCATTATCTTGTTGCCGTAAAAGGAGACTGAGTACGACTAAAAAGTGTCGGTATATCGGAAACTTTAAACATTTCCAAAAGAAAATTAAAATACCTAAAATTGCAGTCTTAATTCAAAGAAATTGGATAAAGCTTGTTGATCCCTGCCGACGTTCCAGGCGATCTTGACACTAGGAGAATAAATTCAGCGTGGGTCAATGTAGACTTGTATAAAATAAAAAAATGAAAAAGATTATATTTTTTCTATTAATGATACCTTTTTGGGCTGCTGCTCAAGAGCAAAATATCCAAAACTTTATCGTCAAAGAAAATCTTTCAAAAAACGGAAAGTTAGCAGTTATTGCATTGGATTCCTTGGGAAATACCAACGAGACCATCAATGGCAATTACTTATTTACGATCAATGGTTTCTCTCAGCCTTTACAGTTTCACGATGGTGTTGCTGTCCCAAATCAGAAAATTGAGTCATCAACATTCGTTTTCTTTAGCCATAAAAACCAGCAAACATCTAAAGGGCGCCTATTTTACATCTACAAGAGTGATAGCGGCCTTTCTCCATTTGCCATTAGTGGATTGATGTTTTTAGTTATTCCTGCTATCGTACTAGGAATCGCTTATATGTTTAAAAAAGTGATTATGACAGCCATTGCGCTTGCCATTGTTTTCTTTTTATTCAATCATTCCCAGGGGTTAGATTTAGGCAAAATTTTCGAATCCATTTTTTCAAGTCTCAAAAATCTTATTGGTTAGCGCCAAGGTCTACCTAGATTTCGTATCAATGAAAGCAAGTCAAAATAAATGAAGCGTGGTGCTTTAAAACGGCATACCAATACCAAAATTATATTGAATAAAATTGTATCGGTCTGGTTTGTGGGTTTCATAGTACTGTGCCTTAAATTCTTTAGAATCAAAAAAGTGCTTAATAACCCATTGATCGGCCCCTGAAAACTGAGGGTCTTTAAGTTTAAGTCCGGCATCTAAACGGATCACAAAATAGTCTGAATCGAAACGAAGTCCAAAACCGGTACCAATCGCGACTTGCCCAAGAAATTTATTGATTTTAAACTCTCCTCCGGGGTTCAATTCTTCATCTTTCTTGAGACGCCAAACATTCCCCATATCTACGAATGTCGCTCCGTTCATTTTGGCTCCCAAAAAATTATTGAGCAACCGGAAACGATACTCTGCGTTCGCTTCCAATTTAATTTCGCCGAGTTGATCCAGATTACGCAGATTTAAACGCAGGTCTTCACTTAAACTCTGGCGGTTGTAAGCACCCGGTCCCAACGTACGTGCCTGCCAAGCACGGATACCGTTCATTCCGCCACTATAGAAACTCTTCTCAAAAATCAACAATTTGGAGTTGTTACCATATGGAATTGCTATCCCTGGATTAAAACGGAAGACAAACTGTCTATTTCCTCCAAGATTTCGATATAAACGATAATCGAGTTCAGTTTTGGCATACTGGAGAAAAGGCACACCAAAGATTTTTTTCTCTCCGTCGGCATTCTTAGGCAATTTTGCCAAAGAACTAATAAGATCCAAAAAGTTTCCACTAACATCCAATGTCCCTCTGAAATATTGAAAATCTTCCTTGCTATTCAATTTTTTTCCATTCAACACAAAGGTATACTGGGTCCCCAGACCGAAATACTGGCGGTCGTTACTCCGCACATACAGCTGATAGCCTTCTTGCACGAGCTTGTTCCGGAAATTGGAATCTAGGCGCCCATCCCGGTACTCCAATACGATGGGTGTGAAGCTGTGGTACTTGTTCTCCGTTTCATACCAGGAATAATTTAAGGACGTAATAAAATAACGGTTTGAATAGGTTTTATCCTGATCAAATAATTGCAATGTCATGGAATAGGTCGTTTTAGGCAAGCCAAATTTCCCTCCCGGATTTATATGAAAAGGAACCATCAAGCGCGGAATAACCAAGTTGACCCCTGCCTGAAAATCATTGTTAAAGATCTTACTGGAAAGCCCTCCTGCCAATCGCGGGTCAAACAAAACTCCGTAGCGCAATTTAACCTCCAATTGCTCTGACCCTCCAAAAATATTACGTTGCGAAAAAGTATTTCCGATATTGAACCCACTCATACCCGAACTAAAGGTATACTCACCTTCTATCTGGTTTCCCATTCGAGGTCTTGGAACAAAATCATAATGCACATTAAGCTTATTGGAATCCTTCTTGACAAACTGTATTTTGACAGAACGAAATCCATTCATCTCATACAATCGGTCATAGGATTTATTTTCCTCTTGTAACGAATAGTAATTCCCTGACCGCAAATACATATAACGCTCTAACGGTTTCCAACGAAAGCTATTCGTTTCATCAACAAATAAGAGTCGTTTAGCTGAATCTTGAATGCGACGCGGCGACTTCTTCGACATTGTACCATAATTCCTTATGGTCATATAAACACTGTCAATCTGATACTTTTTATGTATCGTAGAATCCGATGGATTTTCGACATTGATTTTGAGGTCGATCAAATTACCCGCTATAGCCGAATCAATACCTGCACGCATATACTGCCGCAAATAATCGTAATATCCGTTGTTCCGCATCGAAACATAAAGTTTCTCTCTTTCATCGAGTAATTTTGCTGCATCATATTGCGTATTTGGCTTGACGGCAGTCTTTGGCAGCACCTCACGCTCAAAGATATCTTTTATATCTGCTTCTTCAAAGTTACGATCTACACCTCTAATTTGATAAGGAGCACCAGCATCAACCTTAAAGTCTATATGCGCGCGCTTCTTAGAAACAGCGATTTCGGGTGTTACTTTGGCTTTAAAATATCCTTTTGAAAACAAAAATCGCCGGATTTGATTAGCGGACAAATCGACCATTGCCGAATCTAACAAATGAGGTGGTTCACCGACATTCCGAATTTTCTTGGTTTTATAGCGGCCGTTTGTAGTATTGAACGTATTGTAAATAAAGAGATTTACCCTTGAATTAGGTCTTATTTGATTGGAAATATATGTTTCGGATGATTCTTTCAATGCAGGGGTAACACCAGAAATCTGTACTTTTGTAACCAAAGCTTGGTCATCGTCAAGGTATTTTGAAGACCGGCAGGATGCAAAAAGTGCCACTAAAAAGGTTATACTTGCAAATCCGATAAAACGAAGGTAAATAATCATCAATAAAAATGTTGTCAAAAGCGCAAATCAGTCTAATAACGTCTCTGCAAAATAAAAAGTTTAGAAAACAGCAGGGCCTTTTTATCGTGGAGGGTATAAAGTCCGTCATGGAATTTATCTCTTCTCGCTATCAGGTTGAGTCCATTTTCTATACGGGCGACGCCAGCACAAAAGTGGGTAAAATCTCGCATAATATAAAATGCCAGGAACTGACGGAGACTGAATTTCAAAAGATTAGTGCGTTGAAATCGCCGCAGGGAATTCTCGCTTTGGTCAAACTACCCTCTCAACAAACGATTGTATCAGACAACTTAAAAAATAAATTTAGTCTTGTGCTTGATGATATACAGGATCCGGGCAATTTAGGCACTATTATCCGCACCGCGGAGTGGTTTGGCATCAAACATATTATATGCTCTATAGGTACCGTGGACGCCTACAATCCTAAAGTAGTACAGGCAACTATGGGCTCACTGGCAAGACTTCGGATCTATTATACCGATTTAGGGGAATTTATACAGTCAAGTGGTCTGAAGGTGTATGGTGCACTACTGCATGGTCAATCCATCTATCAAACCCAATGGACCGATGAAGGCTTGATTGTTATGGGCAATGAGGGAAACGGTATTAGCAAAGAAATAACAGCATTGATCGATCAAGCCATTACCATCCCACGCTTAGGGCAGGCGGAGTCCTTAAATGTTGCTGTAGCAACAACGATCTTCTGTAGTGAGATTTCTAGACAAAAATTGGTTTAAGAATCCATTCATCGCTCCGAAAACTGTACATTTGCCACATTCCACAATAAAATTCCGCCATGCCAGCTGAACAGAAATCCATCTACACGTTACAATTTATTTTACTCTGCTTAAGCTCGCTCTTATTCTCTTCGAGTTTCAATATGATTATCCCCGAGCTCCCTAATTACCTGAGCAGTTTGGGCGGAGCAGAATACAAAGGTTTAATCATCGCTTTGTTTACATTGACCGCAGGAATTTCGCGGCCTTTCAGTGGAAAATTGACCGACCGATGGGGGCGGGTGCCGGTCATGGCAATTGGATCCATCGTCTGTTTCATCTGTGGATTTCTCTATCCTATCTTGACGTCTGTCGCCGGTTTTTTATTCCTACGATTGATACATGGCTTTTCTACGGGTTTTAAACCGACTTCAACGTCTGCTTACGTAGCTGATTTAGTGCCCCAAAAAAGATGGGGTGAAGCATTGGGTATGCATGGACTCGCTTTTAGCATCGGTACAGCTGTTGGCCCAGCGATTGGCAGCGCCATCTTTGAGGCCTTTGGCATCAATATCATGTTCTACTGTTCATCTCTCATGGCACTTCTCTCCATTATTATCGTCATTAACATGAAGGAGACACTGGCAAAAAAACAGAAATTTAATCTTTCGATGCTCAAAATAAACCGCAAGGATATCATCGAATGGCGCGCGCTACCCGCTGGAATCGTCACCTTTTTATCCTACACAGCTTATGGAGTTATTCTAACCTTAATTCCTGACTGGAGTGAATATTTAGGAATTAAAAACAAAGGACTATTTTTCCTGGCCTTTACGATTGCATCGGTACTGATACGTTTTGTATCCGGCAAAGTCTCGGACCGTTACGGAAGACCGAAAGTCATTGTTGTTGGAATAATCATTATTGCCATTGCACTTGTTGCTATCGGAATGGGCAATAGCTTTGTTGGAATGATGATCGGTGCAAGCATCTATGGGGCAGGCACCGGCATACTCTCGCCTGCTGTCAATGCTTGGACAATTGACCTCAGCTTACCCGAGCATCGTGGCAAGGCCGTAGCAACCATGTATATCTCGCTCGAAGCGGGAATAGGCCTTGGCGCACTGCTTGCTGGCCTGTACTATAGTGATGTTATTCTTCGAATTCCCGTCATTATGTATGGCAATGCAGTGGTTTTGCTGCTTGCACTGGCCTATATGCTGAGCTGGCAACGAAGGCACAAGGCCAACTAGCCTTTAAAGGTCTCGAAAACGCATGCGAGGCAAACAGGGATTTCCGCTATCATCAGTTTTTCAATGGACAACGTGAAAGATCGGTAAATTGCTTAGCGAACAGGAGTGCCGAAAAGAACAGATCGGACCGAATACTTGCCGTTATATGCTATGCAATTATATTGCATATAAAAGGTAATTTATCTAAGTTTGAATTATCATGGTAAGCAATTATTTAAAGCTCCAATACAAATTACTCGTTCGTCATATCAAAGCTACAGGACTACCTGTTCCGATCGCATATCTCCTATTGGTTGGGTTATGCTACTTAGTCTATTATGCTTTGTTTCAATACCCTATTTTTGGCTATTATGCCCTGATACTGGGTAATTTTCAACTGCTTTTTCTACTCACGGAAAAAAACAGGAATGATTTTCTCAAAAACATATTCAGCAGAAGAGATTTTCACAAAATCAGACTATGGGAAAATGCCTTGGTCGTTATCCCTTCGTTTGTCATTCTTCTCCTTCATAATCATTGGCCATATGCACTTTTTTTGATTGTATTAGCTGCACTTTTTGCATTTTTGACATTTAAGGCTTTTGGCAAGTCCATTCCGACGCCATTCGCAAAAAAACCTTTTGAATTTATTATCGGATTCCGTCGGAGTTACCTTCTTTTAATCGTTTTATATCTATTGGCTGGAATAGGTTTTTATGCTGCCAATCCCAATCTTGTCTTGTTTTGTGTTGCATGCATTGGGCTCACCTGCGTTTTATATTATCAATTACCGGAGCCGATTTTTTACCTTTGGAATGATAATCATACACCAAGAGGCTTTCTCATGCGAAAATTTCGACGGGGAATTTTGCAATGTCTTCTAGTTGCATTTCCTCTCCTCCTTGTTTACGTCCTTCTCTTTCCCTCAGCGTTATTCAATGCCTGCATTGTGCTGGGAGGTATACTTTTTCTGCTTCCTTTTGCAATTACATTAAAATATGTCGCTTACCCAAGAGAAATCAATTTCCCGGAAGGCTTTGCTTTAGTGCTTTGTTTTAGCTTTTATCCATTGATACTTGCGCTATTGCCCTTTTATTACATTAAAGCCATCAACAACCTTAAAAATCATTTATGATCGAGCTTACGAATCTCAGTAAATCCTTTGGACAACATCAGGTACTCCGCGAGATCTCTTATACATTTAGCGGTGGAAAGGTATATGGCATTGTTGGCGAAAATGGTGCAGGAAAAACAACCCTATTTCGTTGTCTTGCAGGACTTGAAACGGCCACAGGCACTATAACATCTGCTCTGCAACCGTTAAAGAATAATTTAGGCTACTTAACCTCGGATCCTTATTTCATGTCGAAGCTGACAGGTGAAGAGTATATTTATCTGCTAACAGATGCGCGTGGAAAGAAGATCAAAAATCTTAGTGAAAGAAATATTTTCGAATTGCCGCTGAAGGAATATGCAAGCTCTTATTCCACAGGGATGAAAAAAAAGCTTGCGCTGACGGCAACGTTACTGCAGAACAATAATTACTATATTCTGGACGAACCATTTAATGGTATTGATCTGCAGAGCAGTATCATTCTTACAGAAATTATTCTCCGTCTAAAAGCAATGGGAAAGATCATATTGATTTCCTCCCATATCTTTTCCACTTTAAAAGATACCTGCGATGAAATCTTGGTACTCGAAGCTGGCAGAATCAGTAAATCCGTCAAAAGTGATCAATTTGGAGACTTTGAGGAAGAAATGAAAGAAAAAATACTGAAGAAAGATATCGATAAGCTTTGGCTATAACTAAGGATCAAGTCATTCAACATGAATAAAAAACTATGGAAAAATACCTACCAATACTGGAAACCGAACGTTTAATTATCCGCCCGATACAGCTGGATGATGCTGCTTATTTTTTCGCAATGGATTCACAGCCGGAGGTTCATACTTTTCTGAATAACGAACCTGTACAATCCATTGAAGAAATAAAAAAAGTAATCACCCATATTCAGCAACAATATGAGCGATACGGTATAGGTCGTCTAGGGGTCGTTGAGAAATCAAGCAACGACTGGATAGGCTGGACGGGATTCAAATATATTGACGAATTGGAAAATGGGCGGATTGGATTTCTAGATCTCGGCTATCGTTTCAGAACGGAGTCCTGGGGCAAAGGCTATGCGACAGAAGCGGCGCTAGCCTGTATGCAGTACTATCGAGAACACCTGACCCATTTTGATGTACATGCCATCACACATATCCAAAACAAGGGGTCGCGAAATGTGTTGGAGAAAACAGGTTTTCAGGTGACAGAGCAATTTCATCTCGATCCATGGAATATCCCCTGTTATTGGTATGATTTGGTTCCCGACACCCCATAAAACTAATTATATTAGTTTCAAAAGCTAATTTTTTTAACTTTTCATAGTTTCACTGTGATAAAACAAAATGGTTTTGTATTTTTACACGTTCGAATGAAATAATATTTCGAACATTTCTGTATTGTACAATTTAATCTATTGCTGAGTAAATGAGTGACGAAACAAACTTCCCAAAGGAAGATAATCAAGACGACCTGGGATCAGGAAAAACAGAAAGCGGAAGTCAGACGATACCTTTATCGGGTCTCTACGAAAACTGGTTTTTGGACTATGCCTCCTATGTTATCTTGGACAGAGCCGTACCACATATTAATGACGGTTTAAAACCCGTACAACGTCGTATCCTCCATTCCCTAAAGGAAATGGATGATGGTAGATATAATAAAGCTGCTAACGTCATCGGAAATACGATGAAATATCACCCACATGGTGATGCTTCTATTGGCGATGCCATGGTACAATTGGGACAGAAAGACCTTTTGATCGACTGTCAGGGGAATTGGGGCTTCCCCATTACGGGCGATTCTGCGGCTGCTCCTCGTTACATCGAGGGAAGACTATCCAAATTTGCCAATGACGTGGTTTTTAACCCCGAAACAACAGAGTGGCAATTGAGTTACGATGGCCGTAATCGCGAACCTGTTACCTTACCGGTAAAATTCCCGCTATTATTGGCTCAAGGAGCCGAAGGGATCGCAGTAGGGCTGGCGACGAAGATCATGCCGCATAATTTCATTGAGCTTATTGACGGGTCAATTCAGGTATTAAACGGTGAACGTCCAAATATATTCCCAGACTTTCCTACTGGTGGTATGGCCGACGTCTCAAATTATAATGAAGGTCAACGTGGCGGTAAAATCCGTGTACGGGCAAAGATTGAGGAACGTGACAAAAAGACGCTCGCCATTACAGAAATTCCCTTCGGAACCACAACCGGCGGTCTTATTGAAAGTGTCGTTACAGCCAACGATAAAGGGAAGATTAAGATTAAAAAAATAGAGGACAATACCGCGGGAAATGTCGAGATCATTGTGCATTTAGCACCCGGAATATCTCCGGATGTAACGATCGATGCCCTGTACGCCTTTACAGCCTGTGAGGTCTCCATATCGCCCAATACCTGTGTGATCAAGGATGAGAAACCTCATTTTATGAGTGTCAATGATATTCTCATCGAGAATACCATAAACACTAAAAACCTATTGAAAAGAGAATTGGAGATTCGTTTGAACGATCTTCAAGAGAAAATATTCTTCAGTAGTCTATTAAAAATATTTATCCAGAATGGGATGTACAAACATCCGGATTACGAAAATGCAGGTGACTTCGATACCGTTGTGCAAGTTCTAAATCGCTTGTTTGAACCATTCTTTGATCAATTTTATCGGGACATACGCCCCGAAGATTACAAGAAATTGATCGATAAACCCATGAGCAGCATTACACGTTTCGATGTTAAAAAATCGGACGAAATGATGAAGACGCTCGAAAATGAGATCAAAGAAGTCAAACGTCATTTACGCCAACTGACAGAATATGCCATTGCATGGTTTGAAAAGTTACGTGAAAAATATAGTAAAGACCGTGAACGCAAAACCGAACTGCGCATATTCGACAAAGTAGAAGCTACCCAAGTTGCCTTGGCAAACACCAAACTCTATGTCAATCGTGAAGAAGGATTTATTGGATCGGGCATGAAGAAAGATGAGTTTGTATGCGATTGTTCTGATATAGACGATATTATTGTATTCCGTGAGGACGGTAAATACGTTGTCAGTAAAATCCAGGATAAAGTGTTTGTCGGAAAGGGAATTATCCACGTTGCTGTGTTCAAAAAAGGCGATGAGCGGACAATCTATAACGCCATCTATAAAGAAGGTGAAACGGGCACCAGTTTTATCAAACGTTTCGCTGTGGTGGGTGTCACTCGGGATAAGGAATATGATGTATCCAAAGGTTCCAAAGGATCTAAAATTCTGTATTTCACAGCCAATCCGAACGGTGAAGCTGAGGTAGTCAACATACAGCTTAAACCGCATACAAAATTGCGCAAGTTAAATTTTGATATGGACTTTGCTGAAATAGCGATCAAAGGGCGTGCTTCGCAAGGAAATATTGTATCCAAATATCCTGTTAAAAAAATCAGCTTTAAAAGCTCCGGTGTATCCACATTGGCCGGACGAAAAATATGGTACGACACCATTATGAAACGGCTAAATGCTGATGAACGTGGTCAGTATTTGGGTGAGTTCGATGGCGATGACAAGATATTAATAGTACTCTCGGACGGTAGCTACGAATTATCAAACTTTGATTTGAGTAACCACTTTGATGAGAAAATGATCCGCATCGAAAAATATTATCCAGACCACGTCTATACTGTAATCCATCAGGATGGAAAAAGCGGAACATATTTTGTCAAACGTTTTAAATTTGACGATCAACCTATTGGAAAGCGCATTTCCTTTATCAATGAAGACGCAGGTTCAAAACTGATCTTAATGAGTAATGCGACTGAACCCATCGTCAAATTGGATATTTTAAAAGGCAAATCCCAAACGGAAGAAACTCTTGATCAACCTTTGACTGAAATCATCGATGTAAAAGGAATAAAAGCGCAAGGAAATCGTCTGTCGTTTCATACCGTAAAATCAGTTGTCCTCTTGACTGCTGACGAAGATTTAAGTCAAAAAGAAAAAGCAACGGCGACTTCTGCAAATACTACAACTACAGCGCAACCAACTGAAGCTGCTGTAGAAACAACAGCTACCGCAACAGCAACTCCTCAAAAAGGGGATGAGCCAGCAGACAAAAATGATGATATCACCTTGGAAATAACCAATCCAAACGATATCCAAATCGACGATAAAGGACAGATGGAAATGTTCTAAATCATATACTGTACGTAAAAAAGGCTCGAAGATCAGTTCGAGCCTTTTTTATGCTTATCAATTTTTTATCCTATACTTCGTTTGTACATTTGCGGCATATCAAAAACCTATTTTACACCTTTATTTCATTTGAAACTCTTCCTGTTACTTTGATGTTGTCTTTTTATGCTTTAAATTCTTTAAAGAATTTTTGAAGTTTCGGCGCAATAACAACCGAACAGAAGGGATTTTCAGGATGGGTGTTGAAATAATTGTGGTGATAATCCTCGGCAAGCCAAAATGTTGAAGCGGGCTCAACTGCAGTAACGATAGGATCTTCATACACGTCTTCATTGTCCAACTCATCAATGAAATTCTTTGCTAAGATCTCCTGTTCTTCGTTATGATAAAATACAACTGATCGATACTGTGTACCCACATCGTTGCCCTGACGGTTTAATGTCGTTGGATTATGTGTCTTAAAGAATATTTTCAACAGATCCTCGTAATTAACCAATTCCTCATCATACTCTAATTCAACAACCTCAACATGATCCGTAGTACCGGTACAAACCTGCTCATAAGTAGGGTTATCTATGTGTCCGCCCATATATCCCGGCAAAACTGATGTCACGCCTTCCGTGTTTTGGAAAATAACTTCTGTACACCAAAAACATCCTCCTCCAAATGTTGCTTTCATACTTTTTATATTATTGTGTATTTTAATTTAATTATTCAAACACCTAAATGCTGATGATACAATGACTTCTCCTACTATCACTGCAAAATAAATGTCTACGTTATATGATCTCTGAACACTAAGATCTCATATTCAGACACGCCTCATCTTAATAGTAATGCTTTCCCTTGATGAGTAAATCTTGCTGTTCACCGTCGCAAACTGCATAGGAAAAACCTTGTTGTAAAGCATATGCACCATATTCACCTTTTTTATTGATGGCTAAGAATCCAACTTGGATTTCTTTGGCAATCGCAGGTTTTTTCTTCACGATACGCATAACAGCTTCTTTACAGGCATCTTCAGGCGTATATCCCTGCCGCATCAATTCGACAACCAAAAAACTACCTACATTGCGTATCACTTCTTCACCCACTCCCGTAGATGTGGCCCCTCCAACTTCATTATCGACATACAGCCCAGCACCAATAATCGGACTATCTCCCACACGCCCATGCATTTTGAAAGCCATCCCACTTGTGGTACAGGCGCCAGATATATTCCCGCTGGCATCCAATGCCAACATCCCGATCGTATCGTGGTTATACTGGTTGCCAGGCAAGCGCTCCGCTGCAAAAGACTGGTTTTCGATATTGGCTACCGGCTTGTATTTCTTCTCTTTTAACCACTCCTTCCAAGCCTTTTCACCTTCTGGAGTCAATAGATTTTCTTCTTTAAAACCATTTTCCAAAGCAAATTGCAACGCACCCTCGCCGACAAGCATCACATGAGGTGTTTTTTCCATAACCAAGCGTGCGACAGATATTGGATGTCCAATTTTTTCCATTCCGGCAACAGCGCCGCAATTTCCGTCCGAATCCATGATGCAGGCATCAAGTGTGACATGCCCATCGCGATCGGGATAGCCCCCCTTACCAACGGTCATATTTTTCAGATCGGCTTCGGGCACACGGACGCCTTGTTCTACGGCATCTAATGCCTTCCCTCCCTTTGACAATATTTCCCAAGCGGCTTTATTTGCTGCAATGCCGAAATCCCACGTGGAAATAACAATAGGATATTTTTTCAAATTGCCATTTGCTGCACCCGTCAATCCTTTTGCATCAAATGCTGTCAAGGCCCCCATTGTCGTAGCAGCCATCAAACCTTGCTTAATGAAATTACGTCTTGAACTCATTTTCTTATTCATCTTTTATATAAAATCTTGGTTTAACCTTGCGGCAAACAATTGCTGAAAGCTGGTTTTAGCCTCCCAAATACAACAAATCTCCCATTGACATCAGGAGCACGTATGATTTCGCTGCATTCTACTACATCCAAATCCGCCTCAATCCACTTAAGCGACCTGCGCCAAAGCACAGGATTTCGCATTTTAAAGGCGTCAAACCACGCTAGAACCTATGATTTCACAATCAATAAGCAATATTACAAAATGGTTTTAGCAATTAGATAATTTTATTAAAATTAAACCCAACCATTCGTTTTTTAGCAACATAACATCAAAATCACTCAAAAATCGACATTAAAAATTGCCTTATATTATGAATTAATCCTATCTTTAGAAACAAACTAATTCGCATGAAAAACACTCTAAAATTCGCTATTTTAGCCTATACATGCCTTATTGGCACCGGCAGCAGCTATGCACAACAGCTAGATTCCACCACGTATTTTAAGGTTAAAGAGTTGCAAGAAAACGTAAAAAGTCAATTTGCTCCTGATAAAAGAACCAAAATCGTGGCCATCCAAAAAGCGGATGTCGTACAAAACCAATATGTGATTGAAACAACAGAGAAAGATGCTCAATTCGTTTTGGAACAAAAAGCAAAAGAAATAGCGGCTAATATTCAGGTACAGTTCCTGCCTGACGCCAGTGTAGGCGAAAAAACTTCTGGAGTGATTCGGCTTTCGGTTGCCAATATGCGGACATTTCCAGATAATGCGGCCGAGTTAACGAGTCAGGTTTTATTAGGTACACAGGTGGATCTTCTGCAGAAAAAAAGTGGAGACTATCGTGTCCGCACACCCGACGGTTATATTGCATGGGTACCGGCCTCGTCCATTGAAGTGATGGACAACATTGCATTGGAACATTGGCGGCAAGCAGAAAAAGTTATCTATACTGCAGAATTCGGGAAATCATATTCCGAACCAAATGAAAAGAGTCAACGCGTTTCTGACCTGGTGTATGGTGACATTCTACAATTAAAAGGGCAGAAAGGTAATTTTTATCAGATCGCCTATCCCGATGGACGTTTGGGCTATATTAAAAAGTCAGAAAGCCTGACACTGAAAAATTGGTTTGAAACGCGCAATCCGACAGCAGAAAATATTATCGCCAGTGCGAAAACCATGTTGGGTCTTCCCTATTTATGGGGTGGAACTTCGGTAAAAGGTGTCGACTGCAGTGGTTTTACCAAAACAAGTTTCTTTATGAACGGCTTTGTGATACCGAGAGATGCATCGCAACAAGTTCTAGCCGGAGAAAAAATTGATATTTTAGACGAAGAAGGACATTTTGACCCTGAGAAAGCACTTAAAAACTTAAAACCAGCCGACTTACTGTTTTTTGCTGCAGGAAAAAATAACAATCCAAATGCTCGAGTGACGCATGTGGCGCTTTATATGGGTAATGGCACTTTTATTCACGCGGCAGGTTTGGTTCGGATCAATAGCATGCTCAAGGACGCCACCAACTACGATGATTTCCAAACCCGTACTGTAGTTGCTGCACGCCGTTACCTCGGCACGAAGGATAGCGCTATACAAAAAGTCGCTGAAAGCAATTATTACACCAACAAATAAGATAACGATGAGCAACCAATCTCAATGGATCAATAAAGATTTTGGAGCCTTTAAATTAAGATTCCGCCCGTATACACTAACACTGAACCATGTCTTTACAGTCGCTTCTTTCAGCAGAAGCACAACACCGGTTGTATTGACCGAACTAGAGTATGACGGCATTGTCGGTTATGGTGAAGCGAGTATGCCTCCTTATCTTGGCGAATCGCAAGAAAGTGTCCTATCGTTCCTCAATCAAATCGATCTGACAGGGTTCAACTCTCCTTTTCAAACCGAAGATATTTTACATTACATCGATCAGATTGCGTTGAAAAATACAGCCGCAAAAGCCGCAATTGATATCGCCCTGCATGATGTCCTTGGGAAAATTATGAACCAACCTTATTATAAGATATGGGGACTAAATCCTGATCTTATTCCGCCGACATCGTATACAATAGGCATCGATTCCGAAGAAATGATACGGAAAAAAGTAGCCGAAGCGGATCAGTTTAAAATTTTAAAAGTAAAGCTTGGGCTGGATACTGATAAAATGATTATTGATACCATCCGGCAGGTGACAGACCGCCCGCTGTGCGCGGACGTCAATCAAGGTTGGAAAACGCGCGAAGAGGCCTTGGAGATGGCGCACTGGCTTGCAGAAAGAAACGTTTACTTCTTAGAGCAACCGATGCCCAAGGAACAGATAGATGACAATGCCTGGTTGACCGAAAACAGCCCGATACCAACAATTGCCGATGAAGGATGTCAACGACTTGTAGATGTTCCTGCACTAAAGGGCGTGTATTCAGGAATTAATATCAAATTGATGAAATGTACTGGCATGCGGGAGGCCAAACGTATGGCCGAGCTTGCGCGTTCTCTGGAAATGAAAGTTATGATCGGTTGCATGACCGAAACATCCTGTGCAATCAGTGCAGCAGCACAACTCGCTCCCCTAACAGACTGGGCTGATTTAGATGGTGCTTTATTGATCGGAAATGACATTTATGACGGTATGACCGTTGTCAATGGCAATTGCCTTCTTCCCGACCGTCCTGGAATTGGAATTTTAAGGAAATAACCCTATATTCAGTGCAATGTTTTTTTCTTAAAAAAAAGATTGCACTGAATTGCTTTCGCAAGTTTGACCAACATCCGACAGCACCAAAATATTAACAAACTAAATTAATCAATTCACACTTTTATGAAACAACATGTGCTCACAACGTTGTGTCTCATAGCCTGTAGTTCGATGCAGTCTTTATATGCGCAACAGATCCAAATTGCTGGTAAAATAACAGACAGCAACGGAAAACCAATTAGCGGAGTTACAATAACTATAAAAAGCGCTAACCAAGGAACCTCAACAAACGAAAATGGCCTGTTTACGCTAAACGCAAACACCAACGCGATATTAAGTATCTCTGCAGTAGGTTATAGTCCACAAGAAATTCAGGTCAATGGCCGAAAAACCATTAGTATTTCACTCAGCAGTGATGAACAGGCATTGGACGAAGTCATTGTCATTGCCTATGGAACGGCTAAAAAGAGTACCTATACAGGTTCGGCAGCACAAGTAAAATCAGATGCCATTGATAAACAACCTGTCACTTCGTTTGAAAAAGCTCTTACTGGCCGTGTTGCAGGTCTGCAAATGTCAAATGGATCTGGTCAGGCAGGTGCAACTTCAGCTATACGCATTCGAGGCATAGGCTCTATGAACGCGTCGAACGAGCCACTCTATGTCATTGACGGTGTTCCAGTCATTTCGGGTAGTGTCGGACAGATGGGCGACTATATTGTCAATACGAACAACGTCATGAGCACATTAAATCCCAGCGATATCGAATCTATTTCTGTGCTTAAGGATGCTGCCGCTTCTTCCCTTTATGGTTCCCGCGCGGCAAACGGTGTCATCATCATCACCACAAAAAAGGGGAAAAACGGAGATCCAAAGATCAATGTCAAGTCCTCTATCGGCATTAGTCCTTCCTGGGCAACCAAAAATAATGAACCTGCTTCGGTACAGGATCAAATCAATATGCTCTATAGTGTTTTATACGACTCTAGAATAGCAGCTGGTCAAACGGCTGAACAGGCGAATAAAAACACCTTATTCCGCTTAAATTCTTTGGACTGGAATCCAAATTCGGCAAATTACGGTAAACCAACTTCTTCTTATGGTTTTGGTATTCATGGCTATCAATTCAGCACAGATGGAACCTCACAATGGGAAAATGTACATATCTCAGGAAAAACAGATGGTGTAGAGAATCGAGATGGTAAGTATTATGACTGGAACAAAGCATTGTTTAGAACCGGGATATTCAACAGCAACGATATCTCGGTAAGCGGAGCAACAGAAAAAACCAATTACTATGCGTCTTTAGGATACACGCAAGACAAAAGCAGGATTATTGAGAATAACTTCGACAGAATCAATGGTCGGATTAATTTAACGCAAAAGATTGGGAAATATCTCGAATTTGGTTCAAACGTCAACTACGCTAAAAACAAGCTTATTGGGATGAATGACACCAGGAATACAGGAACAAA
Organism: Sphingobacterium sp. 2149; assembly: GCF_031455655.1. NCBI lineage: Bacteria > Pseudomonadati > Bacteroidota > Sphingobacteriia > Sphingobacteriales > Sphingobacteriaceae > Sphingobacterium > Sphingobacterium sp. 2149. Next base: position 269,044 of record NZ_JAVDTD010000007.1, on the reverse strand, counting down.
TTACCTGTATCAAGCGAGTAATTTATTATGGCAGATGTATTGGCCAACTGATTATAAAACAGGTAACGAATATACAGCACGTTATGGTAGTCTCGCTTATAATCCGTTGTATTACAACAAGGAATGGGAAAACTCTTCGAAAACAAGTAAATTATCAGCTATAGAATCTTTATCATTAAAGCTGTTACCTGAACTTACATTGAAGACCATTTTCTCCTATGACAGAACCGAGGTCAAAGATCACATCTATTATAGCGCTAAACATTATAACGGTATGGCAGACAATGGCCGGGTCACAGAGGTGTCTACGTCCATTGAAAAATTGGTATCATCCACAACCGCCAATTACAACAAAAGCTTTGGCTTGCATAATATTGGGTTATTAGCTGGTTTCGAAGCTGAAAAAAACACGACTGATTTTATCCGTGCTACAGGTAAAGATTTACCATCCTCATCACTTCATACAGTCGCCACTGCAGGTATATTGGATGCGTCCGCCTATTCTTGGGGCAATAATATGATGTCTGTACTATCGCGGGCGGAATATAACTACGATGAACGCTATTTTGCCTCGGCATCTTTTAGAAGGGACGGTTCATCCCGCTTGGCACCAGGTCCTCGTTGGGGCAACTTTTGGTCTTTAGCTGCTTCCTGGAATTTGGCCAAGGAATCTTTTATTAAACAGATTGAGGAAATCAATAACCTAAGAATTAGAGGTTCCTATGGGGTAAATGGAACATTACCTACGGATCTTTTTGCCTGGCGCAATTTAACAAGTTATTCCAACAAATATATGACGCAGCCAGGTGGTGGGCTAAATAATTTAGGCAATCCGGACGTAGCTTGGGAGAAAAATTACTCCACAAACGTCGCATTAGAATTTGGCCTATTCCACAATAAACTATTTGGTACAATTGAATATTTTAACAGAGACTCGAAGGATCTCTTACAGAATGTTCCGATCTCCACAATTACTGGTTTCGGCTCCATATTGCGAAATGTTGGCGAAATGAACAATAAAGGTATAGAGATTGAATTAGGTTCAGATATCATTAAAAATGAAAATTGGAAATGGACATTAAGTGCAAATGCCGCAATCATCAGATCCAAGATTACAAAATTATATGGTGGACGAGATATCGTCTGGTATGATCCCACTGGTGGAGACGATAGAGCTCGATTTATTTATCGCGAAGGAGAATCGTCCTTATCATTCTTTGGTCTAGAATGGGCAGGTACAGATCAAACCAATGGCAAAAACGTCTGGTATACAAACGATGGCACTGATGGCGATTTTATCTTTAACGGAAAAGCGGCAAGTTATGATTACAAAAAAGCTAAACAAACCATCATCGGAAATGCTAATCCTAAACTATATGGCGGTATAAATTCTGACATCGATTATAAAAACTTTTCATTGGGATTGAACTTTGCTTATAAAATTGGCGGCAAACTTTATGATGCTACATCCAAAGATGTTGCCGATGACGGCTATTATTGGGAACGAATTCATGCCGCTTATTTTACAGAAAATAGCTGGTCACCTTCAAATACGGATGGAACTTACCCAATGGTTACCGGAAGAGATCTGGAAGATGTGAACCAGATCAGCAGTAGACAACTGTTTGACGCGTCATATCTTAGATTAAAAAACATTTCGTTGAGCTATAGATTACCAAATGATTTTTTAAAACGAGCTGGTATCTCCAATGCAGGGGTATTTTTCAATGGAAGCAATTTGTTGACCGTTTCGAAATACAAGTATATGGATCCGGAAGTTAACCAATTTGGTACGCGGGGCTGGGAAACACCATTGGCAAAAACGTACACTTTCGGTGTTGAATTTAGTTTTTAACGAAAAAAAACAGTATTATGAAAAAGCTTTTTATTGCCTCGTGCATAACAATATCATTAGCAATCAGCTCATGTAGCAATTTTTTGGATGTCACACCGACCAATATGGGGGACTCCAATACCTCCATCCAAACTGCTGCTGACGCAAAGGTTATTATGAATGGATTAATGAGTAAAATGGCAAATGTCGCCTACTATGGACGAAATTTCCCGCTCTATGCTGATGCCAAAGGGGGTGACTTTACGATTGCATCCCAGGGCCGCGGTTATGACTATCTTTATGTATTTAATCATTCGGCCTCTTCTAATCCCTATTCAAGCATCTGGACACAAGGGTTTCATACACTCGTGCAGATCAATAATCTTTTGACAAATATCGATAAACTAATCGCTGCCGGCTCGACAGAAAATTTTAATACGTATAAAGGACAAGCATTGACCGCAAGAGCCCTCATCAATTTTGATCTTGTCAGGTTGTACGGAAAACCCTACAACATGGAAAAATCTGCCCTTGGTATCCCTAATGTAACGAAAGTACTCGAATATAGCGCGCAGGAAAAACGTATCTCCGTGGAGGAAAACTACAAACAAATAGTACAGGATTTAAAGGATGCAGAGAGCTTATTGCCAAAATCCAAATCGGATGGATATTTCAATTTTTTCGCCAATAAAGCACTGCAAGCTCGTGTGTATCTCTATATGAATGATTATGATAATTCGTTAAAATCAGCGCAGGAGGTCATAGACTCCAAAGTCTACACATTGTATAGCAATGAAAACTGGGTAAAATCCTGGACAGGTATGTTTGGAACTGAATCTATTCTAGAATTGGGTGTCTATCCGAATGAAGCTGACGCAGGGACTAGTTCACTGGGTGCGATGTTCCGCAGAAAAGGACATGGCAGTACAGCCATATTGGGAAACTTTATAGCCGCAGATCCATTCTTGGCCAAACTTAAGAAAGACGAGACAGATGTCAGATGGGGTGTTATGGCGTACGATGAAGTCGGCACCACCCATTTAGGAGCGGTCTATAAATATAGCGGTAGCACAACGCTTGCTGGCGATAAAAATTCAACAGCAAATAGTACCGCTGTCAATATTAAGGTCATCCGTTTGTCCGAAGTATATCTTATCGCTGCTGAAGCTGCTCTACTAAAATCATCTCCTGACAAGGCCCTTGCAGCAAATTACCTGAATGCAATACGCCAACGCTCTCCCAAATTAGATGTTGCGACCTCAGGCACGATTACTTTAGATATGATTGCCGATGAGAGAAGCAAAGAGCTCCTTGGAGAAGGTCACCGCTTCTTTGATATGATGCGCTGGAACAAATCGATAACTTTTGATGATGATTTAGGAAATATAAGCACAACAAATAGGCAAAAAACGATCGATAGAACCTTCTTTAAAACCATTCTTCCTATTTCACTGGATGAGATGAATGCAAACCCAGCTATAGCAAATCAACAGAATACCGGCTACTAGTAGTTTCAAAAAGAAAAAGGTCACAGCACAGGCTGTGACCTTTTTTTTTTTTTGAGCTATATTAAGCATTCCTAACTTATCTGATTTTTATACTGCTGTTGCATTGTTTTTTTCAAATCGATCGCATAACCATTAACTACGGCGTAAATGTTCTTGCCTTCTTTACGAAGAAAAAAATCCGCTTGAGCTCCGAGAGCTAATTGTTGTGAAAATTCTATAGCTTTTTTAGTTAATACACGAATTGGAAGGTTATGCAAAAATTCTCCCGGGATCACATTTTCAATAATAATAGCGGCATAGCCTTTTTCAAGTAATCCCATCACGATGGTATCATCTAAATCGGTCAGGGAAGCAAATGGCTCCATATACATCTTGGCTGGAGCAAACTCCGTTCCTGCAACATCAATATCTACATAACCATAAAAATCCTGCAAATCGCCAATATCTTCAACAATACCCTCTACGTAGTAGTCAGAGCCTATCGTCTTTTCATTCTGCCGGATGGCAACATCGACAAGCAATGGTTTACCACTCCGCTCAATGGTCAAATTTCTCAGCAACACATCATGGAGCTTTTCATCATTGAAGGGAATTGTATCATAATCGGTAACCGAATGCTGTTTAAAGGATTGATCAGCAATTTCCTCAAATGCTTTTAACAAAGCCACGAAATTACATTTTCGGACCATCATTTTTTCGGTATCACCAACATAAGCTCCTGATTCAATCAAGATCGTCCTGGCGCCCCATTTTTGAAAATTATCACCGAAACCGCGCGGTGTATGCTCATCGTCATACCTTGCAACCGCCTTTGGAACAAATTCCTGAAGGACTTTATTTATTCCGACAATCACCCGCATCGCATCTCCCCGAGTTTCATTAATACTCCGCGCATAGTCATAGGCAGGTGCCAATAGGGAAATTGTCACTGGCATATTTGTTCCAGGAATGTTGTAGTAATTGTTTTGGTTATGCAGGTTAAAGGCAAAATCAGGTTTTAGCAACATGGCTTGCGCCTTCAATAAGGCCCCTTCCACTGTTGCTGTTGCCCTTGCATCTCTGTTCATATCCACATCCATGGCTGTCCTACGCTGAAACCGTTCGGTTCCATCAGGATTTAGCATCGGAATAAAATACAAGGTCACTTTTGATGCTATGTGATCTCTAAAGGCATCTAAACCATCATCTTTTCCGTTGAAAAAATTAAATAGATCAAACAAGGCCATTGTCGCCGTAGGTTCATCACCATGCATTTGTGACCATAAAAGTATCTTGATTGGCCCTTGTCCGTATTGTAGTCGAAAGATCGAACGATCTTCAGTGGACTTCCCAATTTCCGATACAGCAAAACGTCCAGTGCTCCTGATATTTTCTAATAATGGTAAAATATCAGCATGTTTAAATCTTCTATGCATCAAAGCCTTTTCTTCATATAAAGAAAAGGCTTTGATGAAATCAACTTTTACTAATTTCATATTAATCTTTTAATGCAGGCTCCATTAAAGCAATCGTTCCTTGCGAAGCATCTACACGGACTTTTGCTCCTACGGGCAAAATAAACTGTTCGGCGATATGCCCAACGACAGCCCCTGTATAAGCGGGTATTTTTAACGGTTTGATATAATCATTGAACAATTGGTCAAGTGTTACGGATCCATAGCCACCAGATGGTTTACAATTGGTGCACTTGCCAAAAATAAAACCCTTAATCGCACCCAGTACACCAGTATTTTTCAATTGACAGAACATACGGTCAACACGCTCCATATCTTCGTCGACCTCTTCGAGAAAAAGAATTTTATCTTTAAAATCTGGCAGATAAGGTGAACCACATAAGCCGGTCAACACGGTCATATTTCCACCAAGCAATACCCCATCTACTATACCCGGATGAATTGTGGCAATTCGGTCTTTGGTCTGTACAATGCTATCACCTTTAGACTTGGGGTTTTCAAATATTTCTGGCTGATTGGCTACAAACTGAGCATTGAAAGCCTCTGCCAGTTTCTTAGTCCAGGTACTGATACCCACTGCACCATGAAACGTTATAAGTCCTGTCTTGGCATATAATGCCAAAATTAATGCTGTTATATCTGAATATCCCAATAAAATTTTGGGGTTATTGGCGATCAGTCTGTAATCTAATCGATCTAAAAGACGTGATGTACCCGAACCTCCTCTGATGCAAACAATCGCTTTGACGGTCTTGTCTGCAAACATATCATGAATGTCTGCTATACGCTCCTGATCTGTACCGGCCAAATTACCGTAGCGGCTGCGTATATGTTTACCTTCTTTTACTTTAAAACCCAGTGTCTCAAATATCTCACGTGCAATGCTAATCGACTCTTCATCATCCAATACACCAGCAGGCGTTATTAAACCTATGGTATCCCCTAATTTTAACCTCGTTGCAAGCAAAGCAGCCTGACCGTACAATTCGTCTCTATCTCCGGTTGGCTGCCCCATTCCAAGTACAGGAATAGACAACAGGCTTAAAGCAATCGATTTTAGAAAGGCTCTTTTTTCCATTGCTAAATACTATCGGTTAAACAACAGACGTTCACCAGCACCTTTTTCAATAAGTTGTCCATTGGAGAAAGCAAGTTTACCTGATACGAGAGTATGTTCAATCGTTGAACTAAACGTGTGTCCCTCAAATGGCGACCAGCCGCATTTCGACAGGATATTCGCTTTCGATACCGTATAAGGTTTATTCAGATCGACCAACACAAGGTCTGCCCAATATCCCTCACGAATGTAACCTCTATCTTCAATTTCGAACAATGTAGCCGTATTATGTGCAGACTTTTGCACCAATTGTTCCAAGGTCATTTTATCGGCTTTGACCATATCGAGCAAAGCTTGCAATGCGTGCTGCACAAGAGGCCCTCCACTTGGCGCGGAAGCGTAGGCCTGAGATTTTTCCTCCATGGTATGCGGAGCGTGATCTGTCGCTATCACATCGATATGACCATCCAGTACAGCTTTTAGAATCTGGTCGCGATCATTCGCTGTTTTCACCGCTGGATTCCATTTGATAAAGTTACCTTTTGAGGCGTAATCCTGGTCAGAAAACCACAGGTGATGAATACAAGCTTCAGCGGTAATTTTTTTATCTTTTAATGGAATATCATTCGTAAATAGTGCAATTTCTCTGGCAGTTGATATATGAAGAATATGCAAGCGCGTATGGTATTTTTTTGCGAGTTCGACAGCTTTTGAGGATGATAAGTAACAAGCCTCTTCAGAACGAATTAGGGGATGCATCTCAATTTTCAGTCCACTTTCGCCATATTTCTCTTTAAATAAAGCCAGATTGGCCTTTATCGTCGCCTCATCTTCACAATGCGTAGCTACTAAGGTTGGAGCATTCGCAAAGATCCCTTCCAATGCTTTTTCATTATCCACCAACATATTTCCAGTAGAGGAACCCATAAAAACTTTTATGCCACATACATTCTTCGGATTCGTTTTGAGGACCTCCTCAAGATTATCGTTCGCCGCTCCCATAAAGAATGAATAATTGGCCAGCGAATTTCTAGCTGCAATATCATACTTATCTTGAAGTAACTCCTGCGTTAATGTGTTTGGAACCGTATTAGGCATTTCCATAAAGGAGGTGGTGCCTCCAGCCACTGCTGCGCGGCTTTCATGCCATATATCCGCTTTATATGTTAATCCTGGTTCCCTGAAATGAACTTGATCATCAATAAGCCCAGGGAATAAATGTAGTCCCTCCGCATTGATTTCTTGATCAGCAGGATGGTTAATTTCCTGAGCAATCATTTCGATTCGACCATTGCTGATATATACGTCAGCAACCTCAACTTTACCTTCATTAACAAGTTGTGCAGATTTTATAAGAATAGATGACATGTTGATTTTTTACTTTGCTTTAGGTCAAAAGTAAAGATTTGTAACCGTGATATCAAATGATCTTGCGAAAGAGTTCGATACCGCAACTGTAGTTTCATCAATACGATTTAGGCATCCTGCGCAAGAAAAGTGTCGAATAACCTTTGCCTGTCAGATCTTAAAGGTCTTGCCTAAATTGGGATTTCTTTCCCAAGGATTTGAAAAACAAAGAAGAGGCCTGAGCCTCTTCCTTTATTCTTTATCGAATTTGTATCCCACACCTTTTACAGTGGTTACATAATCGTCACCTATCTTTTCGCGCAGCTTGCGGATATGGACGTCAATCGTGCGATTGGTTACTACAACAGAATCTTCCCAAATACTCTTTAAGATCTGCTCGCGTGTAAACACCTTATTTGGTTTTGATGCCAATAGATATAATAACTCAAACTCTTTCTTCGCTAGAACAATCTTTTGTTCTCCTTTGTAGACCAAGAATGAATCCCTATCAATAACCAAGTCGGAAATTTCAATTTTATCCTGAACAGAGGCATCCGATTCTTCAGTGGCATTTCTCCTCAAGATAGCATTGATGCGACTCATTAAAGCACGGGGCTTAATTGGCTTTGCAATATAATCATCTGCACCAACGTGAAATCCAGCAATCTCCGAATACTCTTCGCTTCTAGCAGTTAAAAATACCATGAATGTGCTTTTAAATTCAGGCATTGCCCGCATAATGCGACAAGCTTCAATTCCATCCATCTTGGGCATCATCACATCCAAAATGATCAGGTCAGGATTTACCTGTTTGGCAACGTTGATCGCCTCTTCCCCATTTTGCGCTGTAGAGACCTGATAACCTTCACGATTTAAGTTGAATGCAATTAAATCCAAGATATCCTTTTCGTCATCAACAATTAAAATCTTTTGTTTCGAAGAACTCATTTGTCTTATTTTTTTTGCTAAATTATAAACAAAATGATAACAATCAGTTAACCCTATGTTACCAAATTATTAAGTAATATGCTATTTAACAATAACACAAGGATTACTTAATTGTTTTCTTCAAAAACGTCTCCAGCTCCCCTCCACGTAGATTTTTCGCTATAATAAAACCGTTCGGATCTAAGATGTAGGAAGTAGGCAAGGCTTTAACCCGGTAATCGATAACAACAGGCGAGCTCCAAGCTTTCAAATCAGATACATGTGTCCAAGTCAACTTATCATCCTCGATAGCCCGCATCCATGAACCAGGATTGTCGTCAAATGAAACAGATAGTATTTCAAATCCTTTACCATGAAAGGCATTATACAACCGAACAAGATTAGGGTTCTCTTGACGACAAGGCATACACCACGAAGCCCAAAAGTCGACCAATGTATATTTACCTTTAAAACTAGACAACTTCACTTCTTTATTGGATGGTGTAAAGGATATCAGTTCAGGAGCAGGCTGCCCAATCGCCATTTTTTTTAGCTTTTGGGTTTCCTCTTTAAATTGGGTCACGTACCTATTCTCCGTAAATTCATCCTTTATTTTATCGGCATAAGCAATAATTTCACTTTCGGCCACTTCGGGATCTAAGGTGGAGATGGCATAAAATCCAGCCAAATCATTGTGTTTATTCGAAAAATCTACCGCTTTCTTCGTATATGTACGTAGTACTGCTGCAAATTTGGCTTTATATTCTGCACGAATCTTTTCAATCTCGTCTGCTGTCGAGTTTGAAGTTAGCTTAGAAAATACCGTTTGCAAAGAATCCTGCACATAATCGCGATAGTTCCGTTCTTTGGCAAAGGGCTGTATCGTTTTTGACAATTCAGAACCTTCCACCTGGTAATCATTGACATCTTTATGAAGGTCTGTATTAAAAGTAATTGTCTCCCCAGGAGAGGCGATCAAATCATACCGATTTTTACCTACCCGCAAAGATAATAATCTGGATTGGCTAGCAGGTCTTACAAACTGAAATTTGTTATTGTCGCCAAAAAACATAGAATCGAGTTTTGTATCCCCTTCATATAACGAAATAACTTTGACATTGCCAGGATTTTCGACATTTCCTGCAATGGTAAACTGCTCCTTATTTTGGCAACTCATCATCAAACCAACAATTCCTACCGCAAAAAAAACTGCCTTTTTCATCCGTTTATTTTTAGTTGTTAATACCTATCCTTAATAGCCTTATTTAACTGCTCCTAAATTTATTTCAAGAAGTCTATTGCGCGCCCAATTGCGACCTTTAATCCCGCAGGATTTTTACCTCCAGCTGTCGCGAAGAATGGCTGACCACCGCCCCCTCCTTGGATATCCTTAGCTAATTCTCGAACAATTGTACTTGCATTTAATCCTTTTTCTTTAGCCAATTCGTCGGATAAAACAACAGTCAAGCTTGGCTTACCATCAAATTCAGCACCTATTACTAAAAACAAGTTAATGACAGCACCTTTTAAAGCATACGCCAATGTTTTCACAGCTTCAGCATTTGGAAGATCAACAATGGTAGACAAGAAATTAATCGGTCCAACCTGCTGGATCTTTGCTTCTAAATCAGACTTCAAGGCTAACGATTTTTCTGTGATACTTTTCTCGACTTCTTTCTTCAAGGCACCATTCTCATCGATGATTTTACCTAACGCAGACACAAAATCCTTTGGATTATTCATGAGCTCTTTCAGGTGATGAACCAATTCGAAATGTTCACGGATAACCGATGCTGAGCGCGTTCCTGTAATTGCTTCGATACGACGGACACCAGCGGCGACAGCAGATTCGGAAACAATTTTGAAAAACCCGATCTGACCCGTTGCTTTGACATGTGTACCCCCACAGAGTTCTTTGGAATATTGATCTTCAAAAGTAATCACACGCACAAAATCGCCATATTTTTCCCCAAATAGGGCTGTAACACCCGAATTAAGGGCCTGTTGGTACGGAACATTTCGTTCTTCCTTCAAGGGTATATTTTCGCGAATCTTAGCATTGACAATATCCTCTACCTGCTTAATCTCCTCGTCGGTCATTTTCGCAAAATGAGAGATATCAAAACGTAAAGTATCGGCGTTGACCAATGAACCCTTTTGGTTCACGTGATTTCCCAATACCTGTTTCAAAGCTGCATGTAATAAATGGGTTGCTGAGTGATTGTTTTCGGTATCGGTTCTTTTGGTTTTATCAACCTGCGCTATAAATGTACCTTTCAATTCAAGCGGCAATTTGTTTGTAAAGTGAACAAATAGCCCATTTTCCTTTTTAGTATCTGTGATATAGATCTTCTCACCTGTTGATTCCGAAATCAATTCCCCAGAATCGCCCACTTGGCCCCCACCCTCAGCGTAAAAGGGGCTAACTGAAAGCACCAATTGGAATTGCTCTTTATTTTTTGCTACAACTTTACGGTATTTAACAACCTCAGTAACGGCAGTTAATGTATCATAGCCTACGAATTCAAACCCTTCATCTTCATTTACTTCAATCCAATCACCGGTGTCAATCGCTGTGGCAGCGCGAGAACGATCTTTCTGAATTTGAAGTGCTTGGCTGAAACCTTCCATATCGACAGTTAAGCCTTTTTCACGCGCTAACAATTCCGTTAAGTCGATCGGGAATCCGTAAGTATCATAGAGTTCGAAAGCAAAATCCCCCTTAATGACAACGTTATTCTCCACATAATTTTCAAATCGCTGTACGCCAGTGGACAAGGTTCTAAGGAACGAAACCTCCTCTTCTAAGATCACTTTCTGTACAAAATCCTGTTGTTGAATCAATTCATCAAATACGCCTGCGAACTGAGACGCCAATACAGGCACAATTTCGTTAATAAAAGGGGTTTTAAAGCCTAAAAATGTATAAGCATAACGTACCGCGCGGCGTAAAATACGGCGAATCACGTAGCCTGCTTTATTGTTGGATGGCAGTTGGCCATCGGCAATTGCAAAACTTACTGCACGGATATGATCAGAAACTACGCGCATGGCAATGTCAGCCTTTTCATCTATACCATATTTTATACCTGATTTTTCAGCGATAAAATCGATAGTAGGTGTAAATACGTCGGTATCATAATTGGAAGTCTTACCCTGTATGCATCGCACCAAACGCTCAAAGCCCATTCCAGTATCAACATGTTTAGCTGGTAGCGACTGAAGCGAGCCATCTTTCAATCGATTAAATTGCATGAATACGAGATTCCAGATCTCAATGACTTGAGGGTGGTCTGCATTCACCAAACTCTGTCCGGAAGTTTGTTCACGCTCTTCTGTGCTGCGCATATCAAAATGGATTTCGGAACAAGGCCCACAAGGTCCTGTCTCCCCCATTTCCCAAAAATTATCTTTCTTGTTCCCAAGGAGAATTCTATCTTCGCTAATCCATTCTTTCCAGAAATTGAAAGCTTCCATATCACGCTCCAAGCCTTCTTTGGCATCTCCTTCAAAAATAGTTACATACAGACGGTCTTTGTCTAACTTATATACAACTGTCAATAGTTCCCAAGCCCAAGCAATCGCTTCTTTCTTAAAGTAATCACCGAAACTCCAGTTTCCTAACATCTCAAACAACGTGTGATGATAGGTGTCAATGCCGACTTCTTCCAGATCATTGTGCTTTCCAGAAACACGTAAACAGCGTTGAGTATCGGCAACGCGAGGAAATTTAATGGGTGCTTCACCCAGAAATAAATCTTTGAATTGATTCATTCCCGCATTGGTAAACATTAAAGTTGGGTCATTTTTTACAACTACTGGTGCTGATGGTACTATTTGATGCCCCTTACTTTTAAAAAAGTCCAAAAAGGCCTGACGAATTTCTCTACTTGTCATTTAATTATCTAAAAATATGTGCAAACTTACTCAAAATTGATAGGTTATGCAATGTGGAATTCCATATATTGACCTTGAAACGACCGTTTTCTCTAAACAACGAAAAGTGCGACTTTGACTTTTCAAACAAAAAATTCAGATGCTAACATTCAGCCAGTTAAGACATACCAATTTTATTGGTGACAGCAATCACAAATTGATATTAAATATAACATTCTAAAAGTGTTATTCGTTATTCATATTTGTGCAAAGCTTCTCAGCTTTCACATGTAAAACGATAAAAACTATTTGACCTGAGGTCATCCACAATTACATTTGTTTTATTACATTTGATAGTAAAATAGGGAATTGGGTATACTTTCAAGCACATTCCCTAGTGCAAAATAAATAAGATTAGATTTTGTAGATTAAATTCCTTCTAATGAAAAAAAACATTCTACTACCGGTAGATTTTTCGGCTCATGCTATCAATGCTGTTAATTATGCGGTGAACCTATCCCTGGAAAAGGGTTATGCGCTCCACCTTTATCACAATTACACCTCTGCTTCTGCGGTGTTCGAGGAAGAAAACAGCCCTAATGACGCAAACTCTCCAATTTTTAAAGCAGATATCCTTATCAAAGATCTGGCAGAATCAATAAAGCTACAACATCCTACACTTCAAATATCGACACAATGCGAGCGAGGTATGATTACAGAAACGCTACCTGAACTTGCTACTCCGGATCAGTTTGATTTTCTAGTTATGGGCACTAAGGGCATCACCAATGAGGACAGTAAGCTTATTGGCAGCACCACGTATGTCATTAGCAAAAAAGCCAAAATACCCGTATTAGCCATTCCAAACGAAGCATATTATACACCTATAGATACTGTCGGCCTACTGTCCAATTTTAAAGAAGAAGAGATCCATACAGTAAAAGACTTTGTCAATATTATCGGTAAAGATTTTGAGTTAAAACTTATGCATGTACACTACGATCACTCATCAGAAAATAGAATCGAGGATAAGCTTGAAGTATGGAAATATAAGATCAAAAAACATATCGGCGTAACCAATATTGCAATAGAAGTTGATTCGATCCAAGGTGATATTGAGGATCTAGATACAGTTCCAGAAGTCATTAACGAGATGATCCATAACGAAAAGATTAAAATTCTATTAGTGACAAGATCGAGAAAATCATTCTTTGAACGTGTCTTTTCGCGTTCGGTCGCAAAAGCATTATTTAGCCATCCGTTAATCCCGATATTTTTCACAAAAGCATAATACCTTATAGCCATGTCTAAACTATTAATACCTGTCGATTATTCCGAAAATGCACGAGTAGCCGCATTTTATGCCGCGCAAGTGGCTGCGATGTCAAATAATGAGATCACACTCTTTCATTCGTTCACATCCCACAGCAATAAATTTGCAAATGCGAAGCATTTAGTAGACCCTACGGAGGTGGAAGCTCATCAGAAAATGGAGAAGCTTGTAGCCGAACTTCTACAAGAATATCCTTCACTTAAAATTTCTACATTATTTGACAACGGCATTTTGGCCGAAACGCTGGAAAAACAAGAGATAAAAGAGACATACCAAACGATTATTATGGGTACAAAAGGAGTCACAGGGCTCGAATCTGTTTTGATCGGAAGTAATACTTATGATGTTATTAAAGAGTCCAAAATACCTGTTTTAGCTGTTCCAAAAAATGCGATAAAGCTAAAAAAAGATACCATTGGGTTGTTAACAAATTTCAAACCTGGCGAACTTGAAGTGCTTAAACAAGCAATTCCATTATATGGAAAAGACTTTCATCTTCAATTGATTCACATCAATAAAAATGAATTAGAAATCAAAGTGTTAGGAAAAAAACTAGAAAACTGGATCGAAGAGATTATTACTGAAACTGGCATTGAAGACATTTCATACATTGTCAAATCCCCAAGTTATTTTGCCGGTTCTCGAGAGAATATTGCTAACGGTATTCATACCATTATCCGGGACGAAGACATTGATGTTATTTTGATTACCAAAAGCAGGAAAACTTTTTTTCAAAACATTTTTACTGAAAATATTGTTAAGCATCTGGCTTTTGAAATTGAAGTGCCAAACTTCTTTGGACGTGTAGAGTAACCAAATAATTTTTGGCAAATTTATTGCAAGAGTGTTCAGTGAGTTAATTTAACAACAGTATTATAGTAGATAATTTTACAAACACGCATTATGAAAATTAGCCTTAAAAAATCAGGATTACTTGTTGCGGCAGGAATTTTATCCACCGCATCCTTTGCGCAAAGCACAAAAGACGCATCAATTGAAGGCACAACACCGTTAGGCTCGGCAACACAATATAGAACGTGGTCGATCGGTGTGGGAGCAGGTGTAACGAGCTTGCAAAATATCGCCAAGTTTAACAACGGTGGTTACGATAAATTGGATTGGAATTTGGGTTATAGTGCTTACATCAAGAAGCAAATCTCCCCTTCCTTTGGATTGAAAGCTACTTATTTTGGTGGAAAAACATCAGGCTACGATAACAGCGATAAACAAACAGGATTTGAAACTAAAACACCTTGGTCTGTAGCGTTGTCGGGCGAGTTTTTAGCAGCAAATACCAACTGGAGATTTTTCAACAGCTTTATTAAACCGTACGCATCCATTGGTGTTGGTGTAATGAACGCCGAGACCGCTGCAATCGCTAACGGGGACAGAGGAGAATATGGTGACTCATATTCTAAGATTTATGTACCAGCAGATTTTGGTTTTAAATTCGCCGTAGCAAAAGGTATCAACTTTGAACTCGGATACCAATTGAATTGGGCGAACCAACGTTTTGACAACAGAATGGGTACCGCTAACCCAGTGGGTCAACAATACAAAAATGACTTATTCACTTATGCTCACGCAGGCCTAGAATTTGCATTGGGTAGTGGTAGCAAACCTGCTTTAAACAATTCTAACCCTGTCGCAACCCTTGTCAATGACTACACGGTTAAATATGATGACTTAAAGGCTCAAAATGATGCGTTGAATGCTAAAAATCAAGCATTACAAGGACAGTTGGATGGTCTTAACAATGATCTGAAAGATGACGACGGCGACGGTGTGGCTAACAAATATGATAAATGCCCAGACACACCTTCAGGTGTTCAAGTGGACGGATCGGGTTGTCCAATTGTTGTTAAAAACGAAACCAAAGTCGTAGAGAAAGTTGTCGTTACAGAAGCAGATAAAAAAGTTGTTGCTGACGCGATCAAAAACTTGGAGTTTGATTTAGGTAAAGCAACTATTCGCTCAAGCTCTTACGCAACATTGAATAGAGTTGCCGCATTATTAATCGAAAAGAATTTCAGCTTAAAGCTCGCTGGTCACACCGATAATACAGGCTCACGCGAATTAAACATGCGTTTGTCTAAAGAACGTGCAGAAGCTGTAAAGGCGTATTTAGTATCGCAAGGCGCAAATGCTTCACGTATTGAGGCCACCGGATATGGTCCTGATCAACCAATTGCAACGAATAAAAATGCAGCTGGCCGTCAACAAAACCGCCGTGTTGAGTTCACCCTTTATTAATAACTAATAAATCAGATAAATAAAAAGGTGTTTTTAAGTTAAAACACCTTTTTATTTATCTGATTGTCATATTTCAACTACAAGCGTTTAGCAAATTTAATTTTCAAACTATTATTTTTGCAGCGGTTTATACAAACACAAATTATATGAAACTAAAATTACAATTCGTACTCGCGCTCGCATCAGCGGGTTTATTTGCGACTAATGCAAATGCTCAAAATGCGAAAGTATCATCCATTGAAGGAACAACACCATTTGGACCAGCTGCACAATATAGAACATGGTCCATCGGTATTGGTGCCGGGGTGACAAATCAAACGAACATTGCTGGCTTCAACCGTGCAAACTACGAGGATTTAGCGTGGAACTTGGGATATAGTGCCTACATTAAAAAGCAAATTTCTCCTTCTTTTGGCATCAAAGCGAGCTACTTTGGTGGTAAAACTGGTGGAGCGTTTAAAGATGGAACACAATCTTTTGAAGCTAAAACACCTTGGTCAGCGGCCTTGTCGGGAGAATTCCAAGCGGCCAACACCAACTGGAGATTTTTCAACAGTTTCATCAAGCCTTATGCATCGATCGGTGTGGGTGTGATGAATAGCAAAACTACCTTAACAACCGGATCAACTTCTCAGGAAGCGGATGGCATTTCTAAAATTTACGTACCATTGGATATGGGATTTAAATTTGCTGTCGCTAAAGGTATTAACTTCGAGCTAGGTTATCAATTAAACTGGGTTAACCAAAACTTTGATGGCATTCAAGGCGGTCAATATAAAAATGACTTGTTTACTTACATCCATGGTGGTTTAGAATTTGCATTGGGTAGTGGTAGCAAACCTGCTTTAAACAATTCAAATCCTGTCGCGACATTAGTCAACGACTACACCTTGAAGTATGATGACCTTAAAGCACAAAATGATGCTTTAAATGCCAAGAACCAAGCGCTACAAAATCAATTGGATGGTTTGAACAGTGACTTGAAGGATGATGATGGTGACGGTGTTGCCAACAAATATGACAAATGCCCGGGTACTCCTTCAGGTGTACAAGTAGATGGTTCTGGATGTCCAATTGTGGTGAAAAACGAAACTAGAGTTGTAGAAAAGGTTGTTGTGACAGAAGCTGACCGAAAAGTAGTTGCTGATGCCATTAAGAACTTGGAATTCGATTTGGGAAAATCGACAATACGTCCTAATTCATACGCTACATTGAATAAAGTTGCAGAACTGTTAATCGAGAAAAACTTCAGTCTAAAACTAGCTGGACACACCGATAATACAGGTTCCCGTGAATTGAACATGCGTCTATCAAAAGAACGAGCTGAATCGGTGAAAGCATATCTTGTATCACAAGGCGCTAATGCATCTCGCATTGAAGCTACAGGCTACGGTCCTGACCAACCTATCGCATCCAATAAAACTGCTGATGGTCGTCAACAAAACCGCCGCGTAGAGTTTACACTTTATTAATCGGTATTCTTCGATATATAGCCCAAAGGCATCCCTCTCCAGGGATGCCTTTTTTTATGGCATTAACGGACTAAACCTGAAATCTCCCTCGTGTTCATAACAAATAAACATCTGAACAACAAAAAGATAACACCAACAATACATACATTATATGTATTTTTATGAAGCTAAGTCTTAAAAAATGCGTAAACCAACCGTTTTTGTTTTAACCCTTTTTTCACTACTTCTTTCCGCCTGTGAAAAGGATCCGTCGCTGAACGATCCGGGGTCAAATGCAACGATCAATCAATGGACGTTAAAGCAGATGCAACAATACTATTATTGGAACGATAAAATCGGGAAAACAAATGATCATCAGCAAGCTCCCGATCTATTTTTTAAAAATCTCCTATTTCAAGAAGACCATTACTCCCGCATATTACAGACACTTAACAGCGACACCTATGGCAATACCTTGACAAACACCTTTGGATTCGATATGGTACAAGTCCAAACCACTGATCAAACCATCCAACTGGTTACTCAAGTTGTTCCGTTTAGCGAAGGATATTTAATGGGTCTCCAGCGAGGCGACAGCATAAGCCATATCAACAATGAGCGCATAAACCAAGGCAATATGCAATTACTGCTAGACAAATCCTTACCGTTACCAACGATGCAATTAAAGCGGAACGATGGTAAACTATTCAATCTGCCCTCTTCCTATATTTCGCAACCGGTCCTCTATGCAGCTAAACTTATCTCCACCTCCCCCACTGTAGGTTATATCTTTTTAAGCCAATTTGACTTTAGTGGCGCTTATTCACTATTGGAAGTTGTCCAACATTTCAAGTCACAACAGGTCCAGGAGCTGGTTGTAGATTTACGTTACAACCCAGGCGGACAAGTTGCTTTTGCTGCATTTTGTGCACTTTTATTAGCAGATATCAAAGAAAATGACATTTTTGCCAGATACCAAGGTAACAGAAACATCAAAAATAGAGAAGACAGCTTCGCAGCAGCACTGCAAGGTCAGCCTGATGGCTATTCATTTTCAGCGAAAGACATTTTAAAACAAGGTTTACATTTAAAAAGAATTTATATGCTTACAGGGCCAAACACGGCATCTGCGTCTGAAATGTTAATGAATGGATTAGCTCCGTATGTGGAGGTTGTTCAGGTTGGCAATAAAACCTATGGAAAAGATATGGCATCGACCACACTAACTACACCCCAGGAAATTCATGGCGCTGAACGTGCCTGGCATTTGATCCCAATGATTTATAAAATATATAATAAAGCAGGACAAGGAAATTACAGTAATGGAATTTCTCCGCAGAAAGTAACGGATGAGTTTGCCTTTTTACCTTTGGTGCCGATAGGTGATTCCAGAGATCCATTGATTCGGGAAGCACTACGAACAATCAGCAATAAGACTACAGGAGCCAAGGGTTTTGCCAATGCAACAGAAAAAATGAATATTTTAACTCCAAAATATATGGGCAGTAGTTATCAGACAATACCTATTGACGTGAGTGCACAGGACAAGACCGAACAATAGTTTTATCAGTGTGCGCAGGAATTCAATGAGGTAATGACCATACGTAGATCAGCTCCAGTCTGCCCATTTTTGGCTAACTTGCGAAGAGGACGAGAGTTCATTAAGATTGGTAAATTCCCGACGCAATTTGTAAAGGACTTCCGAATCTACAACCTGCTTCAGATCTCCCTGGATTTCCAAGGAGATCGCCAATAGTTTTCGATGTTTTAAATCACTGATGCCTCTCATGATGAATTTATGCTAATTGATTTACCTATAACCTCATTATTGACTTCGCTGTATTTCTTCAAATCTCCTATTTTCTTAACCAGATATTCTCCAAGCTATAGCCTATACCGCCAATTTCAGAAACTGCATCAACATCTAAGTAAGCATCGGATTCTTTTTGAGGAAGATATACAATACCTACATCTACCGAAAAATTAAAGAACAAATAGACATTTTGCCCATCCACAAGGATTGGCTTTAAATCGCTATCCAAAACCTGCGCCTTTGCTACAAAAAGGGGATCAATTGGTATCTTGATAAATTCTTCGGTGATTTTATCCGATATCAACCCAGTAGTCAGGATCGGAGTTTCGTCATATTTGACCAAATCCATTCCCCAACTTTCATCATAAACAGGTTTACCTTGATAAACCGCCAATCGAATCGGCTCGCCTTTTGGTGAAATCGTCCTGTTATAATTCAATATCTTTACCTGTATCACACCCGGAATCGGCTTTACATCATCACCTAAAGGGTTCGGTCCAACAACCAAGGAAGGATCAATGGGACTTTTACTATGAACACCAAAGGTATTTAATCCTGATTTGAGGGGCAGTCGTTGCGCTAAGACCACCTGATCCTTGTTATTAAATGCAACGACCAATGAAGAATCGGCATCTTTATTTCGTATAAAAATAAAATTAGCATCGCTTGGATTAGCAACTTTTCCATCTACCGTTACTCTTTTTACATCCACAGACGCAGAACTATAGGATCTAAAAGCAATGCGTGCGATTTCATCCTGCATTTGAACCATCTCGCCTTTTTGACAGGAGGATAACATACACCCGATCCAAAGGGCGCCAAAATATAGAAATATATTTTTTATCATATAGAAGCAACTTAAAAAAGTGAGCCATAAAAATGGCTCACTCAACAAATAAATATTAATAATTTTTTGGATTAAATTGAGTCCAAGTAGCTGTCCAAGGAGCAGTTGTCGGATGGAAAGCACCTTTATAAGTCGTCGTGCCGTCACCATATGCTGGCGAAGTCGACAGCGGCCTTAAGGAAGCCGGGTTAAATAAAGTTGTTGTAGGATAAAAGATATTTCCAGCACCCGCCAGTTTCAAATACGTTGTTGCATCGGTTGAAACATTTGTTTGGTTTCCTGTAGGAGTACCGCCACTAAAAGCTGCAGTATAAGCGTGTACAACGTTACCCGTAAACGTACCTGTTGCACCACCCTCGAATGCAGCACCTGTTGAATAACCGGCGATAATTGAGTTTTGGATATCGTATTCTGACGCTCTTCTCCAACGGTTACCAAATTTCAGTTTTGTATTCGCCACAGTCGCATCCTTAATACCTAAGAAAGTAAAGTTTTTCAATACTGGGCGAGTTTTAGGAGTAGCAGAATATGGTGCTGTTCCCTCGTTATCAGACTCCAGACCATTTGAATCCGAGCTACCACTAGAGGTGCTATTCGTCGAATTAGGATCTTTTAATGACAACGCATATTGAATTGTTCCTGTGTAGCCATGATCAAAATCAAAATCGTCATCGTCATTTGATAATGCAACTAAGTATTTCGCATTAACAGTACCCCCAAAAAACTCGAACGCATCATCTTTACCCCAAGATACCTGAATATTTTCCAAGGTAGTCCCAGTACCGACACCGCCCAATGTTAGTCCGTTAATCTCGTTATCAGCAGTTAAGTTATAACCAGCAAATTCAATGCGTACATATTTCAATGAACCTGAATTATCTGCAGCATTGGTACCACCATAAGTAACGTCTACACCCACAGGTTGAGGAATCCCTTCGATTCTCCTTGTGGCAGCTTGATTGGTCGTTGCGCTACCCAACAATACGACCCCTCCGAAATCACCAGGGTTACGAGATCCTGCCGCATTTGGAGAAGTGAATACGATTGGTGCGGAAGCAGTACCGTTAGCGATTAATTTCGCTGTTTTAGGCACAACCAAAACACCTTTGATATTTTGTGTTATTCCGGTGATTTGGTCATCGTAAGCTTTAGTTAAACCAGAAGTAATGTAAGTCCCCGCTTGAATCGTCAATGTCGCACCCGGTCTTACGAAAGCAACTCCATCAATTTTCCATACGGTATCCGCAGATAGCGTAGTCTTCGTAATAATACCGGCAGCATCTGTTGGGATCGTTGCCTGAGGTTTGTTTGGCAAACCAGCATTCAAATCTGAATTAGGTCCTACATTGTCTTTGTTACAAGAAGCCAATGCGATTGCGCATACGCTTGCTACTGTTAAGATTTTTTTCATTTTGTGTTAAATAATCACTAGTTTTGCCATCACAAGATCATTTTTTAGACTATGCTTCCCTATGGGATAGCATTTCATAAGGTTGCATAGTTGTTTTCAATCACCCGTTTTCTGTATTTTTCTGTCTTATTTCCCTGTTGTGCGGCGTGGACAAACGCGGAACTTATGTACATTATTGAGGAGTGATATGAAACTGCCTCGCGCAGGTATTTTATTTAAAAATTATAAGTAACTGAAAGATTAAATCTTCTTCCATCCTTTTTACGATAGGTTATTATATCCCCATCCGCTTTATTATATTTATTATCTCCCTTTACTTTTGTGGTGACATAGTCACCTGTCTGAGGATCATTGGCAGTCGTAAACCCTTCAGTGTTTTCATAATAGCGTGTCCAATCATCAAGCAGATTAGCTAAATTAAGTTTGACTTCCATTTTTTTATTTAAAAAACGTGCATAAAATTGTGCATCCAACTGCTTTGGAGCCAATTCATATTCAACTGCTGAGAGGTTAAAATTCCCGATATTTGTCCGGTACCCCCTATGGTTATAACTTGTCGTAATTCCGAAATTATCGCCCCAATAACCAACCCCGAGATTTAACAGCCATGGCGATTGTCCCATCAAAGGTCTATCTTGACCCGGATAACGCGACTGGCGACGTTTAGGTCCATCGGGGGTGGCGCCATCAATAGTTTCCCAATGGGATAACACATTGACTTTTGATTTCAGAAGCGTGCCATTAGCTGATATAAATAGATCTTTTAGCCATTCTTCATCGCCTATAAAGGCAAAGTTTTTTCGAATTTCTAATTCTAATCCTAAATTCCTTGCAGATTCCATATTTGCAAAAGTATAATTCCGCTTATCGTCTCCTCGATGTACTAGCTCTATCGGTTTGTCTAAATACTTATAATAGCCCGTGAGGGATATTATTTCACCGGAAGACGGATACCATTCAAAACGCATATCCAGATTATCAATCACAGTACTCTGCACTTGTTCTCCCGACACATAACCATCTAATTCAAAATCATACATCGCAAACATACCTACCTCTCTAAAATCCGGACGAATTACCGTACGCGCATAACTTCCTCGAATATTGAATGTATTGGTTAAACTGAATGTGGCATTAATAGATGGTAAAAACCGCCAGTTATTTTCTTTTACACCAAGTTCATAGGCTTCAGCACCATTTGTATCTCCCTTTTGATACTTTCTTTTATATAGTTCTTCCTGTCTACTATTAAGATCAAAATATTCAGCCCTTACGCCATACACCAATCGCAATTTTTGCCATAGCCTTTGATCAGCCATTAAAAAAAGTGCATGGGAACTCATTTCTCCATTATAATATCTACCGCCAAGACCTTCTGCATAATAATATGCCTGTCCATCTCCATTTCCGATATTTTCATTTGAAAATAATCTATCATAACTCGACTCAATTGGAGGGGCAGGTATGCTAACATTGCCAACCAAGGTCGATCGTGTCATAGGTAAAAATTTAAACAAATCCAACGCTCTTTTTTTGGTCCAAGCCTGGTAACCTAATTTTACAAGAGTTGATACTCCTGTCCCCCGTTGAAATTTCCGAGAAAATGCAGCGCTCCAATTATAATCGGTTTCATCTATACTAGTCCACATTCGCCAATCAGTTACCGCCCCTTTATTAGAAAATCCAGCAGTTGTCAATAAATTAGGTGTTTGAAAATAAGGTTGATCGTCTATCGTGGTGGTTATCCTATAGGAGAGCTTTCGTTCATCTAATATTTGCTGTTTAATCTTATTGATGGTAAACATTCCCTCCGCTTTTACCTGCCAGGGCAGCTGATATTCTCCGATCAACTGATGCTGCTGCAACGACATCGCCTCAGGTAATTGATACGTCAGCCTATTTGCTTTTGGATCAGGGTCAGTGTATACTTTTCGAATACTTTCATTGTAATTATTAGCGTATGTACGTGCATATATATTTCGTAAAGAAACTTTAAATCCATCCGCTTGATACCCCATATTTGCAACCAATCCAGCGTTACTGTTAAAGCGATAAGAGGTGCCGGCACCATTGTCTCCGATACCAGTACTATCTATATAGTGCGCTCCAATTAATGCAGACCCCCTCGTATTATTGAAAGCAACAATATTCTGCTCGTTTCTAAAGTTTACCGAAGCTGCAAAGCCGAATCGATTTCCGTTATTTAACTGATACAAGCGACCAAGCGACAAACGCATATTCTGATTAGGGTAAGCTTTATATTTATATTGCTTCATGGCATCACTGTTAAAGCGTTTGGACTGTGCGATAGCGTCCAAATCGTTGTACTTCACAGCATCGCCAAATTCAGTTGGATTTAAAGGGGTATTATTTAATTCCTCGTCTGTCAAAATATAACCTGGGGGCGCATCTAATAGTAAAGACCTACTGTTCCATTGCCAGGTTCTTATTCCATCGGGCATTTTTGAAGATTTGTCAAAGAAACCGAAATATTCACTTGTATGTCGCTCTCCAAGTCGGTAAAAATCTTTCCCCAAAGTTTGACTATTACTTCCTGATCCAATTTGTATTGTTGTAAAATTCTCTTCAGGAATATCAATCGTATTCACCGAAACCTGTCCGCCGGAAAATTCAGCGGATACATCCGGGGTTGCCGTTTTATTGACCACCACCGAGCTCACCATCTCCGTCGGTATAATATCAAAAGAAAAATCACGTCTATTCTGCGAAGTACTCGGAATCACCACACCGTCCAACATGGCCTGATTGTAGCGGTCGGACATCCCCCGCACAATGACGTTCCGGTTATTGACGGTGGTCAATCCGGTAACACGTTTTAAAACCTGCCCCATATCATTGTCCGGTGTCCGGGCAATCTGTTCGGCGGATATTCCGTCCGTCACCGACGCTGCATTTTTTTGCGCCGCGTACAATCCGGCTACGGAAGCTTTTTTAAACGAGACACTGACAATAGCCGTTTCTAGCGCATTTACCTGCGTCTTCATGGCAATGTTTAACCCCGTCCGTTGTCCGCCCTGTATTTTAACCCCCTCAACACGTTGAGTCTGGTAAGACAGGTAGCTGACTTCCAACATGTAGGTTCCTGGTGCAGCATTTAAAAGATAGCTCCCATCGATACCGCTCTGGGTTGATTTATTGGCCCCGATCAGTTTGATGCTGGCATTGGCCAAAGGCTGACCGCGATCATCAATAACTTTACCTGAAATATACCCATTCTGCTGTACTGGTTTTTCGATCAATGTAATATAGACACCGTTGTCATGAGCCATCAGGTCAGTCTCCCTGAGCAGATAACGCATGACATCGC
This sequence comes from Sphingobacterium sp. 2149, assembly GCF_031455655.1. NCBI lineage: Bacteria > Pseudomonadati > Bacteroidota > Sphingobacteriia > Sphingobacteriales > Sphingobacteriaceae > Sphingobacterium > Sphingobacterium sp. 2149. The sequence continues at coordinate 244,605 of NZ_JAVDTD010000007.1, read as the reverse complement.
GGACACTATTACTTTTAAAGATTTTGGCATTTACCTTTTTCTTTGCCAGATTATATTTCGCTGCATCGAAAGCGATATGTATATTTTGGGATTCCAAACGTTCGAAAGCCGCCGGAATAGTGGATTCACTAAAAGAAACTGTAATCTTTTTATTGAGTAACTGGCCGTATGCACCCGAAGCTAAAAGCATTTCGGCAGACACGATCGAAAGAAGTAAACCTACCAACGATGTCCTTATCATAAACTTAATATCGTTTTGCGTAACGTATTGCTTAAATTTCATAATTTTGTATGCGTATATAATATCTCTATAAGTTGTTGTATATGTTATTTATACCATCGCTAAATGGTGTATCATGTAGAGTTGACGATGGCCGTCGTCAGCTCTTTTTTTATCCCCAAACTAGTAAATATGCACTATCCTGCCCTCCTTCCTGGATTTGTTGTAATGAATTGCTTTGATACTTTCTAGGGTTGACGTCCAGGACAGCTGCTTTGATATAGGCATGCTATACCGTTGTTGGGCAATGCGCTGGTCGTCGGTTTTAATATCCACATCATAGATATTTTTGACCGCCAGTGCCAATTCTGCAAAACTGCTTTGCTTAAGATAAACTCTCCCCTCCATCCAGCTATTACGTGTCGTCAGATCAAAAGTCTCCTGATTACTATTGTGGTTATTTTTGGTATAACGGATCTGTTCGCCACGGGTCAGCACACCCAGCGGATTATTATTGGCAATGACCTGCACTTTACCTGTAAATACAGACACCGATATATCATCCAGTTCCGCATAGTTTTTCACGGTAAAAGAGGTCCCCAGCACCTTGGTCTGTATTTGTCGGGCATTCACAATAAAAGCTTTTGTGGAATCTTTCTTGACCTCAAAATAAGCCTCTCCAGCTAGAAGTTCGACAACGCGATCCTTCCTGTCGTAGGAGACCGTATCCAATTTAATTTTGGAATACGCATTCATCACAACAATAGATCCATCAACTAAAAGCACCCGTTTACGCTGTGACGCACCGGTTTCAAAAATTCTGTACCCCGGCTTTAAATTCAATTCGTTTCGGGAGAAATTCAGATCTTGCTGCTTTTTCCAAAATAAAACACCAAAACACAACAGCATGCTAGCGGCAACTGCTCCGCTCCAATAGCTTAGCTTCCGAATGACTGATTTCTTAGGCTTAGTCTGTATAATACATTGCTCTATTCGATTCCACAACCGATCCTCATCAACCTCTCCTTCAGGGATTTCCTGTCGATCGAGCGTATCATACCAGTGATCAATCAAGGACCTTTCGGCCTTATCGGCTTTATTCTGCTGGTATTTATAGATTAAGGATTCAAAAATTCTTCTTTTCACTTTTTTTACTTGCTGTTTATATACAAGTCTTCAAAAATGTCAGAACGTACTTCAATAAATGGTTAATGTTTTATAAAAGAATTGTTAAGTCGATTTTTAGTCCACAATCACTTACAAACAACTGCTATTTACCTGGAAATTTCGTCCAAAACAAAAATTAGCAAGAGAGTAAAACTACCATTTTGAACGTTTTGATAATCAACTATCGCTTTTCTAAGTCTTTTGGATGCTTCGGTAAGGTTATTTTTCACAGTTTGCTCCGAAAGTCCCACGCGTAAAGCGATCTCACGAATTGATAAATGCTCCCACTTTAGCAAAAGTACCTGCCGCATATTATGCGGCATAATTTCCAATTCATCTTCCAGCATCTTTTCTAGTAGGAGGTAAGTTTCAAGTTCTTCGGGATGATGCTGTACATAATCAAAAATATGTTTGCTCCAATGATCCAGTAGGCTATCTTTTGCTTTATTGGAATTGAAAAAATCTATAATTTTATATTTGAGCATTCCCTTGAGATAAGCAGGAAGGTTCATCTGGATATCGATCGTATGACGCTTTTCCCAAAATTGAACAAACAGTTCTTGAAGAATATCTTCCACATCCTGGGAATCGCGAATACGCCGGGCAGCGTGCTGGTAAAGATCTTTCCAACAATATTGATATAACGCAGCGTACGCAGTAGTATCATCCCGTTCTTTAATAGCCCTTAGCCACTGCTGATATATAATTGGTATTTGATCCATACTAACATCAAAAATAAGGTTGGGATATTAAGTTTTTATTAATAAATGAATAAAGAACGCACAAAAAAAAGCAAAATAGTTTACCATGAAAACAATACTTTTCAACCCTTAATTATCTCTATCCCGTTGGTCAAATTTTACACTTTGATTTGAGATTTTTCAATCTCATTAAAAATCAATTATTTAAATTATTTGTTTATTCCGATTTTATTCTTATCTTTGCAACGCCTTAGGCAATAGTGCCTATTGTATATAATATTTCATGAACCCATTTTTAGAACTGGGAATCCGTGAGGAAGTTGTTAATGCCATCTCAGAATTAGGTTTCGAAAAACCTTCTGAAATTCAGGAAAAAGCCATTCCTGTTTTATTGACTGGTAACGACGATTTTGTCGGATTAGCCCAAACTGGCACAGGAAAGACCGCGGCATTTGGTCTTCCATTATTAGAGCAATTAGACTTTTCTCAAAAACACCCACAGGCATTAATCCTTTGCCCTACTCGGGAATTATGTTTACAAATCTCAAAAGATTTAGAAAAATTTGCTAAATACGTTAACAACGTACATGTTGTTGCTGTATATGGAGGTGCAAATATCTCAGACCAGCTACGTCAAATTAGACGTGGAGTGCAAATTGTAGTAGCGACCCCAGGTCGTATGTTGGATATCATTGGCAGAAATGCGATTGATTTCTCAAATGTAAAGTATGTTGTATTAGATGAAGCGGACGAGATGCTCAATATGGGCTTCAAAGAAGACATCAACAACATTTTGTCAGAAACCCCTGACGAGAAAAAAACTTGGTTATTTTCGGCAACGATGCCTTCTGAAGTGCGTCGTATTGCAAAGAATTATATGACCGATCCTGTTGAGCTTACTGTAGGTACAAAAAATACGGGTAATGCCAACATTGAACACCATTACTATTTGATCAAAGCAAAAGATAAATATGCGGCGTTCAAACGTATTGTAGATTCAAATCCTGATATCTTTGGTATCGTATTTTGTCGTACAAAAATCGAGACGCAAGACATTGCTGAAGCGTTGATTAAAGATGGTTACAATGCAGACTCGCTGCATGGTGACTTATCTCAACAACAACGTGACAAGGTAATGAAACGTTACCGTGACCGTAGCTTACAACTCTTGATTGCAACAGATGTAGCTGCCCGTGGTATTGATGTTAGTGACGTAACGCACGTAATCAACTTCTCGTTACCGGATGAAACAGAAAACTATACACACCGCTCTGGCCGTACCGCCCGTGCAGGTAAAACTGGTATTTCTCTTTCGTTAGTTAATGTGAAAGAATTGAGTAAAATCCGTCATCTTGAAAAGATCATTGGTAAGCCTTTTGAGAAAAAGCAAGTCCCTCAAGGTGCTGAAGTTTGCGAAAAACAATTATTTTCGATCGTTAAAAAGATTGAAAATGTTGAAGTGAACGATGAACAAATCAGCCCATTCTTGCCAGCAATTATGGAAAATTTGGAATCTCTTTCCAAAGAAGATATCATCAAAAGATTTGCTTCTCTTGAGTTCAACCGTTTCTTGGATTATTACAAAAACGCTCCAGATTTAAATATCGAAGCGCGTGACGGTTCTCGTGAAGACCGCGGTGATAGACGTGATGGTCGTTCTCGTGAAGGTTCAAAAGGTTACACGCGTTTATTTATGAACTTAGGCTCAGTAGATGAATTCTCTCGTGGAGACATGTTGGGCTTTATCTGTAACAATGCGAACATTTCAGGAAAATCTATTGGTAAAATTGATTTAAAGGGTGTATTTACATTCTTTGAAGTTCAAGATGCTGAGGTTGAGAAAGTATTCCAAGGATTCCAGAACGTAGATTACAACGGTCGTCAAGTACGCATCGAAGTATCTGGTGAAGGAAAAAGTGAAGGCCGTAGCGACCGTGGCGGAAGAAGCCGTGGTGGTGAACGTGGCGGAAGACGTGAAGGTGGATATCGTGGCGGTGATCGCGGTGGAAGACGTGAAGGTGGATATGGTGGCGGCGAGCGCAGCGGAAGACGTGAAGGCGGATTCAGCGGCGAGAGACGTGAGCGTAGCAGCAACAATGGCGGTGGCTTCCGTGATTTCTCTGGAAAACGTAAAGAATCAAAAAGTAAATACTAAGTAAACAGTATTTAAAATAGAGTTTAAAGACTCTGGTATAAAAGCACATAGCTTGATATACCAGAGTCTTTTTCTGTATACCACCATCTCCTCTTACATACGCATTAATCCATGAATTGAATACGGCGGTCTCTATAAAAAAACGTAAATTAGCTGTATTATAAGAACTGGATTTTCACTATGCCAACAGCAACGAGATTATTTGATTTAGCATATCTTCAATATGATATTGCACCAGACTTTCCTATGTTTTCATTTAAAAAAGATAACAAATGGGTAAAACTGAGCAATACTGAATTTATTGAGCAAGTTAACCAGACATCGAAAGGTCTGATCGCACTAGGGGTGCAACCTGGAGAAAAGGTGGCCTTGATTAGTGAAAACCGTGTCGAATGGAATATACTTGACTTTGCTATCCAACAAATTGGCGCTGTTGTTGTCGCGATTTACCCCAATATTTCGACGTTGGATTATACCTATATTTTCAATCATGCCGAAATTAAAACCTGCATTGTCAGTTCAAAAGAACTCTATACAAAGATATTAACGATAAAAGATGATTGTCCTCAATTAAATGCGATCTACAGCTTCGAAAAAGAAGATGATCTCAACCATTGGAAGGATTTCGTTGCAAGTGGGAAGATTATTACAGATGAAACGCTAAACCAGCTACGTGATCATATAAAACCCGATGCTTTGGCGTCCATCATTTATACCTCTGGAACAACAGGAAACCCAAAAGGCGTTATGTTGTCTCATAAAAATTTATTGGCAGATACTTATAGTAGCGAATATTCCTTTCCTGTTCAACGTGGCGACCGGGCACTCTCCTTTCTTCCAGTTTGCCATGCCTATGAGCGCGTGTTCCAATATGTGTATATGTACAAAGGCTTGACAATCTTCTTTGCTCAATCCATGGATACAATAGGTGAAGACTTTAAATCTGTAAAGCCACATATTTTCTCTGCTGTTCCTCGGGTTTTGGAGAAAGTTTATGAAAAGATTATGGCAACGGGAGAACAGCTAACAGGGATTAAGCGGAAACTATTCTTCTGGTCTATAAACCTCGGCGAAAAATACAAACTCGAGGGGCGCTCATGGTGGTATGATCTTCAGTTGAAAATTGCCCGTAAATTAGTTTTTTCAAAATGGCGCAAGGCCTTCGGTGATGATATCAAGGGAATTGCTTCTGGAAGCGCTGCACTACAGCAAAGGTTAATCCGTCTATACATGGCTGCAGGAATTCCGATCTATGAAGGCTATGGTCTTACTGAAGCCGGACCATGTATCGCCGTAAACTGTTATAGAAGAGGTATGAAAATTGGAACAGTTGGCTTGCCATTAATTCATATCGAAATTAAGCTTGCGCCCGATGGTGAAATATTGACGAAAGGAGAAAATAATATGATCGGTTATTATAAAAATCCGGAGGCTACAGCAGAAGCAATTAAAGATGGTTGGTTGTACACAGGAGACATTGGCGAATGGGTAGATGGCAAATTCCTTAAAATTATCGATCGAAAGAAAGAGATGTTCAAGACCTCTGGAGGAAAATATATTGTTCCTCAGCAGATTGAATCGAAGCTGGTAGAATCTCCATTTATCGAACAGGCCATGGTACTTGGAGAAGGCCGTAAGTTTCCTGCAGCTTTGATTTTTTCCAACTATAAAAATCTCTTAGAATGGTCGAAAACAGCATTTCCCACCCTGGCAGATCTTTCTAGACGAGATTTTCTAAACAGCCCTGAATTGAAGCAGAAAATCGAGTCGGAACTAAACCGTATCAATAAAAATTTTGGAAACTGGGAACAAATCAAAAAATTTGCCATCATCCCTAATGAAATGACGATTGAGACCGGTGAATTGACCCCTACTTTAAAGATGAAAAGAAAAGTTATCCTACAAAAATACGAACGAGAGATCGAGCAAATTTATCAAATCTAGCTTACAAAAAAATCCTTTGTTAAAATACAAAGGATTTTTTATTATCAATAAAGTATGGTGCTACTTTTTAGCAATCCGTTGGCGAATTGCTTCGTAGATCACAACTGCCGCAGAAACTGATACATTTAATGAACTGATTTCACCATACATTGGAATCTTTGCAAGGTTGTCCGCAATACGGATTAGGTCATTGGATACACCGATATCCTCCGCCCCCATAACCACACAGGTAGGGGCCGTATAATCGACATCGTATATACTCGTCGTCGTTTTCTCTGTACTAGCGACTAACTGTACACCAGAATCAATCAAAAATTTACCTACTTTTGAAAGGCTGTCGTGGCGGCAAACAGGGATTTTATAAAGTGCGCCCGCGGATGTTTTTATCGCGTCAGGATTAACTTCAGCAGAGCCTTTTTTGGGAACAATGATCGCATGAACACCCGAACATTCAGCTGTCCGCGCGATAGCGCCTAAATTACGCACGTCTGTTACTCCATCCAACATCAAAAGTAAAGGTGTTTCACCCTTTTCATAAATCTGTGGTAGAAGATCTTCAATATCGTGATAGGTGATTGGCGAAATGACAGCGATTACACCTTGATGGTTTTTACGTGTTATCCGGTTTAACTTCTCGATCGGCACCTGTTGAAAAGCGATATTATGCTCTTTTAGCAAGGCTTTCAATTCTAGAATCAAACTACCACTCAAACCACGCTGTATAAACAATGACTCGATCTCTTTACCGCTATCGATTGCTTCCATAACAGCACGAATACCAAATACCATCTGATTCACCTCACGTCTTTCGCCGTGGTCGCGATCACGTCTCTGAAAATTTCCTTGCATAATAAAAACTAAATATTCTGCTCTTCATAGAAGAGATTGCAAATGTACAAAAATAAACAACAATTAAAGTCTCCGAATTAGCTTAGCCCCAAGTTGAACTCCTTCCGCAACGTATCCAATAGTGGGTTTTTATTGACCATGGCTTGATACTTCTCCTGTGAGGTATAGGGTTTGCGCGAAATAGTGTGCTCCATCATCACCCCCTTTAGATCCAACGAAAAATTCTGGAGCTTCACACGCAGATAATTCAGTACATCGACCTTTGCACTTTGCAATACATCCATCTGAACTCCATTTTCAACATCAATTTCAATCAATACACCATTTAATCGGGGCTGCATGGCCGTCATCATGGTGTATAGGTTAATCTTGTTTTCTGCTTTAAGCTGTTCAGCATAACTGTTCCAAACTGCAATAAATTGATCGAATGAAACCTCACGTTGTTCGCTTCCACGTATCAATTCTGGTTCGTCCCCTTCTTTGGCAACCGTATTGTTATCGTATATGGTATTCAAGTCGGGCAAAGAAGGAATAATTGCCGAAGCGGAAGCCCCCCACCCTCCTTTTTTCACTTTTGGAGGAACATTCGAAACAGGATCCTTTTTCGGTTCGGCCTTTGCGTCCGAAGCCTGATAATTTACAGGGGTAGCTTGTGGAGGTGGCGGCGCAACCTGTTTTTCAATAACAGGAACATTGCTTGATGAAATTATCGGAGGTGTAACGACAGCCGAAGCCCCTTGTTTTGGCTGTGCTGCTATTGGCTCAGGAAGTTTTTTTTTTACTTCCTCGCTGGCCGAAGACATCTGGACGGATCCAAGCTGGCTCAATTTGATCGCATGTGCTATATGGCAGGTCTTGAGAAGTGAAAGTTCGACCTGTAAACGTTGATTTTTACTCGTCTTATAGTTAATTTCACATTGATTGGAAATATTCAATGCTGATAACAAAAATCCCGGAGAAGCCTTTTGAGCTTGCTGCAGATATTTTTGACGAATACTATCACTAACTTCTAGCAATTTTAAAGTTGACGGTTCTTTGGCAACGAGCAAGTTTCTGAAATGCGATGACAGACCTGCAACGAAATGACTGCCATCAAATCCGTGGTTCAAAATTTCATTGAAAAGCAGTAAGGATTGTGCTGCGTCTTCGGTTAAAATAGCATCTGTTAACTTGAAATAATAGTCGTAATCTAAAATATTTAGATTATCAATGACAGCTTGGTAGGTGACATTTTTATTGGAGAAGCTGACGATCTGATCAAACATCGACAGCGCATCTCGAAGCCCACCGTCTGCCTTTTGTGCAATGATATGCAATCCATCCTGATCATAAGCGATACTTTCCCGATCTGCGATACTAGCCAAATGGTTAGCCATATCTTCCACTTTGATGCGGTTAAAATCGAAAATCTGACAACGCGAAAGTATCGTCGGTAAAATCTTATGTTTCTCTGTCGTTGCCAGAATAAATATTGCATAAGAAGGCGGTTCCTCGAGGGTCTTCAAAAATGCATTGAAAGCCGCCTGAGACAACATATGTACCTCATCTATGATATAGATTTTATATTTTCCTGCCTGTGGAGGTATCCGCACTTGCTCAATAAGATTACGGATATCATCGACCGAGTTATTCGATGCAGCATCCAGTTCATGAATACTAAATGAATTACCGTTTTGGAAAGATTTACAGCTGTCGCATTCGCCACATGGCTCAGTACCCTCTAAGATATTTTCACAATTTATTGTTTTAGCTAAAATGCGTGCACAGGTAGTTTTACCCACACCACGAGGACCACAAAACAAAAATGCCTGCGCCAACTGGTTGTTGTGTATCGCATTCTTTAAGGTACCCGTAATGTGTTGCTGACCTACAACCGAATCAAAGGTAATCGGGCGGTATTTACGTGCAGAAACAATAAAATTATCCATTGCACGAAGATACGAATTTTAATACTATTTTTCCACGTCACATTGATTTGCAACTGTAGCGGATAGCTGAAAGCTTTCGTTAAGCTTAAAAAAACCAATTTATGAAGCACTTAAAACACCTATTCTACGCTTTTTTATGTAGTACACTTCTATTTGTAGGCTGTAAAAAAGAAGACAGCTACGACGAACTCACAAGTCTGGCAGCAGCTAAAATCCAACAAGCGGTTAAACTAACCGAAAATATTTCCTGCAGTGATTTAAAGGAATGCCGAGTTGACACGCTTTATTACACCTATGTACCCGTACACCCGAGCTTTGAACAAGCCTATAATAAATTAATTACCGAAGCTGCAGCGCTCAGAGAAAGGGCACAGAAAGTATATAAAGGACCTATTGTTTACGACACCAGTGTTTCGCCCAACTATCTTCCTCCTCATTTTGGAATACGTTGCATCGCCGGCAAACTGAAAGTCGCCTCAGCTAGAGATTTGGAACTATCAGAGATCAACCAACGACTGGCAGATCTGCTCCCCAAGCTACAGACCTTTTTTGATGACATTCCCTGCAACGACCCCAGTAAATGGCACATTGCCCCCTTTCGTAAAGACTGCGAGTTTATTTCCATATTGTATACAGACAAAGAGAACTTTGCTGAGTTTGGGAATATGGCAGAACAATATAACCATTTGGACAATGCCAAAAGAACGCTGGATAAAAACTTAAATTGCAGTACGACAAATGACAAACCAGCTAAGGGTGTAATTTGTGAAAATAATAAACCTAAAGTCACCTACTAATCGCGTAATTTATCGAAAAGCTGAGTCTTTAAACTATAGCTTCTTCGCAATTCCTTCGCCCTTGATTCGCCCTTTGTTCGCCGTGCGTCCACTCGCGCTCCACTGATCCCCCACTCTTTCCCCACTGTTTATGTGGGCCCGAGGTGGAGAATCAGTGGGCAGGCAGTGGGGGAACTCCGAAGATGGTACGAATCAGTCCCGAAAAACTAGCGAACAAAGTCTCCCTAACATGCACTGTGTCTTATACTGAAATAGGTTTACATTTACCGAACATCTTACTATATAGATTTTACGATCTATTTTTTTCTACTGGATATGGTTGTCATTGTCTATTTTCTTACTGTTATCGGTTGTCCGTTCTCTTGCTACTGTTTCCCTGGTTTTGCTGCGGAACTTTTTTGTTTCGGGGCTACGTCTTTGAAAGCCTTTGGGAACGTTTTGGCTCTGCCATTGCTGATGTGCCTGCTGGGGGGACATCATGTTGCAGGCCATATGTGGCCTAAAATGATTGTATATATTGACTGCCTTTACCAGCTGCGCAAGAGCCGTTTTGTAGTCCGGAAAGGTTTCAGCCATCCGATATTCGCTTTTTAGGATGCCATTTAGCCTTTCTGCCACGGCATTGTCGTATGGGCTTCCGGATTGCGTCATGCTTATTGCAATCCCATTTTCCTGCAATATATTGACATAATTTGTACTGCAATACTGGATGTGTCTTACACTGAAATAAGTTTACATATACTATCAATTTGCGGTAGGCTAAAAATATTTTCTACAATTTTTTCGAAAAGCAATTACAATTTGTTAAATTTATATTACACTAATGTTATCAAATTGTTAAGAATTGAGATCAAGAAAAATATATCGGGTGTTATTCACCATCATCGTATGGTTGACCTGCGCTTCACAACAGCTGTGGGCGCAACATCATGATTTCGATTTTTATGACGGAAAGGTATCCATTGATGTTCCGACTTCCTTTAACATTCCATTCAAAGACAGCTTGACGATAGCGCATGTACAAAAATTCTATCAAACAGCGGATCAGACAGATTATATACAACTTGTAAACAGTTTGCTTGAATACAAAGATGAACATCATTTGAATGATTGGGTATATTATCAGTTGATTCGCCGTACCGCGCAACAGATTGCTCCGAAAGCTGAAAATTATACACGCTACACGTTATACAAATGGTTTTTAATGTGTAAATCTGGTTATGACGCCCGCTTGGCTGTTGGTAATAATCAAATCATATTTTTCATCCAGAACAAAGAAGATATTTCTGATATTCCATTTTTTGAAATTGACGGCAAGAAATATACCTGTCTAAATTTCCATGACTACGGAAAATTGTTTCAACGAGCTGACACCTACATTCCAGTCAACATAAAGATTCCGGAAGCTATCGAAGATTTCAGTTATAAAATCACAAAATTGCCTGATTTTGTACCCGCAAACTATAAAGAAAAGCAGATCGCGTTCAATTATGGCCATAAAGCCTACCATTTTAACATCAAGTTGAATGACGATATCAGTGACCTTTTTAAAAACTATCCTGGTGTGGATTTTGAAACTTATTTCAATATTCCGCTAAGCAAAGAAACCTATCAATCGCTTATTCCGGCGCTTAAGGACAATTTAAGTGGAAAGAGCCAACAGGAAGGAGTGGATTATTTAATGCGGTTTACCCGGTATGCCTTTTTGTATGAAAATGATGAAGAGAATTTTGGAGCTGAAAAACGTCTTTCGGCTGAACAAACCCTATTAAATAAATACAGTGACTGTGATGATCGGGTAGCCTTATTTTTTTATCTGGTGAAGGAAATTTACAATCTACCCATGATTACCCTGTTATATCCCACACATGTGACGATGGCCGTTCAATTTGAACATCCTATTGGTGACGCTATTTTGTACAATGGAAAATATTATTCGGTCTGTGAGCCTACACCACAAGCGCAAACACTAGATATAGGTCAACTATCTGAGGAGCTTAAAAATCAGTCTTATCAGATTGTCTATCATTATGAGCCCAGATAATATTACTTTTTAAATCGCAGTTCGATATTGGCTTTATAGTATATGATTTAGCTAAAATCAATATTTTGCTGAACAATAAATGATTCTCGACAGCGCTTTTGCGCTTTCTAAAGCTTACTTATAAAATCAAGCACATCAGCATATTTACCATCCGTACGGTTTACGGCTATTGTTACGGTGTTTTCCACGCTTCCAGATCTTACTGTGATTACATAATCCATCCCGTCTACACAACGTGCACACTCTTGGATTTTAGCATCCAATAAGTCGTAAGTTTCGACATATGACGACAGCTTTCTAAAAGTTTCTTCACTGGTTCTATAGCTTTTATCTCTTGCCGTTTGAGGACTTCCATTAGTCTCTGCAGGATACTTTACCGCTGTATTAATTTGATCTACACTGATATTTACAAACTCACCCCAGCCAGAAATTCCTTTTATTTCGACTTTCAGCCCTGTCGTTTCTGAATCAGTTGTATTATCAGATTTCTTACAGCCCAAAAGGAGTAAAATACCCATTAAAACCAAGTAGATCGCATTTTTCATATTTTAAGATTTATTTTATTTCTCTTTACAACGAATTAGCTCATACATATGCTACAAAAAAATCCTGCTCAAGGCAGGATTTTTCTATCTATTTCACTATACAATAACTTTTTTTTAGAAAGAAGCTCCAGTAGCAGCTACTGATGCTGATTTCAGGATGAAGTTTGGCGCTGTTAAACTATATGGGTTAACCAAAAGATTTTTAGCAGCCGCATCATCCAAGAATGTATTGTTATTTGTTGTCAAATACGTTTTTAATAAATCAACGGTAGCAAATGAAGGTATTGAACCATCGGCTATCACAGCCCTTTCTGCCGTAAATGATTGGTAGATATTATTTTTGATCAAAGATGTTTTATCTGTCAATGCATCACCAGTTTCTTTATCACGTATATCAATTCCATAACGCATGTTGATAAAGATTGAGTTAGCAAGGATCATCTTACTTCCTCTTCTCCACAAATTCGCGTACTCATGCTTTGCATCAACCTCTGTATTTCCTGGACCTATCAAAGTCATATTTGAGATTACGGGACGCGTTCTTGGAGAAGAATCAAAAACTTTCTCTGAATTATCGGATTCAATTCCATTTGATTGCCCCGCTTGATCCGCTAATTTCGGATCTCTAAGACCTACTAAGAATTGAAGTTTTCCTGAGTAACCATTATCGAAATCAAAGATATCATCGATATTTGCTGTAGAAACAAGGTGCTTAGCATTTACTGTACCGCCAAACCACTCAAAAGAATCATCACCAGAATAGGCCACTTGAACATATTCAACGGTTGTCTTAGAACCAACTGAACCAAACGTAACTCCGTTAATTTCATTATTGGTCGTATAAGCGATACCAGGAAATTCTACACGTACATATTTAAGAACACCTGAGTTATCGTCCGCAGCAGTCCCACCGTGGTTTCCGTATGGAGCTGTCAAGCCACCTTCGATCAGCCCCGTGCCGCCAGGGATATTGTTAGGAGCTTTACCTAAGATAATTATCCCACCCCAATCGCCGGGAGCTCTTGTACCAGCCGGTTGATTTGAAGTAAATACAATTGGCTTTGCTGCAGTTCCTTCAGCATTTATTTTACCACCCATAGTGACAACCAGCGTTGCTTTGGTATTTTTATCGCCTCTAATAACTGTTCCTGCAGGAATTGTTAATGTAACACCACTTTTAATATATACAAAACCTTTCAACAAATATGTTTTTGAAGCGTCTAAAGTTCTGTCCGTAGCTATTTCACCTGAAAGCTCTTCTGTAGCAGTAGAATATGCCGTTTTGTTTGGCTCATAATTAACCCATCCAGATGTCCAGTCAGTAGTACCGAACGCTCCTTTGTAGGCTACCTTCTCAAAGAATGAATCTGCAAGTGATTCATTTGAATCACCAGGTTTAACAGGAGGATCTATTACTGCAGGATCACTCTTGCTACAGCTTGCAAATGCAGTCAATCCTGCTGCTAAAACAGCTAAAAGATTTAAGTTTAAATTCGTTTTCATTTTCATGTTTTATTTATACAAAAAGAATAATTTAATTTAACGATACAATTAACACTATGTTAAGGATTTATGAATTAACAATATACTACCAAAATTTATAAGAAAGAGTAAGAGAAACAGTTGATCCATATTGCTCCGCTCTATTGATATTATCTGTGTTTTTATTGAATGCTGCGTTCGGATCTGATCCTTTTGGCTTTTGATAGAAATAGGCTTTATTGTTTAAAATATCACTGTAGTTTAATTTTACTTCGGCCCTAGAGTTCGCAAATTTTTGCGCCAGCTGCAAATCAAGAATATTCCTAGAATATTCGTAAATATCAGGATCTTCCGCATTACCAATTGCCCATATTCTTGGTCCTACTCTATTATATAATAGTGTAATCGCTGTAGTATTTGGATTTTTGGTCGTATATGACAGTCCAGCATTGATTAAATAGGGCGATTGTCCTTGTAATTTTCGTTTACCGGTCGAGTTTACAGTAGTTGGAACGATAACTTTCGAATATATATATGACCCGTTAGCGTTGATAACAAAATTATCCAATCGCTCATCAATAAATTTCAGATTCTTACGTATCTCAGCTTCCACACCAAATACATCTGCCGATTTTGAATTGGTATAATTGAATGAACGGCCCGAATTACCTAATTGTAATGCTTGCTCGATCGGGTTTTCAAAATACTTATAAAATGCCCCTATCGATAGTACTTCTCCAGCAGTCGGATAATATGCATACCCCAAATCAAAATTTGACGTCTTCGATTGTTTCAGATTAGGATTTCCTCTAACATTCATATTCTTATTAAAGTCATAAAATGGAAAGGGAGCCATCTCTCTAAACTCTTGTCTACCTACTGTCTGTGACGCCGCAAAACGAAAACTCTGTTTGCTATCCAAATTATAGATCAAATTCAGTGATGGTAATAAAGAGATTGTCGTTGTATCAACACCTACTGGATTACCATTGTCTTCACTATTCAACTTTAGATTGTATGATTCAAGACGAGCGCCTGCTATTACCCTTAATTTCTCCATTACAATTCCATCATACATCAAATAACCAGCATTCAAAAATGCTTTCGCATCATAATGATCACCACCATTAGTTATTTCATTCAGTATAAATCCATTTGGACGAATATTAGCTTGATCAAAAATTTTATCTTGTGGAAGTTTTAGTAAGCTCGCGTCGAAGTTTCCATTTCGAATAAATCCAATCACCCTGGCATTAAAATTTCTGTCACGTAACTGGTTGAAATAGCCTGCTTTCAATTTGTCATTTTCCGAGAACAAACGTATTGGCAAGGTCAAATTTAAAGCTCCTCCGTAAGAATTCTCAGTCATTGTAGAGTTGAAATTACCAGCCCTGTCCGCTGTGGAGGAACTTGTAGCTGAAATTGATGCAATACCATCTTTAGAATATTCCATACGTTTGTAACCAGGTTCATCTCTATCTGTACGTCCGTAATTCAATGACCAATCTAATTTCAATTTACTCTTCTCTAAAAGAACATGCTCACCAGACAACTGATTGGTTAAAATAGAACGTTGCAATAAATAATCCCCTGTACGATAAAATTCACTACCAGAATCATCTTTCCCTTCTCGGAATGTAAATTGATTCTCTAAGATCCTATTGTATAAATTTTTAAATGAAATCTTATTTGATTTCCAAGAATATGAGAAATTTGCAAGAGCACCTAAATTTGTATTGTAACTATATTGATCATCATGGAATACTTCCGGCAATGATTGCCCAACATACGCTTTTTGATCGGCTTCTCTTTTTCGTTGGTCATAGCGATAAGTCAAGGAAAGAATAGTTCCGAATTTAGAATCATCTTTGAAATTTTTAGTAGAACCGTAGTTTAACTGAAAATTCGGAGTGAGTGTTGATTTCTTCGTATCATATCCCCAATTGTTTTTAAATAATTTAGAATACTCAAAAATTTCATTTGAATTATTTTGTAAAGCTTGAAAATCTTTTGTTGAAGGGAAACTCTTAGGAATTTCACGATCACTGCTCGCAAAACCAAAAACTTCGCCTCCAGCTCTTTTTGCTGAAGTGAAATTTTTAAATGTAGATTGCGTGTTATAAGATGTTCCAATTGATGCATCAAGGAAATTTTTCTCCGGAAAATCTTTCGTATTCACCTGAACCACACCCCCAGAGAAATCAGCAGGAATATCTGGTGTTGCAGTTTTGTTGATAATGATCGATTCAATTAAATTCGAAGGAATAATATCAAATGAAAATGCACGTTTATCTACTTCGGTATTAGGTAAAATCGCATTATTCAACATAGCTGAATTATAGCGATCGCTCAACCCTCTTACAATAACATATTTATTATCTTGAATACTAGCACCACTTACGCGCTTAATCGCCTCAGAAGTATTTCTATCTGGGCTTCTCTTAATTTGTTCAGTCGAAATACCACTGGAAATTCTAGCACTATTCTTTTGTTGCGAGTACAAAGCATTGATCGACTCTCTTTTAAAAGTTCCTGTTACGACAACCTGATCCAATACTGTTCCCCCAGTATTATCAAGTACTACATCTAGTGTCGTAACATCTTTATCTTTTATCTCTACATCTGTAATTTGCTTAGTAGCAAATCCTACATAGCTAAATTCTAATGTATACTTACCCGCAGGTACTGCGGGAATATTATAATTACCAGTCACATCCGAACTTCCCACTCTCGCCGTCCCGAGCACCTTAACTGTCACCCCTGTAATTGTTTCACCTGTTTTGACATTTGTTACTTTACCCGCCACCTTTCCACTGCCCTGTGCATAAACTGTTGTTGACGCAGCTACTGCTAGCGTTACGACAGCAGCGATTCTTTTAAGTTGTAATTGTGGTTCCAATTTATTTGTTTTTTGTTTCTGCAAATCTATTAGCAGAATATTAGGTTAACATTAACAACAAATTACCATTACATCAATCCGCTATTAATTTAATGTTACCTATCGTTGTTATTTTTCGATTTTCAGTAAAAAAGAGCTTTTATAGCGAATTAGCATCATATTTGAGCCTGTAATAGGGAAATGATATTAATGAAGTGTAAGTAAATTATTAAGCACTTCATTTATTAACACAATTGGTTCTTTTTATCCTTGGCATCGTTGTACAGCCCCTAGCGAGTTCACCTAAAGATCGATGATACAATAGGATAACCAATAGATCAGTAGCCTTTCCATCGAAAATACTAAGCCCGCTAATACGAATTGCTTTTTATATGCAATATAATTGCAATTATATTGCATATAAAAAGCAATTTATCTAAGTTTGAATATATTTCAATATCTGATTCCCATGAACACTCCAATCGTATCGACTACACAGTTATCATTCCAGTATCCAAATTCAGCACCAATTGAATTTCCAGATATTTACATCGAAAAAGGTCAACATACACTATTGTTAGGCGATTCAGGTTCTGGAAAAACAACACTATTAAATATGCTAGGTGGTTTGTCACGACCAGAAACAGGTCAGGTCAACATATATAGTCAAAATTTATCGTTGTTATCCAACAGCAAACTGGATCAGTTCAGGTCTCAATATATTGGTTTCATATTTCAAGAGGCCCACCTCCTAAAAAATTTAACGTTAGTTGAAAATATCAAATTGGCGCAGTCTTTAGCCGGAAAAAAAGTAGATATAAGCGCTATTGAACTCATCCTAAAACAGCTGCAATTAGATCAAAAAAGTAATGCCTACCCAAACGAATTGAGTCGTGGACAGCTGCAACGTGCCGCTATAGCGCGCAGCATTATCAATAAGCCAGCCCTATTGATTGCGGATGAACCGACAGCTGCATTGGACGACAACAATACCCATAGGGTATTAGAACTCCTATTATCGATAGCTGAAACTGCTGGATCGACCCTACTGATAACTACGCACGACAAGAGAATAAAAGATCAATTCTCCAAAATGTACCTTTTAAAATAATTTTTTGCTTTATTTACGCGTCACCCTTTAGATATTAAAATTTGCTATGAACACGATACAATTGGTTTGGAAAAATTTAAGTAGACAGTTTGGCTCGGCCTTTCTAAGCATCTTGCTAACGGCATTTGGAATTTCAATCCTTGCCGTGCTTTCAATTACTGGAGAATCTTTTGAAAAGCAGCTTGACAATAACAGCAAAAATATTGATTTAGTCGTTGGTGCTAAAGGGAGTCCGCTGCAATTGATCTTATCGAGTGTTTATCACATCGACAATCCAACAGGTAACATTCCATTGGACGAACTGGACCCATTACGCCAAAATCCGCTTGTGCAGCTAGCAGTTCCGTTATCGCTAGGTGATAACTTCAAAGGGCATCGCATCGTTGGAACCGATTCCTCTTTCCTATCCATCTATGAGACTTCTATTCGTGAAGGCCGCATTTGGCAAAATAATTTTGAAGTAGTCATTGGTGACCAGGTTGCAAAAAAACAGCAACTGAAAATCGGTGATCAAATACATAGTTCGCACGGCTTGAGCAAAGATGGCCATCATCATGATGAACATCCTTTTACTATTGTCGGCATTTTAAAGCACAATAACAATGTTACTGATAACCTGATATTAACCAACTTAGAGAGTGTCTGGGATGTCCATGGAATCGCACACGCACATGATCACGAAGAAACTGCACTACAAAAAGAACTCCGTGAACGCGAAGAAGATAGGGAGGAAACCGTCAAAGCCCATCTCCACCATCATGGTGAAGATTTAGAAGAAAACTCTAACGCAGCTTTAGGAACCAGCGGAAAAGATCATCACGACCACGATCACGATGAGCAAGACCAACACGAAGAGGAAAGTATAATTGTAAAATCTATTGGCGCAGATATGGTGAAGCAAAATGGACTGGAAATAACTGCTATTTTAATTAAATATCAATCCCCCGCAGCTATCGCTATATTACCTAAAATGATCGACCAACAAACGGATATGCAAGCTGCTTCTCCAGCGATGGAAAGTACTCGTTTGTTTTCACTGTTAGGAGTAGGAATGGATTCTCTAGCTATCCTAGCGTATGTGATCATGCTCATTGCGGGCCTGAGTGTATTTATTAATCTCTACAATGCGTTGAAACAACGTAAATATGATCTAGCCATTATGCGTACACTCGGAGCCTCTAAAGGAAAGTTATTCAACATTGTTTTATTAGAAGGCCTGACAATAACAATCATTGGTGGATTGGTGGGACTTTTATTGGCACATTTGGCCTTATACTATATCAGCAACCAAACGAGCCAGAGTGCCGACTTTATCGAAGCTTTTAGGCTACATCCAAAAGAATTGGTATTTTTGTCTGTCGCTTGTCTAATTGGTGTGCTCGCAGCGTTAATTCCTGCTGTGAAAGCGTATCGGACAAGTATAGCCGGTACTTTGTCAAACAAATAGAATAATGGCAATTGAACTAAAATGAAAAATAGGGGTACAGAGCTGGTAACTCCTGGTATTGCAATAAAAAAATAGCGATACGATATATGTAATATTAACCGCGATGAAGCTATCAGATGTATTCATCAAACAGCACAAATCGGATAGCTTCATCCCAACAAGAAAAAATTAAACAGATGAAAAAACTTATCACTGCATTCTGCTTCATATTCTTCGGCATCATACAGTTACAGGCACAGATTGGCAGCAATCCGGATATTCCCGACCATACGCCCATGATGAACAAAACGTGGGAAGCGATTGATAAAATGGCCTACAAAGTCACGTATAACGGCGCAAAGAAAGTGTATACTCCTTTCTATCCGAAGGAACTTAAAGCACTTGAAAATAAAATAGTAGAACTGCCAGGTTACATGGTTCCGCTTCATAGTGGCCGTAATCATAAAAACTTTATGATGTCTGTACTGCCAGTTATGCAATGTCAATTCTGTGGCTCTAATGGTATCCCTCCTATGGTCGAAGTAACCCTAAAAGGTAGTGCAATTAAGTTCTCAGAAGATCCGATTAAATTAAAAGGAAAGATGATCTTTACCAAGGATCCGTTGAAAGGAAATGCTGAAATTCAGATTGTAGATGCTGAACCGATAAAGTAAACTAGCGGTTACTACTACACAATTGAAAAATGGACTTTACAAAGCTATCAAAGTCCATTTAATGGATCAGGATCCTCTATTATTTTTACTGTCTATTCAGTAAGGAAACTTCCATACAGGCCGCTAAAGCAGCGGTTTCGGTCCTCAAACGCGACTCTCCCAGCGAGATTGGATGAAAACCCATCTGTATCGCCAGCTTTATTTCCTCGTCCGAAAAATCACCTTCTGGACCGATAAGGATAATATAATGTTTGGCTGGCTCAAAAATTTGGTTTAAATACTTCTTTTCCGCATCCACACAATGTGCAATCG
The DNA here is from genome assembly GCF_031455655.1 of Sphingobacterium sp. 2149. Lineage (NCBI taxonomy): Bacteria > Pseudomonadati > Bacteroidota > Sphingobacteriia > Sphingobacteriales > Sphingobacteriaceae > Sphingobacterium > Sphingobacterium sp. 2149. The sequence continues at coordinate 224,372 of NZ_JAVDTD010000007.1, read as the reverse complement.
CTTTTTGTACGCCTTCAGTTGGAATATTTTTCAAAAACTGTTTAAACGAAACAGCAGCATTAAGTTTGGGTAGATAAGCTTTCAACGATTGTTTCATCGCTGCAACAACCACCTTGTTTAAGCGATCTAATTTAACCTCTTTTCGCTCAGAATGCTCGCAAATAAGGGGCGTGATTTCCTGAATCCCTACCTCCGTTGCCTTCTCTAAAAACCATTCGATACGATCGATATTCTTTGTTGGCCCCACCGCAATATGCAGATGGTAGCGAGGATGTTGAAAGTCCTCCTCAACATTTAAAATAGCAAGAACTGTGCGTTTAGGATGTGGGTCAATAATTTGAGCTTCGTACAAACCTCCGCGACCATCTATAAGATGTAAACGATCTCCGGAATCCATACGAAGCACACGAATAGCGTGCTTACTTTCTTCCTCACTAAGGATAAAATTTTCTGATGAAGGATTTAAATCCGGTGTAAAAAATAACTGCATGTGCTACTCGCTACTATTTATTCTTCGGTATCATCTTCAGCAGACTCGACCAATTCCAATTTGACAAATTCGATATTCTGCTGCGCTTTTCGAATGATGGTGAATATGTAACCATACTCTTCTTTCCGCTCGCCGACTTCCGGTATCTTATCGAAGATTTCACTCACAAGACCAGACATCGTATCGTAATCCTGACTCTCAGGTAACTCTATTGGAAGAAACTCATTCACATCATGAATACTGGCTCCAGCATCCACCATATACTCTGTTTCGGAAATACGCTCCACAACCGGAGTTTCTTCATCGTATTCATCCTGGATTTCACCCACCAACTCCTCTACGATATCTTCCAATGTAACCATACCTGCCGTTCCACCAAATTCATCCAATACGATCGCCAACTGAATCCGCTTCAGCTGAAATTCAGCCATCAAATCATTGATCTTCTTCGTTTCAGGAATAAAATAGGGTTTGCGCATAATATTTTTCATGACAACCTCTTTTCCTTTCGCTAAAAGCGGTAGAATATCTTTTGTATGAACAATACCCACGATTTGGTCAATATTATCATCATAGATTGGAAGACGGGAGTACCCTTCTTCCGTCATCGTTTCAATCAGTTCAGAAGCATCAGCGGTCACTTCCACCGCCACAATTCTAGTACGCGGTACCATAATATTCTTAACGATACGTTCGTTAAAATCGAATACGTTTTTAATCAATTCGTGCTCGGAAATATCCAAAGCACCAGATTCTTTACCTTTATCTAAAAGATACTGTAATTCTTCCGACGAGTGGGCAGATTCTCCTTTGGTAACTTCAAATCCCAAAATCTTTAACAGGAAATTAGCAAAACCGTTTAAAACCCAAATAATTGGTCGAAAGATAAAGTAGAAAAATTGCAGCGGAACCGCAATTTTCATCGTTGTTGCAACAGGTTTTTGAATCGCTATCGATTTAGGAGCAAGCTCTCCAAATACAATGTGTAACACAGTAATAATCGAAAAAGCCAATACATGTCCTGCATTGGTAGCAATCGACCCAGTCAATTCAACACCGAAAAAACCCAGTGCACCCTGCACAATTTGGGTCATTACAGCCTCGCCGACCCAGCCCAAAGCTAATGACGAGAGTGTAATACCCAATTGTGTAGCGGCCAAATAACCATCCAAATGTTCCGTTATACTCTTGGCTATGGTAGCAACTTTGCTACCTGTTTTTGCCTGAACTTCAATTTGGGAGACTCGGACCTTGACAATAGCAAACTCTGCGGCGACAAAAAAGCCGTTTGCAAGTACTAAAAACAATGTCCAAAATAAATCGAGCGCCATGCTGGGGGTTATTTGTTAACAAATTCTGTTTTGTACAATTCGATAGCCTCAATCAAGATTCTTTGCGCTTCATCACGTCCCTTCACACCCTCAACAACGACATGCTTCTTTTCAAGCGCTTTATAACTCTCAAAGAATTGTACAATTTCTTTCATTGTATGCGGAGGCAACTGATCAATATCTTTAATGTAATTAAAAATAGGATCATTTTTAGCTACCGCAATAATTTTATCATCTTGCTCTCCACCATCTACCATATTCATTACGCCAATAACCTGTGCCTCAACTAATGTCAATGGTAAAATATCCACCGAACAGATGACCAAAATATCCAACGGATCTTTGTCATCGCAATAAGTTTGTGGGATAAAACCATAATTGGCAGGATAAACGACAGAAGAACTCATCACTCTGTCCAAAAGCAACAAACCAGTTTCTTTGTCTAATTCATACTTTCCTTTGGATCCGTTTGTAATCTCAATGATAGCATTTACGGCATTTGGCACATTCTCACCTGGAGAAACCATGTGCCAAGGATTTTGTTTACTCATTTTTTATTTACTGTATATTTTGTTTGTTTCTTTTATCCTTAATACGTTTTTTCAATAACGTTATGGCAATTGGCAAAAATGCAATGACAATCATACCAACTATCACATATTCTACATAATGAATAATACCAGGGAATTCGATACCTAGGAAATAACCTGAAAGCGTCAAAACTACCACCCAGATGGCAGCCCCTGAAACATTATATAGCACAAATTTTTTAAAATCTAATTTTACGACACCGGCAAAGATAGGCGCAAAAGTACGAACTATTGGAACAAATCTTCCTATAATTAAAGCGGTTCCACCATATTTGTGGTAAAATTCCTCAGCCATGACCACATATTTGCGCTTAAAGATGAAACTATCCTTTCGCTTAAATAACATCGGTCCCGCTCGATAGCCAAACCAATATCCTGTAAAATTACCTAATACCCCAGCGGTAAACAAGCCCAAACAAAGCGTGAATATATTCACGTCAATTTTATTCAGCGCGCAGAATAATCCAGCAAGAAATAATAAATAATCACCAGGTAGAAAAAATCCAAAAAATAGACCAGTCTCAGCAAATACAATGAGGATAACTAAATAAAACCCTCCTGAACTCAATAGCTCCTCTGGGTTCAATAATTGTTGAAATGACAACAAAAGTTCATGCATAACCTTTAGTAAAAATCAATGTTGCGTTCATTATTTAGAACAAATCCCACGCTTATTTCTGCACAATTTTGAAACAACAAAGTACAAATATAGCATTCTTCTAAAAAACCAACGTAAATCAAGTGTAATATAATCTTTCTAATTATTGATTTTGAGCAGTTATACTCACGATAGACTCGCGGATAGTGGTCGCAATCTGATGGAGTTCGTCCTCAGTTAAGCTCAATTTAGGTCCAGCAAAGTTTAAATCACTAATTTTATTAATAGGAACCAAATGTATGTGTGCATGAGCTACCTCTAAACCCACGACAGCTACACCAACTTTTACACATGGAATTACTTTTTTAATACCTTGAGCAACAATCTTAGCAAAGACCCAAAGCGCCATGTATTCGTCATCTTCGATATCAAAAATGTAATCTGTCTCTTTCTTGGGTATCACTAATACATGCCCTTTAGCTAATGGGCTGATATCCAAAAAAGCTAGAAAATCATTACTCTCAGCAACTTTGTAAGCTGGGATCTCTCCGGAAACGATTTTTGAAAAAATTGTCGACATATTATTCTAATCTTGGAATAAATCTTTTTAAAAAACAATCAGCAAACAACAGACTTAATCTACTAAGCCCTTGGTATGTCGGCGATTAAAGAAATCTAACTACCGCTTTTTCACACCCTGTAATTCCACTGTTCAACAAATATAAACAAAAAAGGTCGCGATTGCTACATCACGACCTTCTTAATATAAAGTTAATTTGTAGATGTGCGGTTATGGCATACCGCACATAACCGACATATATTACCTTGAAATATCTACGATTTCGAATTCAATTTTACCCGCTGGTACTTCTATAACAGCTGTATCGCCTTTAGATTTACCCAACAAACCTTGGGCAATAGGAGATTTAACAGAAATCTTACCTGACTTCAGATCTGCCTCTGACTCTGCGACCAATTGATAAGTCATTTCAGCACCATTCTTTTTGTTCTTTATCTTAACAATCGATAAGGCCAAAACTTTAGATGTATCCAATTTGGACTCATCAATTAAACGTGCCGTAGCCAATGTATTCTCTAAATTGGCAATTTTAGCCTCATGAAGCCCCTGAGCCTCTTTGGCCGCATCATACTCTGCATTTTCAGACAAATCCCCCTTGTCTCTTGCCTCTGCAATAGCATTGGCAATTTTTGATCTTCCTTCCGTCTTCAGATAAGCCAATTCCTCTTTAAGCTTACGCAATCCTTCTTCCGTAAAATAAGTTACTTCTGCCATAATTTTATTTTTTTTTCTTATTTTATACTTTTTAAAAAAGAAACAAGACCATATTTCCCTCTTCGGGAAACATGGTCTTGTTTCGAATCTATACGAAGATAATAATTGTTTTTAACAAAACAAACTCTTACCCGCTAATTATAATCAAATCTCCTCCTCGTCAACAAATTTATAGCCGAGTCCACGCACAGTCTGTAGATAATGTGGCTTGTCCGGATTTGTCTCGATCTTTTTCCGTAAACGAACCACATGCATATCTAAAGTACGCGTGTTGACATTTGAGCTATACCCCCACACAACCTCCATTAATTCTTCACGTGTAATCTCCCGCCCTAAATTCTGTAGGAAATGAAGTAAAATGCGGTTTTCCAAAATGGTCAATTCAACTTTCCTTCCGTCACGTATCAAGGAATGAATATTCGGATGATGTTCCGTCTGACCAAACTTGTACACTTCGGGACTGTTTTTCGGTAAGAAAAATTTCACCTTGTTATCGATCATCGCAATAAGCACATCCATATTGAAAGGCTTACTAATGTAATCAGTCACGCCAAAACTGTAAGCTTCAATTTTGTCCACATCTTGAGATTTAGCTGTCATCATGATGATAATATTCTCAAACCCCGCTTTGCGCACATCTTCACAGATCTCGTTGCCTTCTTTTCCTGGAAGCATCCAGTCCAGCAAAACAACATCGGGCCTTTTTTCCAAAATCAAACTTTCAGCTTCATTCCCATTTCCGCTTTGAATGACCTGATAGCCTTCGGATTCCAATCGATGTTTTACCAAGAACCGTAAGTTCTCATCATCTTCAATAACAGCAACAGTGATGTCTTTATTCATAAGTAAATAATTTGTCTTTTAAATGTCTTATGTAATATCCAGTTTATAACGATAAGTTTTCATGCTTTCTAAACATGGATATTTCATATTTAAATTTATTTTTTAAACCGGAAATACCAAGGTAAAGGTGGTTCCCTGTCCCAATTGGCTTTTTACTGTAATATCACCGCCTATAAATTCAGTAATCTCTTTACAGAAAGCCAATCCCAAACCAATACTTCCTTGCTGATTATATTGACTTTTTATTCTATAAAACTTTTTGAAGATGTTGTTAAACTCCGCCTTCTCTATTCCTATTCCTTCATCCTTAAAAGTGATAACAAAATTCTTCTTATTTTGTTGTATCGCAATATCCAATATTTTATGCCCCGCTTTAGAATATTTATAGGCATTATCAATCATATTTTGAAACACACTACTTAATAACACCGGATCAGCAAGCATTGATGTCCTTACATCAATTTTTGTGCTAATCTTGAAATCTGGATATTTTATTCTTGACGAAGCTACTAGATTTTCCGTAAACATCTTCAAGTCAACCTCTTCTTTATTTAATTTTATCGTTTTATTTTCGATCTGGCTAAAAGATAATAGCTTATTCATCAAGTTATTTAAACGATCTGCCTCCTGATCCAGTATATTTCCATACATTTTACGTTCTTCATCAGAGAGCACCTGCGCACTCTTAATGTTATTTCCAGCAATCTTAATCACACTCACTGGTGTCTTAAACTCGTGGGTAAGATTATTGATGAAATCGTATTGCAATTTAAAAAGTCTTCCGTTAATTTCTAAATTTCTATAAATTAAATATAGTATAGCAATTAAAATGATGTAAATCAACGATACGCCACCTAAAACAGGCCAAAAACTACGATTTATTTCTTTGGAAAGAAAGTTCTTGCTCGATCTAAAAAGGAGCTTATAGTCGGCCAGTGCTCCAGGTAAAGGCATCTCTGTTGAAATCTCGTCATTTTCAGGTGTGATAGGTGCACCTACCAAAGGAACAATCTCCACTTTCTCATAAAGATTAGAATAGCTATTTTTCACCTCCAGGAACATTGGATCGATCTGAAAATTAAACATATCCTGTTCGTAGCCAACGGTATGATCCAAATTACCTTCCATAATTGACTTATAGACAATTAAATCGTTGACCCTCGGAATATTGAGATAGGTAATCTGACCAGGTCTTATGGTATAAAAAACTTTTAAGATATCTTTATCAGAAAGTTTGGCATTCGGTTGCAATTTATCAATATACGTTGCCAACTTTACGCCGATATTATTGATCTCTTCAGAATGTAACCCCATTTGACCGCGATCTCGTATGGTATTTTTATGCAGCCCAGATCTGGAAACAGTAAAAAAAGTAATCGTTTTCGGTTGAATTCTGAGGTTATTAACGATAAAGCCATAATTTAAATTATGATCATTATTGAATTGTAAATCAAAAAAACCAATCTCTCTGACAAACGGATAAGAACTTAATATGCTGTAAGCATATTTACCCGCCTGAACAGAGTCCAAAAAACCTTGATAAAAAGAAACTTCAGGAATTCTATTTTGAAAAAAATCATTGAAAGGAACCAAAGTCTGATCAAATATCTCCGATTTTCTATTCGTAAATTCGTTTTTGATATGCGATTCTGTATAGCTACGAGAAAGAAATAAGGCAAATATATACAAGCCACTGATTACGATGAAAAACATCAACAGTAATCCGTAGTTCTTTCGATAGCTATATTTCTCTGCTTTCATAATCGCCAGCCTTTAGTCCACAAGATTTTTCGCCAAAAATCGCTCCAACTCATTATAATAACCAAAGACATTCTCATCGCGCTTAAAAGTTCTATCTTCATCCTCTTTCAGGATGTATTGCACTGGAATGTTATTATTCTTTAATTTCTGTACAAATTGATTTGCATCTGTCACCGAACTAAACCTGTCCTTTCCTCCTTGTACCAATAGTACCGGTATCTTTACTTTGTCTGAATGAAAGACGGGTGATATATTTTTGAATAATTCAGCCTCCCGGATCGGATTTCCAACGATTTGATACATTTTCTGTACATAAGATTTAAAATAGGGCGGTATATCTCTGAAGTACGTAAATAGATTGGTATAACCCGAATAAGACACGGCGCATTTATATAAATCAGAATTAAAGCAAGCGGCATGCAACGCCGAATAACCTCCAAAACCTTTCCCTACGATAGCGACACGTTCGCGATCAGCAATCCCCTCCTTAATTAACCATTTCACCCCATCGGTAATATCATCCTGAATCTTCCCCCCCCATTCTTTAAATCCAGCAGTCCAAAACTTCTTACCGAAACCTGTGGATCCCCTATAGTTCATTTGAAAAACCAAATAGCCCCTATTCGCTAAAAACTGTGCCTCATTATCGAAGCCCCAAACTTCACGTCCGTTAGGCCCATCATGAGGAAGGACAACCATAGGCAGGTTTTTGCGATTGGAATGTATAGGATAAGTTAAATAACCCGAAATCTGAATACCGTCTCTAGCAGTATAAGTGATATATTCATTTGGAGAGAGCTCCTTATCTTTTAAATCAGAATTATTATCCGCTAACTTTGTCAACTTTTGTGTCGAAAAATCATAAAAGTAAATCCCTCCAGGGTTGACATCGGTGTAGGTTTTAATGATAATCTTATTGCCTGAACTGTCAGTACTCAATACCTGATATTCAAAGCCATCAATCTGCTTCGCTAATTGATCGTACTTTTGTTTGGTAGTCTCATCAAAGAAATGTCTGTGCTGTCTCGAAGTGGTATAATTTACAAACAACAGCTTATTCTGTTCAGTAAAATATCCCCCAGAGCTCACGTCAACATCCTTGTGGCTAAAAAGTTCACCTAATTCTTTGTGATTTGCCAAATCATAGCTTATCAAAGCCAGTTTATCGCGGTCGACATTCGATAACGCATAGATGATAGCATTCGAATTATCCTTATAACCCAATGGTATAAAACTACTTTCAACATCACAGCGTATAATCTCCTTAAATGGTTCGTTATCGGAGCTTCGGTACAGTACCGATTGTTGAACAGAATCGTTGGCTACAGCCATTCGTACCTGACCATCATTAGATACCACCCAAGAACTCATATTTCCTGGATTTTGCAAAATCAACTCCCGGGGTCTTCCGTCTAAATAAATCCGATAAAGATCAAAAAATGAAGAATCTCGATCATTCATCGCCCCTATAAAACTATTGCCCCCGGTAGTCATGGCATGAATCCATCGAAACCGACCACGAATCGGCTTGATCAATGGCCAAATCTTCTCTGTATTGATATCGACCGCATACAAACGTAAACTGTCCTGTGCGGATTGCTCTGTCAAAAACGAAATTTTAGAGTTATCGTTCCATGCAAAAGATTTTACATTAATATCATTTTGATAAGTAAGCTGCTTCGAGCTATCCTGATGAATCAAATCTATCAAGTAAATATTTTTGCAATGATTGTCGAGACCGATATAGGCTATAAAGCGACCATTTGGAGAAATCTTAAAGTTTGATTTTTCAGGCTTAGAAAAAAATTGATTTATTGGAATAGGCTCAACATTATGGTGTTGACACCCCAACATGATCATGGTGGAAAAAAGTAAACCTATCCAAAATTTCATCCTCATAATCCCAAATGCATCCTTATCATATATTCCAAATATTGCAATTAAATACGAATTTTCATTCAATGCAACCTTATTTTTACAAGATATACCAATTAAATGTAATTTTCAAACTTCTCGCGCTTCCTCCGCTAAGAATCTTTTTTATAGTAGAAAAATAGCGTATTTTTGTCTATGTTTTTATACAATGTCTCTGTTATAGCAGAAGAAACAATCCATCAGGAGGTTGTTTCATGGATTCAGGATAATATCGTGCAATCCCAAAAATTTGAAGTGCATTTTCTGGAAATGCTTCAGTCTCCACACGAAGGTATGACCTACTGTATACAGGTTGTACTCCCAACAGAAGAACACATAGTAAACTTCCAGCAAGTGCATCTCATCCCATTGCAACACCTTATTTCGGAAGTATATAAAGACAAGGTTTTCCTTTTCGATAGTACGATGAAATACCTAAAAAAATAAAAGAGCTCTTGCGAGCTCTTTTATTTTTTTTCTTCGTTAACACCATGACCATCTTCACCGAGGTTCGCTTCATTCCTTTCACGTATCTCCAGCTCCAATTCATATCTCGGGTCATAACTAATTTTTGGCGTTAAAAAATGAAGCAAAATTAAGCGCGCATATCTAAAATTAAAAGGTGCAAAGATCAAAATGGTTACCGCAAGGCCAATCAGATAAAACCAGGGAGATTCGCTTCCTGTCAGAATTGCAATAGCAACCGATACAGTAACAATCTCAGCGACTGATAAAGCATAGCTCACATACATTGCAGCATAAAAATAACCAGGCTCGACCTCGTATTTAACACCACAATAGGGGCATATATCATTCATGTGCTGCTTGCGCAAGCTGTATACCTTTCCTACAAATACATCACCAATATGACACTTAGGACATTTGGAATGTATCATTGCATGGAATTTAGATGTAGGCATTAAAAATCTATTTTATTTCGTTTAAAAATTTTTTTGTTACAGGATTCTTCTTGCGGTATTTTTTATACCATAAATAGCCAAGTCCTGCAGCTGCCAGATAAGGTATGACCAGCAGAAACAAAATACCATCATTCAGCCCCTTTCCTTGCATATTTCCTTCCTTCGTTCCGTTCTCAGCGTTCAACGTACACATGGCACATTGTCCATAAGAAACAGATGCAGCTGAGCAGCTTAAGGTAAATATCAGGAGTAAATATTTAAACCATTTCATAGTACAAAGATACTGAAATTTTAACCACTACCCCGCCAAAGATTCAAATTTATCCCAAAAGCCATCTTTAGGCAATGAAGCAACCAATTCCATCTTATCTTTCTTGATTGGATGCGTAAACGCTAATGAACGAGAATGTAAGCAAATACTCCCCAAAGAACTACCTCTTGGATATCCATACTTATTATCACCAACAATAGGACAGCCCATAGCAGCGAGTTGGGCACGAATCTGATGGGTACGACCGGTCAGCGGCTCTACGCGCAATAAATAAAAACCATTTAATTCACCTACCAACGTATAATCTAACTCCGCATAACTTCCTCCCTTCACCTCGCGTGGAAACGCCTTGGTTACCCGTGTTTGTCTATTTCTGATCAGCCAATTAATAAGTTTCCCTTCGGTTTTTCGTGGTCGCTGTCTGACTATTGCCAAATAAGTTTTTTTCACCTCTCTATCCTGAAAAAACTTGTTCATCCGCTCAAGAGCCTTGCTCGTTTTGGCGAAAAGTATCATACCGCTTACCGGTCTATCTAAACGATGAATAACACCGACAAAAGCTTCATTTGGTTTATCATATTTCTTCTTTAAATACGCTTTCACCATATCTTCCATCGACATATCTCCCGTTTCATCAATCTGTACAATATCCCCCGCCTTCTTATTTATCGCTATGAGGTGATTGTCTTCGTAAATAACGTCCTTCTCTGCAATTTCAGTGTGATTCATATTTTCAATTCTTAACGGGCTCCCCCAATATGATTAAAAAAAGGCTCTACGCAAGCGTAAAGCCTTTTCATAGTTCTATCATTCAACTTACTTCGCTGTATCTGATTTAAGCAGTTCAGCCTTTTTCGCATCTTCTTTCATTTTCTTTTTGAAGAAACCGCGCAGTAGGAAATTATGCTGCAGCGCTTCCATATTTTCATCCAGCTTTGATGTACTCGAATTCAAGTTATTAATTGCTGATTTGATTTGATTTGCCGATTCAGGATCATTCAACAAAACACCCACTGCATTATCTTTATCATTTAATCGGCCCGAAGCGTTGTTCAAATTATTTATCAATGCATTTGCTGTCTGAGAAACCCCCTGTAATTGTGCTGCAGATTGCCGTAAACTAGAGAAAATAGCGGTATCAGTCGTCAAATCATGAATCAGTCCCTTATTACTATTTAAAGAATTTGTCAGGGTAACTAGATTTGCAGAAGCCTTATTTGCATTATTCATAGCAGCACTGATGGACAATAGTGTAGCACGTAAAGTATTCACCATGGAGGTATCCGTCAACATGGCACCAACCATTCCTTTGCCATCGGCCAATCCTCGTGATATCTCCACGAAGTCAGTGGTAATCTTAGCCAGGTTTTCATTGTTAACCTGCAATGTTTCCATCATTGCTTCCATATCTGCGGTTTTTGCTGAACGCAAAAAATCACCCGTTTCAACAGTAGGGGCATTCTGCGACCCTCCAGAGATAACAACAATCTTATTGCCGATCAATCCATCCGAGCCTAACTTTGTCACAGCGTCTTTCCGAATATACTCAGCAGATTTTTCCTCAATCGTTAATACCACCTCAACATCCTGCACGCTCTTAAAGTGGATATTCTTAATAATACCTACTTTGACTCCAGAAAACCATACATTACTTCCTACTTTCAACCCAGCGACGTCAGGAAACGAAGTCGTAATCTCGATATTTTTAGTAAATTTCTTTTGTTGGCTACCCAAAATGAAAATACCCGCCAATAAAATCAATACGCCTAAAAAAACAAAAACACCAACAATGATTGCTCTTTTATTTTCTGCCTTACTCATGTATATTATAGAATAAAATTATAATTATAAAACGCTCTTACGCGAGCGTCCTCTGTATCAAAAATCTCTTCAAAAGACCCCTGTCTCTCAAACTTACCGTCTAACAACATCACGATACGGTCTCCCACCTCTTTTGCACAAGCCAAATCGTGCGTGATAATAATTGATGCTGTTTTATATCTTTCCTGAACTTCGTTGATCAATCCATTAATGTCCAGACAAGTAATCGGATCTAATCCTGCTGTTGGCTCATCATACATCATGATTTCTGGCCTAAGAATCAACGTGCGCGCAATACCAATTCGCTTACGCTGTCCACCAGAAAGCTCCGATGGCATCTGATTGATGGCCTGAGAAAGTCCAACGCCATCTAACACCTCCTCTACAGCATGATCGATTTCAGATCGCGTCAAATTACGCTTATTACGAACCAACGGAAACTCTAGATTTTCACGTACGGTCATACTATCATAAAGCGCACTATTCTGAAAAGAAAACCCTATTTTTAGCCGTAATTCACGCAGTTCACGATCATTTAGTTCTGTCACAGAATCTCCGAGTACATTAATCGTACCTTCATCCGGCCTCAATAATCCTGCGATTAATTTGATTAACACAGATTTACCTGTACCCGAACGTCCTAATACAACAAGGTTCTCTTCTTTATATAAATCCAAATTAACGCCCCGAAGCACATGGTTATCACCAAAAGACTTGCTAACATTCCTTATTTCAATGACCGGCTTCGAATGGTCAATGCTTGATTGAATCTTTTCCATAGCTCACTATCCAAAGAACGATAAAATCTGAACAATAATTATTTCCTCAATAAAAACAAGGAACATCGACGCCACAACAGCCGCATTGGCAGCTTTACCAACACCCTCTGTCCCCTTGGAAGAAAAATAACCACAATAACAACTTACAGCGCCTATCGTAAAACCAAATATAACAGCACGCAACACCATAGCTCCTAAATCTTTAAATGCTATCGTTTCAAAAACCTGTGTAAAAAAACTCAAAAAGCTCAAGTCATCTTTACTCATCATACTGAGATAGCCACCTAAAAGACCGATGCCGGCAACATAAAAACAGAGCACCGGAATTCCGATCGTTGTAGCCAATATTCTACTTACAATAAGATATTTATAAGGATTGGTTCCAGAAACTTCCATGGCATCTATTTGCTCTGTAACATTCATCGAACTTAATTCCGCACCAATTTGAGACCCCACTTTGCCCGAAGCTATTAAAGCCGTAACTAATGGTGCCAATGCACGAACAATAGCGATCGAAATTAACGAAGGCAACATCGAAGTTGCCCCAAATTCCTCCAAAGAAGGACGTGATTGTTTTGTAAAAACAAAGCCCACAATAAATCCCGTTAAACTGATCAAAGGCAAAGATTTGTAGCCTATTTCATAGCACTGGCGGACAATTTCTTTGAATTCATATGGTGGAGTTACCAATTCGCGCCAAAACCGTAGCAAAAAACGGTGAATATTTGCGAATTCTAGAAAAAAAGTCTGAAGTTTTTTAGCCATTTAAATGATGTCTATTTCAAATTAATGTGTCTTAAAACACGTCTTATGCTGAACAAACACGTAGCAATTCGAGCGGTAAAGGTAAATAAAAATATGTATCTAAATTGTCGTTTATGTAAAAAGATCATCAATTTGACTTTCACATAAAAATAATCAGATTTCCAATGTACCGATTAAACCATTTTATTCGTTATGCTGTCATAATAACAAAGACTACGGCATAGAGTTTTGTCACACTTTAAAATATTACAGAAATGAAAAATTTAGGCAACATAAAATATTGGGTACTGGGGTTTATTGGTATCGCTTCTTTCTCAAGCTGTGCCACCTCGATGGCCCAACGCGGTGGATATAACAATTATGACCATTATAACAACGCTGGCGTCTCATTCCAGCTGTTTTATGATCAACTATCGCCTTATGGACAATGGGTTAATGACCCGAATTATGGTTACGTTTGGATTCCGGACGTTGGCCCTAACTTTCAACCGTATGCTACAAATGGTTATTGGACGATGACTGACTATGGAAATACCTGGGTATCCAACTATGACTGGGGCTGGGCACCATTTCATTATGGTCGCTGGAATTACAATGATCGCTATGGATGGGGCTGGGTTCCTGACTATGAATGGGGACCGGCATGGGTAAATTGGCGTCAAAGTAACGACTATTACGGCTGGGCACCTATGGGACCAGGTATGAATATCAATGTATCCGTCAATATTCCAATGAACTTCTGGACATTTGTGGGAGTCAATCATTTCATGAGCAGGGATATGGATCGTTATTATGTGAATCGTAGAAATTACAATAACATTTATAACAGAACCACAGTTATCAACAATACAACGATCATTAACAACAACTATTATGTTGGCGGCCCGCGAAGAGCAGACATCGAGCGCTCAACAGGAAGAAACATCACAGTAAATAGGATAGCAAATGCGGATAGACCTGGATCGGTTCGTAGTAGCAGCAATCGCAGCAATGAAATCAGTATGTACCGTCCGGCTGTAGATCGTAATACGCGGTCGTCTGCACGTCCAACGAAGGTAGTGGATGCCTCTACCCGAACACGGAATAACAATAGCGAGATATCAGATCGTACCAATCGCGTTATCAGTAACCGCGATAACATCGATTCAAGATCTGGAAGTCGTGAGTTGTATATTGACAACAGTGGAAATGCTTCTGTAAGGTCCCGTAATGATGCCAACAGTACAGGCTCGAGCCGCAGTTCAATCAATAACACTAGAAGCGGAGACAACGGGGCGACAAATAGAAATACGAATGGTACACAACCTAATTCGAGTAACTATGATTTTAGGACGCGATCAGGTCGGCAATCGGATGCTCCAAACAACAATAACCCTACATCTACCAGTAGAGGGAGGCAGAACGGTTCCGATCAGACTGTACCGCCACGCGTAGTTCAACCTACAACAGCACCGCAACGGAACGGAAATTATGATGGTAACAGCACACGTTCGGGCCAACCCGTGTCTCAGCCGGTACAAAGTCGAAATTCCGATAGCCGGACGCGTTCGAACCAACCGGTGTCTCAACCAGTGGCCCAACAGTCTAAAAATCGGAGTTATGAAAACACCAGAAGCAGATCCAATACAGAAAATTCATCGTCTGTATCGCGATCAAGAAATTCTGGAAGCTCAGGTGAGCGTAGCTCCGGACGTTCTTCACAAGGTTCTGAAAGATCTAGAACAAGATAAGGATGACCGAATAACATGATAATTCATAAAAGGCGGATGAAATAACAAATTTCACCCGCCTTTTACATATGTGTCTTTTGATATTTATCATGAACAATCCACACAATTTCACGTTAATTAGTAAATTTACCGCTTCAAACAAAAAAACAGATCGATAAGGATGGCTTCATTTACCTCTATATTAGATAATGACTTCTATAAATTCACGATGCAGCATGCTGTAGTCAAGTTGTTTCCAAAGGCCAAGGCTCGTTATCATTTTATCAATCGGGGACACCACAAGTTTCCTGAGGGTTTTGATGTCCTCTTGAAGCAGGCTGTTAACGAAATGGCTAATTTGAAACTAACAAAAGCCGAAAAGACTTTTTTTGCCAGAACTTGTCCTTATATCGACCCAACCTATTTTGACTTTCTCCAAGGTTACCGATATGATCCCGAAGAAGTCAAAATATTTCAGGATGGTCCCGATCTAGAAGTCGTTATCGAAGGGTACTGGTATCGCACTATCCTCTGGGAAGTTCCGTTGATGTCTCTTATCTGTGAACTTTTTTATGAATCCCAGGGCTTACAACGTTCCTCCGATGCAGACGTAATCGCCACAGCGAAAGATAAAATCGAAAAATATAAAAAACTCAATATTACTATTGCTGATTTTGGCACCCGAAGACGCCATTCTCATGAAGTGCATGATTTGGTCGTTCGTACACTCAAGCAATATGGCGAAAAAACATTTATTGGCACCAGCAATGTCTATTTAGCAATGAAATATGAAACGAAGCCCATCGGCACCCATGCCCATGAATGGTTTATGTTTCACGCCGCTAAATATGGCTACAAAATGGCCAACCTCCTGGGACTGGAACATTGGTCTGATGTGTATCGGGGCGACCTCGGAATAGCACTATCGGACACCTATACAACAGAAGTCTTCTTTCAACAATTCGATAAAAAGTTAACCAAATTATTTGATGGAGTCCGACATGATAGTGGAGATCCTCTTGAATTTACAGATAAAGTTATTGCACACTATAACAAAAATGGAATCAATCCGCTTTCAAAGACCATTATATTTTCTGATGGCCTAGACTATGAAAAAGTCGAAAGAATTGCGGGCTACTGTGAGGGTAAAATCTTACATTCCTTTGGCGTTGGCACCAATTTTACGAATGATGTAGGTCTTAAACCAATGAATATTGTCATCAAGATGACAGATGCTTTGCCAGAAGATGATCAATGGAGTCCCGTCATCAAATTATCTGACGAACCGATGAAACATACAGGAGATGAAGACTCCATTTATATTGCAAAGAAAGTATTAATGATTGATGATGACCATGCATAGAGACGTATACGGTGAAGCCCTTGATGATTACTTTGTACATCAAGAAGAAAAATTCCCCCTCATACTCCATACCAGCTATGGCGATAAAGACGAAATGCCGGTAGAGATTTTCTTTCGGGAACCTGATGATTTCCCTGAGCTAGAATTTATTGGTCTATCGCTATGCGATGGACGTGTATTGGATGTGGGCGCTGGAGTAGGCAGCCATAGTCTATATTTACAAGAAAAAGGCTTTGAAGTGGATGCATTGGAACAATCCCAAACCGCTTGCCATATCATGCAGCAACGCGGGGTACAACATATTATCTGCGAAGACTTTTATAAATTTAAAGGGCAGCGATACGATACGCTTTTGCTGCTGATGAACGGGATCGGTATTGCTGGAGATGTGGAGGGCTTTCGAAAACTACTAGCGCATAGTAAAGAACTATTGACGGAAAATGGGCAGCTGATTTTTGATTCGTCCGATATCAGTTATTTGTATAAAGATTACAACGTCAAGAAGCCGGCCCACTATTTCGGGGAAATCCAATATCAGTATGAATACAAAGGCTCCCGAGGCGATCTCTTCAAATGGCTGTATTTAGATCAGGATTTATTGATTAAAATTTCGCACGAAATGGGTTGGGTAGTCCAAATTTTATATGAAGATGAGAATGATCAGTATCTCGTACGTATGGAACTAAAAAAGTAGCCTGTTATCTATAACAGGCTACTTTTACTACTTCTGGGTCCTGATATAGATATCTCCCAGGGATGTTTTCAAAATCACGTCCTGTCCACCGCCATTCATTTTGCCCTTCACTGCATTACCCATAGGGATTGACTGGGGCTCCTCAGCGCTTTTTTCAAATTGGAATTCATCTGCGGCATAGATATTTCCCATTGCTGATTTCACATCCACATTTGCCCCAAAATTCTTGGGAAAAGCAACATCTACAGCGCCCATTGCAGCGACAAGAGAAATAGGTCCTTTGACCGGTTGAACAAACTTGGCTGTTACATCTCCCTGTGCAACCTTCACATTGATTGGTCCCGTTACGTTCAACAAATTCACATTTCCCATCGTATTGGAAACTTCCACCTCAGCGTGCATATCTTTCAATTCGATCACTCCAGCATTGAACATCGCACCACGCCCCCCTTTTATCGTCAACGGTAGATCCATAGGTATCTTGATTCGGATAGAATCCTCTAGGGGCATCCCGACCATGCTTATTTCGGTCACTCCACCTTCTGTTTTGATATTCATTCCGAGTCCCGAATTATCCGATAATCCAGAACCATTAACGACACGTAGGCCTTTTGCACGATCATTTCCCTCATTATCCTCAACCTTAGCGGTAATCAGCACATCCTTCCCCTTATACCCTTCGATATAAACATTATCCAACTTTAACAGGAGTTTACTTCCTAAATTAGGCACTTTAATTTCCTTCCAGCTTTTGGGTCCATTAGAACCGCCGAATCCTGAAGAATTGAATGTAAAATTAGTACTATTACTTACGGCAACGCCTGAAACCGCTCTAGCCTTTTTAGGAGGATTAGGAGGCTTTGGCGCAGCAACTCCTTCCACACTTTCATTTACCTGGGCCTGTAATGCACTTGCAAAAATAAGTGCCATCCCAATCATCATTATCCTTAACTTTTTCATCTCAATTTATTTTTTCTTCCTTATTATTAACCAAGCCATCTGCTCTACCTTTTCGTAAGCGAGCTTACACAAGTGGACGTTCTTGAATCTATTCATCTATTGATTTAATAATACCGCATACGCCTGTTCTTTCACAAATTTCAAGGTGAAGGGATCCTCCACAATTTCAGTTAACTTTTCTTTTGTTGTCGCTTTCATCTTTGGATCATCTTGCTGAACCATCATTTGCATAAGCTCCATTTGCAACGTGGGATCATTTTGCACCACAAATAAGTCCTGAACTTTCTGCTGACGTTCTTCTTGGCTCAGTCCTCTTAATATCGTTTCGATTGCAGCTATACGCACATTACTGTTTTGATCCGATACAGCAGTCCTTTCCAATGCTCCTCTACTATTCCGATCTAACCCACCTTCATCTTTCAACGCTAAGACAGCACTTAGACGTGCGCTTGCGGAACTCGAATCCTGAAGCATCTCAACGTAATCAATTTTCTCTTGCATTTTACCTAAACCATTGGTCGTTACGTTTGCTGTTGCCAACTGCTTTCTTTTGGTTTGCCTACCCGCTATTGCCATAGACGGAGTCAATTTAGTTGAATTATCGTTATCAGCGCGTCGTACTGTTGCGTTAACGGCTTTTTTATCGCTTTCATTTTCGCGAACAACATGAGGACGTACAGCAGCCACGGGCTTTTCAATCATTAAGTCGCCCGGTCGGTTAAAAGCGATAAATGCTGCTGTTCCTACCAATAAGACCGCTGCTGCAATACTAGCCCACTTCCAAAGAGGCTTAATCTTTCTTTGCTGAACAGGCGGAACTACTTGTGGTCTTATTTTATTCCATAAGTCAGCCGAAGGTTCTCTCTGATCAAATGATTCCCGATTTGCGTTCACAAAATCTTTTAAATTATCCCGCATAATTATACCTTTCCTTCAATTGTTCGTAAATTTTCTTTTTAGCGCGATGGTATTGGCTACGGACGGCAACTGCTGTCATTCCCAATGCTTCCGCAACTTCGTCATGGCTCATATTTTCAAACAGATAAAGGTTAACGACCATCTTGGGCACGCCCGTCAATTGATCAATTACATGCTCTAAATCCGTTAAACGGCACTCACGCCATTCTTTTTCCAGTAATTCATCTTCGCCATCATCCTGAATTTCCAAATCGTCCACCGACGTAAAATACTGTTTATTCTTCCTTAACAGTGAAATAGCCTTATTCACGCCCATCCTTCTCAACCAAGCTTCCACACTGAGAACCAAATGCCACTTTTCCGATCTTGAAAAAAAGTCAACAAAAGTCTCCTGCAAAATATCTTCACTCTCTTCCTGATTGGCCAAAATCCGATAAATAGAATTAAAGATCTTTTTTGCATAGCGATGATAAAGCTGCGCAAACCCAGACTCATTACCCGTTTGGCACATCGCTAATAAATCTTTATCGCTAAGCTGATTTTGCACGTTGTAAAATTAATTCTGTTAATTCTTATGTTTCTACTATGTAGTCGACACCCTCTCGAAAATGTTGCAATATAATTTCACTTTTTTTACAAATAATTTTAAAAGTACCTAAAATGCCTTTTAGACGATCCTGTACTGCAAAAAAAAACAGAACAATGATCTTAAGTATCTGCATGATTAAAATAGCTTAATACCGATGCTATAACTCCTTTATACCAATATTGACTATCTGACTTTAAGATAGGTTTCTACAATAGTATGGTGAACTCCTAATTCTGGCAGATTTTCCACGCCTGTTTGAATCAATGTATCCCCCTTTATCTTGAGTTGAAAATCAAATGTATTCCTTTCCCAATCACGTATGGAACAATATTGCAAACTTTCTTGATATTTAACACCATCAAAGGAATAGGTCCCGCCGCCCGCTACAAACAAAGGTTCTTTCCCTTTGCCTTTTTCCTTATCATGATTAAAAAAAGAAAAGTGGTCATCATTAAACATTTTAAACATCTCTGTTTTGCTACTGTCTGTAAAAGCTGTCACAGTATCCTTTCCTTTAATTGTCTTGCTGTCAATTAACTTATACGTACCGGCCAAAGATTTTGATTTTAACGCATACATTTCTTTCTTGTCCCCGTTTCCTTTACATGAAAAAAACAAACAGGAAGTCGATACCACAAATAGCAAATGATTTTTTAGGTTCATCATATTTATAAAAGGTTTATAGCAGCCAAACTACAAAAGTTCAGGCTCAATCAAAAACAAACTACGCTAATTATTTAGCTGACCAAACTAAACACACCACCAATAGTCAAGCTTCAGTTTAGTTCCATCTGGATACTCCATCAACAAGGCATGCTATATCCATTCCCCCATTTGCAATAAGCAATTTTTAATCCTATTTTAGCGATGGTTAAAATTAATATAAAGCAATGCATAACGCATGTTGATGCTTTTAATTAATCATTTTTTCAATGAAGGATGGTGTTGGTCCACCATCCTTTTTTTATTTTCTGATCCAATCACCGTCTTCTATAATTTCACCTGAAATCGGCTATCCTTACTGAGGAAAGTTGGATCAAAAACAGACCAATCTAAAAATTACAGCGAATCGGAGAATAAAGTAAATCGTTTGAATCGAATATTGTAATTTAGTTTCTTCATTCAGCATATAAGAAAAATACAAACACAGCGGATATAGACAACCGTTGATTAGATTTAGACTCACATGAAAACTATTTTTGCAATTGTAGGTAGCGCCAGTACCCATTCATCCAATCATCATATTATAAAGCACCTACAAAAAGAGATTAATGGCGATATCCATTTCACGCTATTTGATCGTCTGAAAGAACTGCCGCATTTTGATCCAGATGAGAGCCAGTCCCATCCACCTATTGAAATTATTGCATTACGCCAAATTATTCAAGAAGCAGACATTGTTTTGATCTGCAGTCCCGAATATATTTTCAGTGTGCCCAGTGGATTAAAAAATCTACTTGAGTGGTGCGCAGCAACCACAGTTTTCAACGATAAGCCCATAGGTATCATCACCGCCGCTGCACAAGGTGAACATGCACACGTCGAACTGCAACACATCATGCGCGGATTAGGAGCCCAAATTGATGAAAAAAGAAACCTACTCATCGAAGGAGTAAGGGGCAAACTGGACGGTGCGGGAGAAATCTGGGATGAACAACTCCGTACGGCGTTAAAGGAACTGGCTGCACAACTAATTGATAGTAAAAATTAGCACGATCCATCAATTGAAGATTATTATCTTTACGACATGCAAGAACAAATTAATAATCCACTACACGGTAAAAGACTTGACACCATTATAGAATATTTAGTAGAGTACTATGGTTGGGAAGAATTAGGTCAACGCATAGCTATTCGATGTTTCAATGAGAATCCAAGTGTCAAATCTTCGTTAACTTTCTTAAGAAAAACACCTTGGGCTAGAGAGAAGGTCGAGCAGCTCTACGTAAAAACGTTATTGAAAAAATAAGTTTTTTTCCTATTTTATAGCGAATAATCTGATTATTAAGCATAACTTTGCCGCCATGAAAAAAATTGCCGACTACCGGAAGTTACTTAACGTAGATAAATCTGTGGATCTCAAAACCCTGAAATCTACTTACCGGACGATCATGAAAGAATGTCATCCAGATAAATTTGTCAATGATGAAGAAGGTCGTTTGGCTGCAGAGGAAAAAAGTGTTGCAATGATCGAAGCATACCACTTTCTGGTAAGCATCTGTTCTGAAACATTAGAGCAACAATTGCCCATCTACACAGAGACAATTACCAATTCAGGTATTCAGGATGTTGACTGGAAAGGACAAATATTGACTGTCACTTTTCACGACGGCAGCCAATATGAATATTTCGGTGTTCAGCGAAACGATTATATTAAATTTGTCAATGCAGATTCTTTAGGTCGATTTGCCCGTAGACACATCTTCCATTCTTACCCTTACCGTAATGTATTAAAGACTGCAACAGTATCTTAGAAACTGTTTTCATCCAGCTATACAAAGATAAACGCCCGCTATCCGATGGATATTGGGCGTTTATATAAAATGTTAAATGTTTAAAAGCTATCTATAGAACAACACTGTTAACAAATAGTTTTATCATTTTAATATAAAGTCCGCAGACGCTCTACCGTAAAATGTACCAGGCATTTGCACTCACTTGCAGCTTTCCATACCCTACTATTTCCCAAAAGGACCTATTAAATCTTACAGCAAAGATAAAGCCTGTATTTAGACTTTGAGTCAATACCTCGATCTCAAAAAAGATTACAAATAGTGCTCTTGCAAATTCAATGGCTTTTTTTCTTCTTTTAGATTTTATTTTTGTTCGATAATTATTACTTTAGCGCTACCAAAATTATTCTAGCCAACGGCCCTGAAAAAAGGCCTTCCACTTGAATTAATTCGGGATGTAGCGTAGCCCGGTATCGCGCCAGCATGGGGTGCTGGAGGTCGTCGGTTCAAATCCGGCCATCCCGACTTTTTATCCTTTACTTTTTAACTAACATCGCGTTTGCGCTCAAACGGAATATCGCTTTGAAAATTGAATAGCAGTGATACCTTTCAATCATAAAAAAGGTATTTAGCCGATTGGAGTTTTCCGCACCAGCTAGATACCTTCTTCTATTAAACAATTAGGATGAAGCCATCCTGTTTGTTACGAACAGTTCCTTCAGCTTAATAGCCTGGATTCTGCTTCAAGTTTGGATTCACCGCAAGCTGCTGACTTGGAATCGGATAAACCAAAGTTTTCGGATCAGCATCTGCAGCCTTTTCCTGCCAGGCCAGTAAGAACTTACCGAAACGAATCAAATCTTGTCTTCTCCATCCTTCCCAATATAACTCGCGAGCACGTTCGTCTAACAAATTGTCAAGCGTCATGGCTGTAAGATTATCTACACCACGATTGAGTCGAATTCCATTAACCAGCGCAAGAGCTTTGGCAGCAGTCCCTGTCCCTCCTCGGAGTATTGCCTCTGCTTGCATTAACAAGACATCAGCATAACGAAATACCACCCAATCGTTATTTCGTTGCCCAGTAATACCATAGTCAAAAGCATACTTCATTGGACGAATACCGGCTGTCTCCAATGTTGCACCTGATGTACGGATTGTTACTTCACGTGTAAAAACTAAAGGTGCGTTCGCTGGATTTCTAGCCATCAATGGCTTGTTTGTACTCCAATTATATTGTTGCCCAGCAAAAAAACCAACATTTTGACGTTTAAATTCCTTCTTTTTATTGGACGTTGTATCCGCTGCATATTCATAATAAATTCCCCTTCGTTCATCCGATGCAGAAAATTTATCGTAATAGTCTGATAAGGTACACCAACCGTTCCATCCCCCCGGATTCATATTATAATGCGCAATTGTATTCCATGTACGGTCCACATTTCCACCCCGATCTCCATTTTTATTGTACAAAGTAAAAATATTCTCTGTGGACTTTTCGTCGTTGTCAGGTGCAAAATTGTCAAAATATTTGCCTTTTGGTGAAATTGAATAAGCACCCGTAGCGACAATTTCCTTAGCAAGCGATACTACTTTATTCATATCCTCCGCCGCAAAAGCTGGCGATTGTCTATTTAAAAACGTCCCTTTGTTAAGATAAATTTTCATCAACAAGGCTTTTGCAGCATTTTTGTTTGCTACATAAGCCGCTTTCGGCCCGTTTGCAGGCAAACTCGCTATAATTTCGTTGAGATCCTTAACCATATAGTCAATAGCCGCCTGTGGCTGTAACACCTCTGGTGCGATTCTAAAATCTTCAAAAGAGGCTCCTTCCCGGATGGGCACTACGCCATAGAGATCCAACATATCAAACATGACCAACGCACGAATAAACTTCGCTTCTGCCCCTTGCTGCGCACTCGGATTATACCGCAACACATTGCCCGCATTATAGATGGCTGTCCCTAAACTGACGAAAGTGTTGTTCATATAACCATTGTCTGCATTCCAGGTATGTAAATGGATCGCACGATGCATACCATTATCATCCCAGTCACCACCACGCGTTGGAGCCATGGCGGCATCTGATGAGATTTCCTGCATCACCCAGCGCTGTTCCTGCTGATAAGGTGTATTCAATGAATTATAAGCAGTGATCAATAAGCTTCCAGGATCCACATTGGATGTTCCCTCTTCTAATTCTCCTTTAAATTCCTCCTTTAATTTAGTACAAGAAAATGTACTTGTTACAATGGAGCCAATTATTCCGATATATAATAAAGTTCTTAATTTCATCTTTTTTATCCTTCTAAATTTATTATCTGTTCATCCATTTCGATTTTAAGACATTCACACAAATGACCTACAGTATATGCTTAAAGCGAAAAATTAACCCCCAATAGAACATTTCTTGCCGGTGGATACGGCAAATATTCAATACCTAACGATGGGATACCATTTGTTGCACCATCGGTATTCACTTCTGGATCAAATCCAGTATACTTTGTGATTATAAAAAGATTCTGTCCAGTTAGGGATACATTTAAGTTCTTAAGCGTTCTGCCTACATTACCAACACGGTAACTTAAAGTTAGATTAGCCATTTTTAAGTAATCTCCTTTTTCAAGAAATCGCGTAGAAGGCGCTGCAGAATTGGATGTAGATTCTTTAACTCCAGTGTTAAAAAATGCGGATCCAATATTACGTGATGACAAATTACTCAGTCCCAAGGTTGTTGCGGCTGTGTTGTTAAATAGATAATGTCCAAAAGCACCGTTCATATTGGCCGCCAAAGAAAACTGTTTGTAATTTACATTTGTTGATAGTCCCAGTAAAGTGGTAGGATTTGGACTATGCATATAAAATTTATTAATAGCAGGATCGTTGGCAGTACTGATACTTCCATCCTGTCCGCGATACATACTCATACCGGTTTGTGGGTCTATCCCTTGATAATCCGCCAAGTACCAAACATTAAGAGGCTGTCCATTCACCATACGTTGCCCCAATACACCTGAGAACCCTTGCCCCCGTAGCGCTCCTGTTTCGTAATATCCCACCAACCCACTCACACTATTTTTAAGAAAAGTAGCATTTCCAGTCAAATCCCAAGTCCAATTGTCGTTTTTGATAATAGTACCTGTCAATGCTACTTCCACTCCTTTATTGACAATTTCGCCGTCCAAATTCACCCATATACGTCCTGCTGGAGCCGGTTGTGCGAGTGTTTGCTCAAATAGTGCATCTGTAGTTTTTTTATTAAAATAGTCGATTGATCCGTAGAGACGATTGCCCAAAATTCCAAAGTCGATACCTGCATTTAGCGTTGTGGAAGTTTCCCATTTCAAGTCAGCGTTTCCATAATTAGCCTGGCTTACACTTTGGTTCCCGAATACCAATCTATTTAACGAGGCACCCGAAGGGAATTCTTGATTACCTGTTCTTCCCCATCCTAAACGGACTTTCAATTGGTTAAATAAACCGGAAGACTTTAAAAACTCCTCCTCATTAATGTTCCAAGCTACCGCCAGGGAAGGAAACATAGCATACTTGTTGTTTGATCCGAATTTAGTAGAACCATCTCTACGCACCGTTGCTGTCAATAAATAGCGATCCAAGTAATTGAATCCCCCTCTTAAGAACATCGACTGCAATTGGTTGGTCGGACTTCTGTACGACGATATTTCACGTGTGGAAACAGGTGTATATTGTAGGTAGTCAAAATAATCTAATCCCATATAACGAAAACCGCCGCCAAAGGATATGTTATTATTATAGTTATAATCCAAATACTCATAACCTGCTACCGCATTGACACTCCAATCTGAATTGATTTGCTTATTGTAGGAGAGCATATGCGTCATTTGTAAGTTGGTTTCTCCATTATTTGAAATAAAGGCCTGCTCATTGTTTACAGCTGAAGGATCAATAAGTCCTGCGCGGTACATCCCTTGGCGATTTCCAGTTTGTCGCATCGCACTATAAATAAAGCGATATTCCAAATCGTCTGTAATTTTATAGTATGGCGCCAAGTTGATCACCATGGTATTCGTTGTCGCCAAATCTTTAAAGGCTTCAATACTCGTTAAGGGGTTTCGTGTTGTTGAACTAACAAATGTTAAATTGCCTTGATCGTCTCTTAAGGGGCGTGTTGGATTCCACTGTAAGGCTTGAGAGATCACATTTCCTTCCGAACCCACCATCGCATTGATCGGCGAATACCGATTGTCCATCTGCGTCAAAAAGACTGCAAAATCCAATCCCAATCGTTTGTTTTCCAGAAAACGGAAATTACCGTTAAAATTAGCTGTATATTTCTTCAGTTGTGATCCACGAATAATACCGTTTTGATTTAAATATCCACCCGAAAGACGATATTTTCCATATTCGGTTCCACCTGCTACATCAGCATAGTAATTTTGCGTGATCGCTTTTCGTGTGATCGCCTTAAAGGCATCCTCATTGCCACCAAAATCAGCATTTGCAACTTCAGATGGTGTATAATAATTTAGCGCTTCTCTAAATCGACCAGCATCCAATACGTCGGGATATTCCCGCATAGTTGAAACACCTGCAGACGCTCCTACAGAAACCTCAGGTTGCCCTACTTTCCCCCTTTTCGTTGAAATAATGACAACGCCGTTTGCACCCCGAGAACCGTAGATGGCGGTCGCCGAAGCATCTTTAAGAATATCCATGCTCGCGATATCACCTGGATTCAAATAGGTCAACGGATTTCCCCTATCGGAAGAAAAACCCCCTCTCCCCTCGGGCAGCGGCGAATTGCCGGACATAGGTACACCGTCGAGTACAAACAACGGATTGTTACTTGCCCGGATCGATGAGTTCCCACGGATACGTACTGTCGTTGACCCGCCAGGTTGCCCCGTATTATTAATTACCATCACACCGGGCGTCTTTCCTTGTATCAGTTGATCAGGACTTGTCATGATTCCTTTATTAAAATTTTTAGCGCCAATAGTGACCATAGATCCCGTTAGATCCTTTTTCCTCGCGGTACCATAACCGATCACCACAACTTCTTCTAGGCCCTGACCAGCACTAGGTTCCAAAGCTACAGTAACTTCATTTCCTACAATAGGCACTTCTTTTAAACTATATCCGATAAAAGAGACTTCCAGTGATTTAGCATCTTCGGGAACAGTCAATGTAAAGACACCTTTTGTGTCTGTTGTTGTAGCGGCAGTCCCTCCTTTTACCTTGATTGTAGCTCCTGCCAATGGACCCTGTGTTTCATCCACAACCTTCCCCTTTAAGACTTTCGTCTGGGCAAATGCAATAAAAGATACAAGCAGAAATGTAAGTGTCATTGCGCATTGTGCAAGTAGTTTATTTTTCATACGCTTTTTGATTAGTGGTTTAATTGATTTATGTCGTGCATGTACGATGCACAGCTCATATTAAGTGATTTAATGCTATTGATAGATGTTAAAACTCATCGAAAATGAACGTCTACTTGGCCAACTGTTGCATCAACGAGTCTGTGAGGCAAAATCATAGAAATATTGGTTCGTGTAGGGGCACAGGCTCTACCTGTCATAATTCTTGGGCACAACATACGTTTATATTTGGTTATTATCTTGATATAAAAATGCACAAATCTCAGTAGCTCGTCCAATCACAGCGTCTCAATTTTATATCAAAGCGTATCAGTAAAATGCTTTTTTATCTTTTAATTGACTATTTTTAGTTATACGTAATCAATTTTGAAAAGAATAACCACCATATTAGTTTTATATACCTTCCTAGCGTGTATCCACGGGCGGGCACAATCCATCTATTTCAAAAATTATCAAACAAACGATGGACTCTCGAATAGTTCCGTCAAGTGTATTACACAGGATAGTCAGGGCTTTCTATGGCTCGGTACAAGAAATGGCCTCAATCGTTTCGATGGCAATCAATTTAAGATATTTAGACACAATGCTTCAGATTCGACAAGCATCGGAAGCTCTTCTATCTTAAGTATGCTCACCGACAGCAAAGGCGTCCTGTGGGTGGGAACGACTCGCGGTACTTACTGTTACGATCCCGCAAAAGAAAATTTCAAACCATTCAAGGGTATACCAATCGGTGAAGTAAATGCCCTACACGAATATGCAGGATTTATCTGGTTGCTTTCCAATGGCAAACTTTACCGTTATAGTTCCGCAACAAAAGAAATTACGACATATGATCATAACAAAACTGCGCTGGTAGCTATCACCAGCAGTAAGAAAGGGGGGCTGTGGATCGCAGACAACAATAGTACAATACAAAGATATCAGGTTAGCACCCATAAATTTGTCAATGTCGATCTCAAAAAGATCGATCGGCGAGCGCTAGCAAATACCAAAACCGTCTATGCAATCAACGATTCGCTACTGATGATTGGGACGATCAATTCGGCCTATCTCTTTGACTTCAAAAATGGAACATTAAAAAATTTATTTTCAAACCATTACCCTAACAAAGTTATCCAGGCAAATTGCATTATTCAACAGACAGCATCAGTATATTGGATCGGAACAGAAACTGGAATATATACATTTGACATTCACACAGGACAGATCCAACACATTAAAAAAGATCTGCTCAACCCATTTGCCATATCGGACAATGCGATCTTAAATTTCTATCGCGATCGGGAAGGCAATATTTGGTTTGGAACATATTTTGGTGGTTTTAACCAATACAGCAACCAATTTGATAATTTCAAAAAGTATTTATCCGGATTTGGAAAATCTGCCCTGTCAGGCAATATCGTGCACGATATCACCAAAGATCACGATGGAAATTTCTGGATAGGAACAGAAGATGGCGGTCTAAATAAAATAGATGCGCAAACAAACCAGATTCAGCACTTTGTTGCCAATGGCAAACAGGGAAGTATTGCGCATAATAACGTTCACGGTTTGGCAACTGTCGGCAACGACCTTTGGGTAGGTTCCACAACTCATGGTATTGACATTCTGGACGTAAGAACAGGAAAATTAAAAAAGCATTATGACCGCATTGGTGATGGACCATTACAAAGCAGCTTTGCCGTTTGCCTCTATAAATCCAGAGACAATAACCTATTTGTAGGAACCGATCGCGCCTTATATGTCTACAATAAAACTCGTGACCGTTTTCACCTCCTCCCTATTACTGCATGGATACAAGGTATTTATGAAGACGAAGAGGGTATATTCTGGATCAATACCTATGGAAGCGGCGTCTACAGCTATAACTACAATTCGGGAAAAATTCAGCAGTTACTGTCTGAACAAGGCAACAAAAATTCACTCGTCAATAATTATGTCAATGGCCTATTTGAAGACAGCAAAAAAAACTTATGGTTTTGTACAGAAAGCGGCCTTTCAAAATACCGCCGGGATGGTCGATTTACCAATTATCTGACCGAATCGGGATTACCTTCCAATCAAGTATTTAAGGTGCTGGAAGATGACAACAAAAGCATTTGGATATCTACCGGCAGTGGTCTGGTCAGATTGGATGAAGGAGTGCCTCGTAGGATCATTTACACATCCAGAGATGGACTTCCCGCAGATCAATTTAATTATAATTCAGCTTTCAAGGATAATGACGGGACTTTATATTTCGGAACTATAAAAGGAATGGTAAGTTTCAACCCTACAAAATCCATTAAGAACAACTTTGTCCCCCCAATATTTATTAGTGGCATTCAAATCAACAATGCAAACATAGCTGTTCGTGAAAATGGGATACTAAAAGAATCCATCACCATAGCAAAAGAAATCCAACTGACCTACGACAGATCCAATATTAGCTTTAATATTGCAGCGTTAAGTTTTGCTTCACCAAAAAGCAACGCCTATCGGTATATCATGGAAGGTTACGACAAAGAATGGACCGATATTACAGGGAATCAAAAAATCTATTACAATAAACTTCCGCCAGGGACGTATATCTTTAAGTTCAGGGGTGCAAACAATAATAGGGTTTGGAATCCCGCCGAAAAAAAACTGCGCATCATTGTTTCGCCCCCCTGGTGGTTGTCTCGCTGGGCATACGTGCTCTATTTTCTGACCTTCGGTACAATTACACTGCTGGTATTACGCTATTACCTACTGCTTTTAAAGGCCAATAATGCGCAAAAGATGGATAGCTTCGAACGGAAAAAAGAGCAGGAAATATACACACTCAAGCTGGAGTTTTTTACGAACCTCGCTCATGAGATTCGTACCCCGCTCACCTTAATCAAAATGCCCCTGGAGAAAATAATAAATAACCAGAAATTCACCGATCAGGAGACGGCTCAAGACCTTGCCCTGATCGAAAAAAATACAACGCGATTAATTCGCCTCACCAACCAGTTACTGGATTTTAGAAAAGCAGAAACCAACAATATGAGCCTTATCTTTACAAAAACCGACATCAATACCCTTCTAGCCGAGGTATTTCACGATTTCAATTACCTGGCCAAAGACAAACATTTACGCTATGATCTCAGCCTTCCACGTATCAGTCTCACAGCCTATGTAGATGAAGAGGCCCTTCGAAAAGTATTTACAAACCTCATCCACAATGCAATAAAATACGCGGAGCAAGAAGTCTATGTCAAACTGCTTCCATTCAATAGCGATGACATTATGTTCAATATTGAATTTAAAAATGATGGTCTCCTTATACCCTTTGAGAAAAAAGAAAAAATTTTTGAACCCTTTTATCGACTAAACGAATCCGACAAAGATACCGGAACAGGAATTGGCCTGCCCCTTTCCCGTTCTTTGGTCGAACTGCATCAAGGAACATTATCTCTTATTCATATGGAAGAAAACCGCAATATATTTTTGCTCTCCGTCCCTATCTTTCAGGAACAATCCCTGGATATCCAATCATTTCAGGAAGATTTTGACGAGCATGTATTCATTGGTAAAGCAGATGAGCAACAAGAGGAAAAACCGGTAATCCTGCTCGTTGAAGATAATAAAGAAATAATGGCTTACCTCAATAAGGAATTAAAATCAAGTTACACAATTTTACGAGCTGGTAATGGCGCTGAAGCGCTCGAAATTTTAGACAAAGAGAACGTGCAACTCGTACTGACTGATATTATGATGCCGATTATGGATGGACTTGCACTATGCAAACGCATTAAAACAGACATCCTCTACAGTCACATTCCCGTGATTTTTCTGACTGCAAAAAATGCGCTCGATTCAAAGATTCAAGGGTTAAAAAATGGTGCTGATGCTTACATCGAAAAACCCTTCTCGCTCGAATTCCTCATGGTACAAATACGTAACATCCTCAAGAACCGCAAAATTATCCAGAATTATATGACCAATTCTTCTGGATCCAACTTAATGGATATCAATGTATCGGCACCCGACAAAGACTTTATCAGCCAGCTCAATACTGTAATTTATGAAAATATTTCAGTGATAGATCTCAATGTGGATGGACTTGCCAAACTGATGCATATGAGCCGCCCAACCCTTTACCGTAAAATTAAAGGGCTATCCGATCTCACCCCCAATGAATTGATCAATATTTCTCGATTGAAAAAGGCCGCAGAACTGCTTACCCAGAAAGAGTATAACATTAGCCAAATAGCAATTATGGTAGGTTATACCGTACAATCCAATTTCTCAAGAGACTTCAATAAGCATTATGGCATGTCGCCGAGCAGTTATATTGTTGAAAACGCTAAGTAATGAACGTCCTTTTAGTACCACCATCAAGATTTTACCGATGGAGTAAAACCTGCCATTCGTAACAATTTGAATGGAAAGGCTCAAAGGAAGGACAAAAAATCGTAGACGCAAAAAGCCCTATACGTCTACGATAACACCTTACTGTTTACTCTTAGGAACAAAGAATGCTGCCAGCAACATAAATACTCCGGCTAACAACAGGCCATAGATGGATTGGCTATGAAATAAATATTTGATGATCATTCCACCAAAAAAACCACACACAATCTGAGGCAGCGTAATGAAGAAATTGAACAGTCCCATATAAACTCCCATTTTACCAGCGGGCAAATGATCGCTTAAAATGGCATAGGGCATTGCTAAAATACTACCCCAAGCTATACCAATGCCGATCATCGGAACAATCAATAAATTAGCATCTCTGATCAGGAATAACGAAATGAGCGAAAGCCCGCCAACGGAAAGACCCAGGGCGTGGGTTTTACTACGACCTAAACGTTTAGCGATCCGCGGAATAAACAAGGCATAAAGGGCCGACACGCCATTGTAAATACCGAAGAGTACCCCCACCCAATTGGCGGCCTCCATATAAAGATCCTGCCGACTTCCTTCTCGAAGATAAAAGACCGAATCTGCAATCGCTGGAGTTGTATATACCCACATCATAAAAAGTGCAAACCAAGAGAAAAACTGCACCCAGCCTAACTTGCGCATAATCAGGGGCATTTTGCCGATATCACTCGCAATAGATCGCAAACCAAATTTAGGCGCAGATGCCTGGTCTATTGAAATAGCATCTGAAAAAGACTGAAGTTCTGTTGGCGAATACTCTGTAGTTTTGAATACAGACCATAATACTGACAAAAGCAGTACAAAGCCACCTAAATAAAATGAGTAGATAACATTGCTTGGTACCTGCCCCACTTCCGAAGTTCCTGCCACATCAAAATACTTCGTCAATATAAACGGAAGCAACGATCCTAAAACAGCTCCGACACCAATTAGAAAAGTCTGTACCGAAAATCCTACACTCCGTTGACTACTTGGTAAATTATCGCCGATCAGGGCCCTAAAAGGCTCCATGGTGACATTAATAGAAGCATCCATAAACATCAATAACCCCGCTCCTATCCAAAGTGGTGCCAGCATCGTGGTAAATAATGCCGCATTAGGCATTAAAAATAACGTCAGGGTAGTTAACAGGGCACCCACCAAAATATACGGGCGACGACGTCCCAACCTATTCCAGGTTCGATCGCTATAATGGCCAACGATGGGCTGAACAATCATACCCGTTATTGGCGCCGCGAGCCAGAATAACGACAAGTGCTCCACATCGGCACCAAAGGTTTGAAGAATACGCGAAGCATTGCCGTTCTGAAGCGCAAACCCCATTTGTATCCCCAAAAATCCAAAACTCATATTGATGACCTGGCTTATGTTTAATTCAGGTTTTTTTCCCATAATAGGCTATCAAAATTTAACACAAAATACAATTTAATTATCATTTAATCGCGATTCAGCAGCATAAGAATCCTTTTCTAAGCTGCTGAAAATATTGATTTACCGATCGTTCGACACCCGAATGCTACATTTTCCAGCTAATACGAAAGCCCCAGTTACGGTCTGGATATGCGCTGCAGTATCACTGATATTATCGATCGAATAACCAACCCGATCTACAGCAATCAACAATGTCGCGCCGCGAAACAATACCCGGAATTTATAGCCTTCCCATTCGTTGGGCAACATTGGGTTCAGATACAATTTTCCGTCCTTAATTCGCATACCCGCAAAACCTTCCACAATCGTCATCCAAGTACCGGCCATCGAGGTGATATGCAGACCATCTTCGGTATCGTTGTTGTAATCATCCAGGTCCAGACGTGAAGTCCGTAGGTAAAACTCATATGCTTTTTCCGCTTTATTGAGTTTAGCCGCCAATATCGCATGTACACAGGGAGAAAGTGAGCTCTCATGCACGGTCAATGGCTCATAAAATTCAAAATGCCGACCGATAGTGTCCACATCGAATTGATCTTCAAGAAAATAAAAACCCTGCAATACATCGGCCTGTTTGATATAACAGGAACGTAGAATCCTATCCCAGCTCCAGTGCTGGTTGATCGGACGTTGCAACGGATCAAGTTGTGCCACAGGAATCAGCTCTTTGTCCAGAAAGCCATCTTGCTGCAAATACACGTTTCGTTTCGCATCAAAAGGGTAGTACATCTTGGCAATAATATGCTGCCATTTTTGCTGCTCTTCCAGTCTAATTTCCAACTTCGCTTCCACTGTGCTCACCACGTCGGATTGCTGCTGGGCCAATTTTTCTAAACATTCTAGTGTATATTCCAGACACCAAGTAGCCATACGATTGGTATACCAGTTGTTATTTACATTATTCTCGTACTCATTTGGTCCAGTCACCCCCAACATCACATATTGCTCACGTTCAGCACTCCAATTGACGCGCTGTGCCCAAAATCGGCTAATCGCAACCAAAACCTCCAGTCCGTGCGACCAAATATATGCCTCATCACCCGTATAACGCACATAATTGTAGATCGCAAACGCAATGGCTGCATTGCGGTGGATTTCTTCAAAGGTGATCTCCCATTCGTTATGACACTCCTCCCCATTGATCGTAACCATGGGGTAGAGGGCTGCCCCATGTCCAAAGCCGAGTTTTGCGGCATTTTCAATAGCCTTATCCAATTGCTGATGACGATAAATCAACAAATTACGTGCGATCGTTGGCGATTGCGTCGCAAGGTAAAATGGGATGCAGTATGCTTCGGTATCCCAATAAGTAACACCGCCATACTTCTCTCCCGTAAATCCTTTTGGCCCAATATTAAGTCGCTCGTCTTCACCCGTATAAGTTTGATTCAACTGGAAAATATTATACCTTATGGCTTGCTGTGCAGCAACATCACAACTGATTTCAATATCACTTTCTGACCATATCACGTGCCATGCGGCCGCTTGCTTTTCCTTCAACTCATCAAAATCAAATTGTTTTAGTGTCTGCAAATGATCCTGAACAACTTCCTGCAATTGAGCAACCGCATGATTTTGTGAAGTAACAATGGCGACACGCTTCTCTATCCTACAAATGTGTGATTTAGGCAGATTAAGAGTGTAGACTTCTGCCATACAGCCTGGGCGCGTTACCGTTTCGTCTGCTGATCGTACCACTGACCCGGTGCTTACAGTGGTCTCGAGCATCGCATAAACTTCAAAACCAGTTTTCTTGGTTCGGGCAGCTACAAAAACACCAGGCCCAGACTTTCCCTGGTCAATGCTTTCCCAGAATTTTTCATCGTAGTTGCTATCCCGGTTAATCACCTGTGCATTTAAACGCGACACAACCTCGAGCGTAAGATCGCCCGAAAGTGCCGCTATGCTGTATTGCAAAGATGCCGTTTCAGAAGCAAACAAGTGATACATCCGGCTTGCCTGGATTTTAATCTGAGCACCATCTGCCATTTCAACAACAAAGCTACGGTATAGAACACCCTGCTGCATATCGAGGCGGCGTTCAAAAGATTTGACATTTACTTTGGCTAAATCAAGCACTTGTCCGTTAATTCGGATATCCAGGCCAATCCAGTCCACAGAATTAATGACCTTGGCGAAGTATTCTGGATACCCATTTTTCCACCAGCCCACACGCGTTTTGTCGGGATAATAAATTCCCGCCAAATAAGATCCCTGTAATGATTTTCCACTGAATTCTTCTTCAAAATTAGCCCTTTGCCCCATCCGACCGTTGCCAATAGCAAAGATACTTTCCGAAAATTCATTATGCTCCGGATGAAACGTATCCTCAATAATCTGCCAAGGGTTATGTTTGATATATATCTTCATTGATTTCTTGTTTTCAACACCTCCTGAACTCCAGTGTAAAAAATCCTTGCGTTATTTTTAACGCGATTCATTTACCGTTGTCAAAAGGTAATTTGCTGGTTTAATCTAAAATTTCTCTACTAATCTCCCTAAGTCAGCTACGACCAAATCTGCTCCTTTGAGGTTTTCGGCTTCTCCGATACCGATAACCTGCATGCCAGCTGCCCTAGCGGCATCGATCCCAGCCTGGGCGTCTTCCAACACCAAACATGCTGATGCCGCTATCCCCAATGCGTCGGCGCCTTTTAAAAAAACTTCGGGATTAGGTTTGGAAAGCTGAACAGCATTCCCATCAATCAAGGCATCGAAATAACCGACAATTCCGGTTTTTTCAAGAATGCCCAACGCATTTTTACTAGCCGAACCAAGAGCAATTTTAATTCCTCTTTCCTCCAGTTTTTGCAATAGTTCCAAACTGCCCGAAAGTAAATGTACTGGACTAAGCTGCTCGATCAATTCCAGATACCAATCATTTTTCTGCTGCAGCAATGCTTCTTTTTCGCTTTTAGACTTCTCCAGTCCAGCCCATTTCAAAATCAGCTCCAGAGATTCAACGCGACTCACACCTTTCAGCTGCTCGTTGTCAACCGTGCTGAACGAATAGCCCAAGCCTTCCGCTAATCGATGCCACGCTTCAAAATGGTAGACTGCTGTATCCACCAACACACCGTCCAAATCGAATATTACGGCCTTTACATTATTATAATTAATCATTGAAAAATAAATTCTGTAGAATTTTAAATTGTATTAAAACTTAAGCTCCATCACTTTAGTCTCGTAAGCTTCTAATTGCAAGGTATTGTCAGCTGGAGCGATTTCCTGTTTTTGGATAATATCAACATAGGATTTCACCTTGCTGTTTCTCTCCTTAAAGCGATCCAATTTGAGTGCCTTGGTGGTATCATTGCAGTTCATGACTACCATAACCGTCTGTTGTTCGTTGTAGCGGAAATACACATACACGCCATCTTCGGGCACATACTGCATCGTTTTACCAGTCTGTAATACAGTATGCTGTTTACGATAATTGGCTAGCGTTTGAACAAAAGTCCACATATCCTGCTCTGCCTTAGTCCGGCCTTCGGGGCTAAACTTATTCATTTTGTCGCCCACAAAACCACCTGGAAAGTCTTCCCGTAACAAACCATCGGGATTGGAGAAATTTTTCATCAGAATCTCCGCACCATAGTATAACTGTGGAATACCTCTAGTCGTCATCAGCCAGGCCAGTGCCGATTTGTACTTCTGCACATTTTCCCCAACGACGGATAAAAAGCGATCTTTATCGTGATTGTCCAGGAAAAGTACATTACGCTCAGGTTGCGGATACTGATAGTCGGAAGCCAAAGTTGCATACAATTTATTCACACCTGTAGTCCATTCGGTCTTTTGGTTAAGGGCATCCCCTATAGCATAGTTAAGTTGAAAATCCGTTACCCCCATCAACTTGGAATCCACATCTTGGCCAACCCGCTTTCCGCCTAGGAAATAAGCTTGATTAGCAACACCATGGACCCACGTTTCACCAAAAAAGGTGAATTTTGGATACTCCTGCAGGATGCGGTCTGTCCATTGACTCATAAAATCAAGATCATTATACGGATAGGTGTCGATGCGGAATCCATCTATTGCCGCGGTCTCTATCCACCAGATATGACTTTGCGTCAAATAATTTTGAACATAAGGATTCTGCTCATTCATATCGGGCATTGTGGGAACAAACCATCCTTTGACCATTTTCTTTTTGTCGTCTGCAGATGCATAGGGATCAAAAACAGTTTGGTCTTTGTAGGAAGTCTGCGTGTAGGTCGGCCATTCATTGAGCCAGTCAGCCATCGGTTTATCCTTCACTGTCCAATGATAACTCCCTATATGATTAGGTACCACATCAAAGATCAATTTCATCTGACGTTTATGCAGTTCGTCGGCCAATTGTACATAAGTATCGTTGCTACCAAAACGCGGATCGATATGATAGGTTTCGGTATTGGCATACCCGTGATAAGAAGCCTGTGGCATATCATTGGTCAACACTGGTGTCAACCACAACGATGTCACGCCAAGATCGTGTAGGTAATCCAGTTTACCGATAATACCCTCGAGATCACCACCATGACGCAGATACATCGAATCGCGGTTTAAGCTCATATCCAACATGCCCTTCACCTGATCATTTGCTCTATTTCCATTCGCAAAACGATCGGGCATGATCAGGTAGATCAAATCGGAACTGTTCACGCCTTGTGCTTTTACTTTTTGATCTCTTTGCTTCAACTCATAACGATGGGTCAGTTTTTTCTTTCCTTGACGAAAGGTAAACGTTGACCATCCTGGTTTGGCCGAGGCAGCTACCCTGACATCCAAAAACAGGTAGTTGGGATTTTCTACACGATTGACCTTAACAAGCTCTATACCTTTATCCTCTACCTCTACCTCGCTTTTACCTATTTGAGGCCCATATACAACGAGCTGCAAGGTCGGATTTTCCATGCCTACCCACCAGTTTAAGGGTTCTACGCGTTGGATGGACTGCCCCATTAGGGGGATCCATCCTACAAGTGTTAGCGCCAAGAATACTAGGGCAATCTTTCTCTTTACTTTTAACATGAGCTACTATTTTTTTGTCAACGTATAGGTATTTGCATTTAAATTCAACACAATATCGTAGGTACCTGCGCTGGCAACAGCGATATTTGCACCACCAGCGGCTAGTGTTCCATTTGCACCACCAAAATTGGTTCCCCAGTCGCGGTTTTTACGAAATTTAATCTCGCCTGCAGTCAAGCTTACTGTGAGTTTCCAAACCTGATTGGCGTTATCGTATTTCATATCCGTATCGGCATCCCATCCCTTCGGTGAGGCACTACCAATAATACCCCAGCTATGGTCTTTGTAAGAAATGGTGTTGGCTGTTGTATTTACTTCCAATTCAAGATTACCGGCACGTGGAGCTTTGATGTCCTGACCTCCATTATAAACTATTTTACCTGGCTCGGTCTCTCCATACGAATTGCTCCAATTCCGTTCAGGGGTCAGTTTAAATGTTAATTTTCCTTCCGGAAAATTGATTATTCCTGTATAGATTCCATTGCTCGTTGGCGAAATCAACGATTCAGCATTAGCTTCAACCCAATCTTCATAGGCTCCTATGGCATACAAATAGCTAGTCGAAGCAAAAGGGATCGCCTTCAGGCCAGCTAAAGCCGAATACACTACTGTAATTTTCGAATTAATACTCGACTTGAGACGTACATCAAATTCCGATACTGTTCCTGTTGGAACGCCAAGAGCGAGTAAATAGCTATTCAGTTCATAACCTGTAAAACCTAGCGCGGTACGACCACTAGGAATGACCACTTCCTTCACAGTTTTAAAATTGTCCCCTTTAAGTCCAAACTGAAGAACATTCGTTACCGCTGCCTGAAATCCAAAATCAGCGGGCACTACTGAAAGGTGCAGCACCGTATCACCTGCATTATCTTTTGATAAGGCGATGTCATTTTTATCAAGGCTTAAACTGGCTGGCTGTATGCCCTCACCGCTCGCCAATATAGCGCGGGTCTCGTCTTTTTTACAACTCTGGAATGCCACCATAAGTAGCAGCAGGATTCCAATATAGTGTCTAATTTTCATCTGTTTGATTTATATTTTCAATAGCTGATGAAAGCAAGGTTCAATCGTCAGCCGCTTATGCGCAGACCAATCTGTATTGCCCAGTTTCATCAGTCAACAATTGTCTATTACAGGTATTGATTAATTATATCCTGGGTTTTGTACCAGGTTCGCGTTCGCAATAATATCCGAAGCAGGAAGTGGGAACAGTGTTCTATACCCAGCAACTGCCTGGCCTGCGAGCACACCACCCTTAAAAGGCCAGAGATAATTATCACCTGTAAATTTGCCATAACGGATCAAATCCGAACGTCTAAATCCTTCCCAGTATAATTCTTTCACACGTTCATTTAAAATACCATCTAAGGAAAGGTTAGCCAAGTTGCCACTGTTGTTGCCATAGGCACGCACACGCAATTTGTTTACATAGTCGAGTGCTTTCGCCACAGTACCACCAGCACCGCCCCGTAAAGTTGCCTCTGCATAGATCAGGTTCATTTCTCCCAAACGGATCAACGGAAAGTCAACAGATGCCACGAAACCTTCGGCCGCGGGAGGAGCAGTTTTACCATCCTTGTTCACATTACGGAATTTGGTAACTGCCAATCCCTGTTTATAAACAGCGATATCTTCAATTTTAACGCTTGTATTTAAATGGAACATGGCACGTTTATCTGTTTCGCCAGAATAATCACCAAAAATAGTCGCAATATTATCACGAGTGCGATTTCCGGCCCAACCTCCACCCGGTACACCGAAAGATGTCGGATTCATTGTCGCATCTATTGCCGCATTGATTAGATATGTTGTCCCGCCTTTGCTCTGCGTCTTGGTTCCATCGTAAGGCAGGTAAAAAATAAATTCCGGATTGTTCACGTCATTGTCTGCATAAAACAGCTCCCGGTAATTGCTGCCCAAACTATAGTTCGAATTCAAGACCTTTTCCGAATACGTAATCGCTTCAGTATATTTCTTACTACCTGCTCCCAAATACACTTCAGCATTGAGGTATAAGCGAGCCAACAATCCCCAGGCTGCCGCCTGATCCACACGACCATAGACATTCTGTTTCGGAGCTTTTAGCTGACCTGCTACTTCCAATAGCTCTTTCTCCACATACGCAAAAAGCTCAGGCCTTTTAATCTGCGGTGGAGAAACTTTACCAACAGGGGTTTCCTCGGTTACAAATGGGGGATTGCCAAATAAATCAAGGAGTACCCAATAGTTATAAGCCCGCAAAAATCTCGCTTCAGCGCGATAATAAGCAATCTCCTCTTTATCAGTGTCCGAGATACCTCTTTCAGCCAATTTAGCATCTGTACTCTCTCTTAAGAATTCGTTAACGAGTGTGGCACTATAAACACAACGCGTATAAAGGCCCCGCAGCATAGGATTGCTGTCATCAAAATTCAGATAATCTAACCCACTGATGCCAGGGTCATTCAGCCATGCACAAGCAGCCTCATCCGTTGTCAGTTCTTGTGCATTCCAAAAAAGACGCAAAAAATCAGACGTGCCTGCATCCAATCCACCCAGATCGGAATTATTAGGTCCCGAAGTACTGGTGAGGGTCAATGATCCATATAATCTTGCAAAAGAGGAAGTGTACCCCTGAAAATCCTTATAAGCAACATCTGCGGTAACATCGTTGGTCGGTTTTAAGTCCAAATCCTTGTGGCAGCTGCTCAATGCGACAGCAAGCAAGCAAACGCCTATATATTTATTTAATTTTTTCATTGTCATATTGTTTAAAAACTTACATTAACACCCACCACGTACGTTCTTGGTCTGGGATAGAAACGGTCATCTATACCATTGGATATTTCCGGATCAACCCCTTTATACTTGGTGATCGTAAATACATTCTGTACCGTTGCAGAAATAGACATCGAAGCATTACTGTTTCGGATAAATTTTCCAAGATTGTAACTCAGATTGACGTTATCCATTTTCAAAAACGAAGCATTCTTGATATAGTAATCACTTTGCAGCTGTTTAAGCAAGAAATTGGTGTTCAAAAAGTCCACCGTCGCATTGTTGATAACCAATACTGCCTGATCACTGACATTCGCACCACTACCTAGGTTGGAAGAAACATTATCGTACACATAGTTATCTAGGTTAGCACGCAAAACGGTTGTTGCAGACCATTTTTTGTAACTATATGCTGCAGTAAAACCTAAAAGATATTTTGGTAAAGGTGATTTATACAGATAACGATCGTTATCGCTGATCACCCCGTCCCCATTACGGTCAACATAGACGCCTTCAACAGGATGCCCTTGTTCATCATATACTTGCTGAAACACATTAAAACTATTTGGCATGAAGTTCACTTTATGTGCCTGAATATTGCCACCTGTCCCCCCACGGATACCACCAGTCTCGACGATAAAATTCGGATCATCGCTCTGTGTCAGGTTTGTCACCTTGCTTCTGTTGTAAGTCAAATTGAAACCAAGATCCAACGATGAACTTTCAGTTTTCACGGGGACATAATGCAAGTTAAACTCCAAACCCTGATTTTCCATATTGCCAACGTTGGTCAACAGGAAATTGCTAAAGTTTGATCCTACAGGAACTGGAATGGTACTGAGCAGGTCTTTGGTCTTCTTGGAGTAATAGTCTATGCTACCATAGAATAAATTATTGGCAAAACCAAAATCGACTCCGGCATTATAGGTCGTTGTACTTTCCCAACGGATATCTTGATCATAGGCAACAGGAGAATTCAAATAAAAATATTCATCACCAAAGCGATACATCGATTCATTGCCACTAATGGTATAATTAGGTAGATAAGAATAATTGGCGATACCATCTTGCTGTCCCGTTTTTCCATAACTTAAACGAAGTTTCAATTCTGAAACTGAAGAGACTTCTTTTAAAAATCCTTCGTTCTTTGCCCGCCAGGTAAATCCAACAGATGGGAAATAACCCCAACGATTGTCAGGACTAAAACGTGATGAACCATCGCTGCGCAATGTTCCGGACACAACATAGCGATTGTCATAAGTATAGATCAAACGACCATAATACGAGATCAACAGATTTTCAGGTCTATCAAACGGCCGTGTTGGCTCATTTAGGATCTTATCACCTTCTGCATTTGTACGGTTAAAATTATAAACCTTACTACTATTTTTATAGTAGCCATACCCCAATGTTGCGTCAATATTGCTTTTTATTGCCGGCAGTTCTTTGTCGTATTTGAGGTAAAACTCAAGGGTTTTATTGTTGATATCGGTTTTATATTGGGTTCGCTCACCACCCTCGTTAAAATTACGTGCAGCGATCGCTGGCGTGAATGTGTTGCCTTTTGAACGTGCCAGATCGTATCCGACGTTTAAGTTGGCATGCAACTCTGGCAGGAAGTGAAAACTATAATCCACTTTCGCATTTCCAATACTTCTAAACACATCGCCATTATCTTTGCGTAGGTCCAATAAGGCCAAAGGATTTCGCGGTGCATTGGGATTAGGTTTCCCGCCCTGAATCCACTCGTAGTACCCTCCAAAACTATTTTCATCATCTACATAGACCGGCTGTGTAGGATCAAACTGAATGGCTGTACCGATTGCATCCTGAGTCGCGAATTTAGATTTTGACCACGTACCACGTACATTCACATCCAATGAAAGATGATTGTCCAGAAATTTTGGTGTTAAGGCCAATGCAGCAGTAGTTCGCTTCAAGTTATCATTTTTCAGTACCCCATCCTGATTCATATATCCCGCAGAAATACGGTAGGGCATATTTCCTGCCTTCGAAGCAATGTTAACGTTATTGTCTGTGGTAAATGCATTGCCATAGATCACATCCTGCCAATCGGTATTGGCTGTTCCTAACAGTTTTTTCATGGCATCACTGCCATTTGTATTGACATAGTCACGGATTTGATCAGCGTTGAGTAGCTTTACTTTATTGGCTACGGTAGCCAGTGAATTCTGTGTCGAGAAGTTGATCTGCGTGCCCGAGCGACTGCCCTTTTTTGTTGTAATCAAGATAACACCATTCGACGCTCGCGAGCCATAGATGGCTGTGGCATTGGCGTCTTTCAATATTGTAAAAGTCTCAATATCATTTGGATTAATCAAGCTTAACGGGTTTGCTACCCCAGAGACCGAACCACCAGCCAATGGAATGCCATCAACAACAATAAGTGGATCGTTGCTGGCATTCAATGAAGCCCCTGTACGAATACGGATTGTGCTTCCTGCACCCGGTTGCCCACCACTGGTGGTGATCTGAACCCCCGGCACTTTACCCATAATCAGTTGCTCGGGCGAAGTGATTTGTCCCTTTTGAAAATCCTTGGCACTTACTGTGCTGATGGATCCCGTCAGTTCGCTCTTCTTTTGTGTACCATAACCAATCACAACAACTTCCTCCAAAGCACTTGTATTGGACTTCAGGTATAAGCTTAAAGGATTTCGTCCCTCCTTTACCTGAATCAACGTATCCAAAGTCGCATAACCTACCATACTCACCTTGAGACGCAATTTCCCCGTTTGAAGTCTATCCAAGCTAAAATCCCCATTCGCTGTGGTAGACAGCGATCTTTGAATATCTTCGAAGCGCACTGTGGCACCAACCAAGGCACTCCCTTTTTGGTCCATTATTCGCCCTTGAAGCGTAGCCTGTTGGGCTATTGCCGAAGCACTTACCCCAAGAAGCAGGTTCAAGGTCCAAAATGGACGTAATAGCTGTTTGTTCATAAAATAACTGTTTATTTATTTAGTTTTGTTTTGCTTATCAATTGGTATTGGCCTGGCAAGAGTGTCAATGTTGACTGACCGGACCAGTCGAATTCTTTTCCCGTAAAATTATCGACCCAATGCTTTTGTAGTGCCTGTGGCAATGCAAATGCAGTACT
This sequence comes from Sphingobacterium sp. 2149, assembly GCF_031455655.1. NCBI lineage: Bacteria > Pseudomonadati > Bacteroidota > Sphingobacteriia > Sphingobacteriales > Sphingobacteriaceae > Sphingobacterium > Sphingobacterium sp. 2149. The sequence continues at coordinate 180,226 of NZ_JAVDTD010000007.1, read as the reverse complement.
TTCTACCCCAAAATTTCCAAGTACGCCTACTTGTTGTCCTTCCTTTTCCAGTACAAAATATTTAACCGCATCCTTCATCGCCGATGTGACGACTGTCCCGTTTTGGAAAATGCTGTTTTTGGTTTTGAAACGAGTGAGTTGCGCATAGGTCTCAAAGAGCTTTTTGCGATCGTCTTGTTGGAGATAGCTCCACAACAAAGGCTTTTCACCTGTGCGGCCATTTTCATCGATAGAAACATCATAACCGTATTCACCAAACTGCCAGATCATCTTAGGTCCTGGTGAAGCCAATAGAAACACAGCTGCCTGTTCCATACGTTTTAGTGCAGTACCTAGATTCTTGATGTTATAGCTGCCCGATAAGTTTCCATAATTTAAGCACTTAAACAGGAGTCTCTGCTCGTCGTGACTTTCCATATAAGACACAAAAGAAGGCTGTGCCATGCCGTGACCGGAAGCAAATAATCTTCCGAGATCAGAACCATTGTTGGCGGTCCATCCCATCGCCGCTTCGTTAAAGGCATGATTCATATTATTCCAAAGCAACATGCCCGATTGCGCCAGTTCCATTTCTTCCTGATCGCCACCGAGATGTTCCAGAATAATATAACACGACGGATCAATGTTGCGAATATGCTGCTGGTATTGCTTCAAAATGGCTACACGCGATGCATCATACGCATCCCAGGCAGCTAAATCACTTTCTGACGTACCCGAATTTTTCTGCGTAAAACCTTTGGATAAGTCGAATCGGAAACCATCGATTTTATATTCCTGCATCCAATAAGTCAACACATCCTTCACAAAATTCTGTGTATAAACACTTTCGTGGTTAAAGTCGAAGCCTACATTAAACGGATGCTTAGCAACCGTATTGAACCATGGGCTGCTTCCAGCTACATTACCCTGCTCAAAATAAAGCTGTACAAGTGGCGACTGACCAAAAGCATGATTAAAAACAACGTCTAAAATAACGGCAATACCGTTTTCGTGACAAGCGTCGACATAGGCCTTGAAGTTATTTTTCAAGCCATAATATTTATCCAACGCACGATGAAAAGAAGGATTATAGCCCCAGGTGGAATTTCCTTCCGATTCTTGAACAGGCATCAATTCAACAGCATTCACCCCTAAGCGCTTTAAATAAGACAAGGAATCCTTGAGTGTGGTATACTGATGCTGTTTGACAAAATCACGGACTAACAATTCATAAATGACCAAGTCACCTTCGACAGGCTTCTTAAATGCTGCTGTATTCCACGAATACGACTTGGCCGGAAGATCCAATACCCCCACAATTCCTTGTGCACCTGCAGGATAAGCAGGTACAGCGCCCACCGTCAATCCAAGTGACGCATCGTTTTGTGGGTCAAGGATCAATTCGGCATAGGGGTCGGCAATATAAAGTTGACCATCCACCAAGAATTGATACGTCAGTTGTTTGGAGAAATCGACATTTGATACCGTGGTCCACCAGGTTTTACCATCCGGTGTCTGACTCATCGCATACGCGGGCAAAGCTTTATAACCGTTAAAATCGCCCAATACATAGACACTTCTTTTAGAAGGGGCTGTCAATGCAAAACTAACTTGTCCTTTTTGCTTACTGATCGTCGTTCCGTTAGGACTAACTGCTGCTGGAAGTACTGCAATAGCTGGCTTAGCCTCTACAAATAATGCAATTTTGGTCATCGTCACCTGACCATCAGTTTCAAGGCGTGCTTCAAGTTGGTGCAACCCATCGCTTTCTAAGCGGAGGGATTTTTCCAGCGACTGAACGGCATCTGCCGCGGCGATTTGCACGCCATTGTCCCAGATACTAATTTTTCCCGATTGCGTTGCTTGAACTTTCAGCTTCACGCTTTCACCAGCGGTATATAATTGATCCGTTGCAATGGGATCTGTGGGTTGCAATGCGGGCGACACAAAGCGAATAGCCTGTGCATTGGTCGCCACAAGAGGCAGAAATAAATCCGAATTATTTTTGTTTCTTTGGACCACCGATCCATCACCATTGCGGACTAAAATTGCTATCTGACCAAATTCTCCTCCATTACTCAGGTGAAAGAATTTAGCGGGTGTAAATGTGAAGGTATATAAACCAGCAGCAACAAATTTAAGTTTATAGGTGTTTTCATTGTTCGACCAGTCTGTCGCCACATGTTGCCAGCCGCCCCCATTGACAGAAATCAATCCAGCATGTAAGTAGAGATCGGCTGTGCTACCTTTTAGCGCAGCATTTCCTTTCGAAAGATCAAATTGCAACGTGATTTCCTGATCCCAAAAGATAAATGGGGCGGCAAGATGTACCAAACCAGATTCCTGCTGTTCAATAACAGGCGGTTGCTCGACATCCACGATATCTTTTTTATTTGCACATGATGATAAGAGGATAATCAGCCAGAAATATCCTATTAAACGAGAGATATGCTTCCCCATCGATAATTAGCTTTACTTGGAATCTGATACTGGGAACGTTCCCGATATCAAGGCAAAAAGAAATCGCTTGTTGCGATTTACTGGATTTCCCTATCCAATAGTTATATACAAATTGATTATTTAAACACTTCCGGGAATGTTCCCGAGAGTATTCAAAGCTAAATAATGGGATAACAAAAAACAAATATTTCTTTTCTTATTTCAGACTAGATTTTTGAAAAATAAGCTGGGAATCAAGATAAACCGAATTAGCAAACTTATTATTTTCGGGGTTATCCATCTTTTCCAATAGGTATTTTGTTACTAATTCGCCCATTTCATAGGCTGGCTGCTTCACTACGCTCAGTGCAGGATCAATCAGGTCGGCTATATCCAGACAAGAAAAACAAATGATTTTGAGATCTTCAGGAATACGGATTCCGTGCTGCTTGGCGACGCGTATACTCGAAATGGCAAGGCGCTCTACAGCGGCAAAGATGGCATCGGGTTTTTCCTGTTTGATCAACCTGGCAATATCTTTCATATTTTGATCGGCATCGTTAACCGTATCCAGAATAAGTTCCGTTCTAATCGGAATTCCAGCTTCCTGTAATGCTTTTTCGTAGCCATCTTTACGCACCTTACCTATGGAGACATTCGGATTGATCGCGAGATAAGCAATCCTTTTACAATCGTTATCGATCAAGTGTTTAGTTGCCAAGTAAGCAGAATCAAGGTCATTACCTGTGACGTATCCGCCCTTCCAGTCGTCATATGCACGGTCAAAAAACATAACCGGTATTCCCCTTTCAGCCAAAAGCTGCAAATGCGAATGATCTTTACCTTCACCTGAAGCTGAAATAATAACACCATCCACACGTCCATTGGCCAATGAGCGTACAATTGAGGCCTCGTTTTGGACCTGATGATCCGTGACGTAAATTAACGTATGATAACCCTTAGAGCGCGCCACAGCCTCGATTCCTTTGATTGCCTGCGAGAAAAATTTATTACCAAATTCGGGAATAATAATTGCGATGGTCAGACTTTTATTTGCTTTCAGACTGCTTGCATAGACATTGGGCGAAAAACCAATTTCTTCGGCCATGGCCAATATCCGGGCTTTGGTCGCCGGATTAATATCCACATTGTCCCGAAATGCGCGGGAAACGGTCGATTTTGACAAGCCGAGTTTTTTGGCAAGATCTACTATTGTTAATTGCGACATATCAAGATTCCCTTTGCTGTTCGAATGTAATAATTGTTGGGTACAAATAAAGCAATTATCTCTCCAGAATAGCAAATTTTCTTTTTGTCCTCTTTGTTTTAAATCAGCGGGCCATGTTTTTTTATCTCCCGATAAGAAAAGCGATCTAGTGATCAAATCGTGTGAATAATCTCTTCAATATACTCGCTTTCGACAGTTAACCGTCAGCAGAACAACTTGTGTTACATGGCCTTTTTTTGCCTATATCCCTAATGCTGTTTTCGGGTCGTCTTCGTATTGTTCGTATCACCTTCGGATGTGGACAATCTTGCTACGGTTATTGATCGAAAGTTGACCAGATAATTCCTGGTCAGAGTCTGGTCAATATCTAGTCAATAGCTGTACCATATCTGTATTGCATCCGAATAAGGTACGAAGCAGGTACGAATCTTTCCCCACTATTTGATCAAAAAATTGTGAGCGGATGCTTAACAGGCTTAGCGTATTTTGCTAAGCCTGTTTACAATTAATCGCCTATTTTCTTTACTAAAACTTTTTAAAATCCCATTCTCCTCTGTAAGGTCGGCTACGCAGGAGATTGGCATATTCGTTATCAAATTGTTCTTTTTGCGGGTTCCATTTTAAATCCTTTTGCAGTTCATATGCAATATTGATGGCATTGCACACTGAGCTCGTCCGGTGACCTATTTCAACATCACAGATAGGCTTACTTCTTTTTTTAATCGCATCAACCCAGTCCTGATAGTGATTATCACTATAATACAAACGACGATCAGAAGAAGTCAGTTTAAGATTCGCCAAATTACCCGGGTTAGAGCGTATAAACTCCCGGCTTACCTCAATCTTCCCTTTTTCACCGATAAACTGTATCGCATTATGTACCCCCCATTGTTTATGATTTACGATAACACCATTTGCATAGCTAAAAGAGAGCCCACTGTTACTGTTCGGTGTTTTAGGAGGATTGAACGCAACGGGGCCAGAATCATCCATGCCCAATGCCCATTGGACAATATCAAACATATGTGCTCCCCAATCGGTGATATAGCCGCCTCCAAAATCCCGGTAACCACGCCACCAGGCCCATTTATCATCCTCCAAAGGGGGACTTAATATCGGATTGTAGCCGCGATAAGGTGAAGGTCCTACCCACATATCCCAATCGAGATAATCGGGAGCAGGCATAGCGGGAAGGTCACATTGTTTGACTGGTTCGCCCACAGAAACATTGATTTCTTTTATTTTGCCGATATAGCCATTGAGGACCAGTTCTGCAGCCTGCCTGAAATTGTAGGAGGAACGCTGCATGCTGCCCGTTTGAAACACTCGCTTATATTTACGCGTTGCTTCAACCATTGCCCTGCCTTCGGCTATGGTCAGCGCAAGCGGCTTCTCACAATAAATATCTTTTCCTGCCTTAGCAGCATCAACTGCAATCTGTGCGTGCCAATGATCTGGCGTAGCAATGACAACAGCGTCAATATCTTTCCGATCCAATAATTCCCGATAATGGTGATAGGCCTTGATCTCGCTCTGTACTTTTGACAATTCCGTTTGTTTCTTTGCTGTTGCAGCAATAAATGCTGCCAATTTGTTACGGTCTACATCACAGGCCGCCAGACTTGCAATTTCCTTGCAACGATTGAGGCCATTCATCAACGTATAGGATTGTTTTCCGACACCAATAAATCCGAGATTGATACGATCACTTGGCGCAAGAAATCTATTGCCTCCCAACACAACTCGCGGGACAATTGTAAAAGCCAAAGAGGAGACAATTCCCTTGGCTATAAATTCTCTTCTTTTCATTCTTTATGGATAGTTTATTTTTCTGCTCGTCTTTATGGACACTTATTCGTTCCTCGGCGGCAAAATGTTTTTATATAAATGATTTTTCAGGTTTCCCTAAAGATAGTTTATTATTGAATCGGAACCAAAGTTATCGATGCAATCTCTGGTAAAGTATTGCCTTCAATGGCTACAGCTTTTAAAGTTACTTTTGTACTGGGCTCGCCAATTACTTGCTGGGACACCTCAATGATCCCTATTAGAACTTCCTTAAATTTAGTATCTTTTTCAGCTACGAATGTGCATGGCAGCTGCTGTCCAAGCATCGAGAGTGCAATCTTGCCGTGCTGACTGCTATTGGCCAGATAACTGACGAGCACGCGATACTTCCCTGGTTTTTGAATTTTAATATCCCAAAAAACTTTATCCGCAAGGTCTTTCCATTGACCAATGGCGTTCGGGCGGTTTGGATCATGGGTATGCGCACCAATAATTTTTAATCCCTTTCCTTCCTGTAATTTTGCATTATTAGCGTTCATCACGATACGTCCGTCTGCCTGTGTTTGGGTCAGGCTTTCCTCAACAATCGGCTTCCCCTGGATTTCGACCACAATAACCTTCGGTCCTTTTTTACTGTCGAAGATATCAACAGGAATTGCTGGTCTCCCGTTTTCTATAGTGGATTTCAATTTCATTTGAGGTGAAGCTAGGGCGTAAACAGCCGTCACTTTATTTTTGATGGGCAGATTTATTTTTCCATCGGCCGGACGATCAAAAACATGCAGATACAGCTTCCCATTTTTTTGGGTACAATACCCCCAATCCAAGGCTTGGAAAGGGCTCGCGGTGGTACCGTAAATAGCTTCGCTATTGATCTTCATCCACTCCCCGATTTGCTCCATAATTTGCACTGCAGGTTCAGGAATGGCTCCGTCACCATCGGGTCCGACATTTAACAAAAAATTTCCTCCTTTACTCACCGTTTCCACAAATAATTGCATGATCTTGGGAAAGCTTTTCCAATTTTTATCGTGCGCACTATAACCATAACTTTCATTCATGGTATGGCTTACCTCCCAGTACATGCCGGGCAAGCCGGTTGGCGGTATATATTTCTCTGGAGTACCAATATCGCCATTCCTATTTTCAAGTCCATTCCAAAATCGATTATTGATAATAATAGTGGGCTGCCATTTGATCAGATCTGTCAAAATATGTTTCGTCCCCCAGGCTTCGCCCTCGTGCTCTTTATTACTAAAGTCGGGCCACAGCATATCTAAGCGTCCGTATTGCTGTGCAAGCTCTTTAATCTGGCCATAGAGATAGGCTTTATAGCGTTCATGATCTGGCTGATGCTTATCCACATTCGGGTTCAGCTGAAAGGCCTCATAAGAATCGGGATGTTGCCAATCCAAGAGCGAATAATAAGCTCCTACTTTCATCCCTTCCTGACGGAAAGCATCCATAATTTCCCGGTAAAGATCTCTTCCTTTCGGCGATAAATTTGCCGTACCCGTAACATCATTTTTCAAGGCATAAGGTTGTTGGCTATTGAACAGGCTAAAGCCTTCGTGGTGTCGCGAGGTCAGCACCATATACTTCATACCCGTTTTCTTTGCAAGACGCGCCCAGAATTTCGGATCGAAAGAACGTAATGTGAATTTTGGTTTCAGCACTTCAGCATACCGCTTACTGGGTATCTTACCCCATGTCTGTATCCACTCGGCATAATGCTGTGGGTACTGCTTCCCTTCAAAAGAACCTCCTGCTGCACTGTACAATCCCCAATGGATAAAAAGGCCAAAACGGGCTTCCTTAAACCATTCCATACGCTTTTCTTGGGTTTCCTGCCAGCCGGCTACCCCCTCATAGGGTAGCGACTTAGTCTGTGAAATGGCTGCATCGATGCTGCATAAAAACAGAACCAAGGCTACTGTAAACTGCCACTTTAAAAAAATGATTTTCTTCATGATATCGATTTATACATATAAGTTTTATTTATTCGGATGATAGGCTACTGACGATTAGAAGCCCAAAGTTTCAATTTCCTCCTGAATGGCATTGTACGCTATGTTCGCATCCTCCACCGCTATTCCCTTTGATAAACCAGGCCTCCTATGACCTGTAAAAGTCAACCATGCGTTTTTCATAATCGTCTGTCTTTTTAAAATAAGTGTATATAATTGGATCATGCGTGGTTTACCGCGCAAATTGTCCTCCCATGTACTTTGAAGTGGAAAGCTAGGCATCAGGTGCTGTATAATTTCCTTTGCCATTAGCCAATGGCCCAGTTCGCCAGGGTGTATGCCATCCGCAGCCAGCTTAAAATGGGGTTCCCTCTCGATCCTAGCTTCCAAGTAGCGACGCATGGCAAAATGCAGGTCTATGATTTCCCAGGACTGCATTTTGGCATAGCCAATCAGCCATTGCGCATAACGATCCAATACGTTATTATAACCATTAAGCCGGAGCTGCGGATCATCATGTACAGGCGGAGTCATCCATAGGATGCGCTTCACACCAGCATCAACCAAGCGTGTGTGAAGCCGTATTATCCCATTTTTGTAGGCTTCAAAACGGACGGAATCAAAAGGAAGGTAGATTCCGTCGTTCATGCCATAACAGACAAAAACAACCTCGGGATTGATTTTATCAAGTACATTGTCCAAACGGTCAAACAGACAAGGTCGGATAAATTTACCTTCCGCATGATTTGGTTCACTAAGACCAGATACTGTCTCGCTCGGCAGCCCAGAATTGATAAACCGAGATTTCGTTTTCGGATGTAGACTGAGAAATAGAGTCTCCGTCATAGCGACATATTGCCCTGCATAGGTAATGCTGTTTCCTAAAAAAAGAACCGTTTTACCTTCACCCCAAGAAAAATGATCCCTATTACTCTGCCCGGAAGCTTGCATACACCAAAAATCTAAACAGACAAACAGCAACAAGACGCACTTTTTATTTGAGTTTAATACTCGCTTTAATTTCATCATAATCGATTTAGCCAATCTTCTGGTTAGCCTAATTTTATCTTGAGGGTATAGCCTAAGGTACTATTTTGTGTCTTCTTGGGTAATTTCAGCCGCAATGCATGCTTATCCTGCTTAAAACGAACCTGACCATACCCTAAGATTTCCACTGACTTTACTTTAGCTTTATTCTGGTTCAGGGACTTCAGATGGACTATTCCATCCTTAGGCGCTACGAGAGCCATAGCATAAACACAGTCATTTTTTTTGGTAAACCAAAAATCCGAAGGTGTAAAAGATGCTCTAAATCCTTCTTTCTCCCGTTGTTCAGTATCCGTTATCCGAATCAGTGTTGGTCCCTCATGTGTGGTGATCCAGGGTGATGTTCCATAAACCGCCTCAGCATTAAAACGCAACCATTTTCCTAAGATAGCCAGATTATTTTTTACAGGTGTAGCTATATTTCCTTGTGCATCTGGCCCGATATTGAGCATATAATTACCACCTTTGCTGACGATTTCCAAAAGCCAATAACGCAGTTCGTCCACGTCTTTCCAATCATGGTCATAAGATTTATAGCCCCAGGAATGGTTAAATGTCCCGATGGCTTCCCAAGGTTGACCAAAACGTTCCGAAGGTTCGGGAATGCGATTATCACCGGGAATGGCATAATCGCCCATACCATTGCCAATCCGTTCCGAAACAATCACACCTGGGTTACAAACATATACAGTTTTATAGAAACGGAAGCTTTGTTCAGCGGTCATCAGTCCGGGCATATCAAACCAGATGTATTTCAGCTGTTTGAACCGTGTCAAAATTTCCTTTACCTGAGGAATTGCTTTTTCGTTGAGATAGGAAGCATAGGAATTGGGGCTTGGATCCCAACGGTTGGCACCGAAATCATTGGTTTTTATATTTGTAAGATCATTTTGAGCTTTGCTCACAGCATATTGCGCATCACTACCATCCCGCCAATCAATATTATGGGAGTAATAGACACCAAAATCGAGTTGATGACGAATGCAAGCATCGTAAAGTTCCTGAATGACATCCCGTTTATAGGGTGTCGCCTGTAACACGTTAAATGAGCTTACTTCCGAATGGTATAGGGCAAATCCATCATGATGCTTGCTGGTTACAACAAGATATTTCATCCCGGCATCCTTGGCCATGCGAACTATTTTATCGGCATCAAAAGCTTGCGGGGAGAATTGATCCGCTAATTGGGCATAGGCTGAGCGCGGAATTTTCGCCACCAATTGAATCCATTCGGCTACACTTGGACTGCCCATATCTTCCATCTTTTTCCCATTCCAAATTCCACCTGGAATGGCATAAAGCCCCCAATGAATAAAAAGTCCAAATTTTTGCCGCTGAAAATCCTGGAGTGCCTGAACCTTCTGCTTATTCATCTGCTGCCATTCATTGATCAGCTGCGCAAACCGATGTTTACGTTTGTTAAAGCGTATCAGAGCTTCCAGATAGTAATAGTCTGCATAAATCAAGGGTACATCAATTTCCCCTTTATGCGGAATGCTACCGACGCTATGCTTTAGGACAAATAGGCCATTGGCTCCCACTTCACTTGAATAATTTGAGGAGCCCATTGATCGCAAGATCTTTTCAGCCAGATCCAGGTACTCTTGTTGTTGTTCGGGCCTTACATAGTCTACCAGTTCCAACAAAGCAGAAGCGGTGACGGCTGCTGCTGATGCATCTCTGGGTATGGTTTCAAAATCGTCTTTTTGATACGTCCAGTTTGGAACAAACCCCGGTTGATCGACATCAAAGTCCCACAACGGAACCCCATCGTTAGGCAATCGTGGATGCTTTGCATAAAAATCAGCCATTTTTTGTGCGGCTTGAAGATACATTGGGTCTTTCGTTTCGCGGTACATCAGCACAAAGCCATACAATCCCCAGGCTTGCCCCCTTGCCCAGGCGGAATTATCCGAAAAGCCCTGTGCAGTTTCTTTGCTTAATACTGCACCTGTATTGGGGTCATACGAAACCACATGATAAGAACTGTAATCTGGTCGATATTGATTTTTTAGCGTTGTCTGTGCATGCCGAATGGCGACATTACGGTAGACGGAGTCACCTGATAATTTGGAAGCCAAAAAAAGCAGTTCCAAATTCATCATATTGTCGATAATAACCGGAAACTGATAACGATGCTTACCATCCCAGGAAGGAAATACATCCCAAGATTTAATTGCGCCTACCTTCGGGTTGAAACGGGTTAAGAGAGATTTGGCACTCTGGATTAAGATTGATTTGATGGTACTATCACCAGTCAACCGATAAGCATTCCCATAACTGCTATTCATCACGAAACCAATATCATGATGCTGCGTATTAAATTGATTTTGACGTAATGAATTTGTCCATTTTAATGCGGCGTCCCGCCATCGATCATCGCCGGTATATTCAAAGACATACCAAAGGCAACCCGGCCAAAAGCCGCCTGTCCAATCCCGGATATCCGTAAAAGTTGTTTTCCCATTGCGATCTGCCGATCGCGGATAGTTACTCAGGTCGGTATGGTGTTGATACAGTAAGGCGTACTGCCGTTCCGCTAAATCAAATCCTTTTTTCACAAAATCACTTGTATCAGCGCGCAACAGAAAAGGATAATAAAAGATCAAAAAATAAATAACGTATAGGCTATATCTAAAAACGATCATATTTAGGTTTATTTAGGTGGCGCCGGGGATCGCCTAGAAGTTTTCTTCCCCGGCTTGAATTTATGTTAGTCTATCCAGCCTGGATTTTGCACCAGGTTCACGTTCATTTGTATTTCTGAGGTAGGAATAGGCCATACATTTAAGAAATCGCCCTTATAGCTATAATTCCCAACATTTGTTCCCCAAACCTGCTTACGTCCATTGCCCGCTTTAAACACGGTCTCTTTCCAGGTTCCCCAGCGCAATTCGTCAAAATAATTGATGCCTTCATTCGGAAACTCCACACGACGTTCGTTGCGGATACGCAGGCGTAAGCCTTCCTTCCCAGCGACAGTAGTTGCGGCATTGGAATTTAACAGCGCTACGCCAGCACGTTGCCGTACTTCATTGACTTTTGCAATCGCTTCATTCAATTTTCCATCTTCATTTAGTGCCTCAGCCCACATCAGCAATATGTCTGCATAGCGGAAGATCGGGAAATCAATGGGGCCATAATTACGGTCAACAATCTCATTAACCCCCTCTGCGACAAATTTTCGGTAAAAATAAAAGAAGTTGATCTGTGTATCACTCTGAATATCGCCGTCTACCTGTGCTTGTCCACGAAACGGCCAGCGCATAGATTGAAGGCTTTCCACATTAGTAAAATTATAGGCGCCTCTAAAAGTTGAATAGGGCGTCACGACATTGGCCTGCAAGCGTGGATCTCGATTTTCATAGGCCTTTTTGATACGTTCTTCATTACCTTGAGGCAGGTATAGACTCATCTTTGCTCCTCTTAATGTTGCAGCAGCTTTCTCGGCCTCCGTCAGGTTGTTCCGAAGAAAAAAGACTTCCCGCTCATTTTCAGTTAAGCTGCTATATCCAGGAATAACTTTATTCCATTCAAATTGAGAACCGTCAGTATTTTCATAGAGATCGACCAAATGCGGCGAGGGCATATAATAATTCCATCCGCGCGAATAGACGGAAGGCCAACCACAGAATAGCTGCATATTATTCCCATATCCCTGTTCACTACGATGCTGAATGGAAAAAATCATCTCAGGACACTGTTCATTAGCCTCTTTAAATAGGGCTTTATAATCGCCAAAGAGTGTGTGGCCAGCATCTTTAACTTTTTGAAAATCAGCCACCGCCTTCGTCCAATCTTTTCGGTAGAGATAAACTTTACCCCTTAAGGCATAAGCGGCCGCCTTTGTTGCATGCCCATAGTTGGCATTGCCGGCAGTATACCGATCTGGGAAATTGGGTTCTGCAATACAATCGTTTAGGTCTGCTAATATTTGATTCCACACCTCCTCTTCCGAACTACGTCCTTTGATAGCCTCAGCGGCTGTAAAAGGTTCGAGATAAATTGGCACCCCCTTGTAGAGCTGATTGAGCCGGAAGTAAAAATAAGCGCGGAGAAATTTTGCTTCAGCGAGGTATTTTGCTTTCTTTTCGGCCGTTGAAGGTGACTTTATGGGAATATTTTTTAATGCATCATTTGCACGCTGAATCCCTTCATATTGAATTTTCCAAACATTTACAAATAAAGGGTCACCAGCAGTAATGGTACCTGTCAATAAGGGCTCATCAAAACGGGCCTGCCCCGTATAGGAGAAACGGTCAAACTGATACAGCTCATAAGGAGAGATCAGTCCGCTATGCCCCATTAGTAGACGAAAGGAACTATAGATTCCTGCAATGCCCAAATCAGTTAAATTATCGGTTGTCCACATCGTTGCTGTAGAGACCGAAGAATATGGGGAGGTGTCCAAAAGATCTTTTTTACAACTCGCTATACTGATCAGTAATACGATCGCTAGAAATTTTTTTATCTTTTTCATGATTCTCATTCAGATTAAAAGGTAAGATTTAAACCCAGCGAATATTGTCGCATCGTAGGGTAGTTCACAACGGAAGAATTGATCAGCGCAGGATCATTGCTTGCGGGTCCAATTTCGGGATCTAGCCCGGGGAACTTTGTCCATGTTAATAGGTTTTCACCAGCTAAGTAAATCCGGAGTTTAGCGATCGAAAAACGATTCGATAAACTTTCGGGTAGCGTATAGCCCAACTGAAGATTCCTTAGCTTCACGAACGAAGCATTATACAAGTAATAATCGCTGGTACGTCCATTCTGTGCATCGGTCACTCCTTTTAGACGTGGATAATAACCATCTATCTGATTGTTGGGATCCGAAGGATTGGCGGCATTATAATAATAATGATCGTTTGCAACCAATGCGGGCATCGATTTACCCTGCGCGACGATGGATGAATTGAGATACAGTTCATTCCAATAATATGACATACCTGAAGAAGCCGACCAAATCATGGAAGCATCGAATCCTTTGTAGGCCATATTGATACTAAGGCCGTAATTAAATGCCGGTGTTGCCCTTTTGCCCATAAATCGCTGATCGTATACATTTCCGTAGATGCCATCGGCGTTCATATCCGAATAAATCAAGTCACCATACCAGATCTTTGTAGGATCTATCCCATCGGCAGGTTGAAATGAATAGCCTGCGTCTACCATCGCTTTTAACCAAGCCATATCCTGCTCGGTACGAATCATGCCATCATGCGGTCCTCCATTTTTATCAACAGAACCATCTGCTAAGAAATGGCTTCCTGAACCACGGTAGACATTATACAGATAGAATTCATTAATTTCGTGCCCTTCCAGAATCCGCTGGTTTACCCCATTAGAAACCATACCGATATTGGACTGGTAAACCCTATTGCCGGCAGCATCGGTAACATAGCCTTCCGACAGCGCGCCTTTATATTTTTCGACCCGATTGGTGTTGTAGGCGAAATTGGCTGATAGACCATACTTAAAACTGTTGATTTTATCTTGATATCCGACGGTCAATTCAATTCCCCGCTTGCTCACCTCGGCAATATTCATCGTTGCTGCAGTAGCAGTACCCACCGCTGATGGAATAGTCGGTACATATAAAATCCCATCGGTATAAGCGCGATACGCATCAAATTCGACCGTCAATTTATTTTTTAATGCTGTCGCTGTGAAGCCCACATTTGTAGTCGTCGTCGTTTCCCAGTGCAACAGATCATTTCCTAGTTTAGTCTGCGCCAAACCACGCACAGCCTGATTATTGAATGAATAATTTACAGCACCATATGAGGGAAGATGATCGTAATTGCCCGGAGAAGCATTGTTCCCGGTTTTACCCCACGAGGCCCTTATTCGAAGATCACTCAAAAAGGATTTGAGCGGACGCATAAAAGATTCCTCCGATATACGCCATCCTGCAGAAAAAGCGGGAAAGAAGCCCCAGCGTTTGGCGGTTCCAAATCGTGATGATCCATCGTACCGAACTACCGCTTCGGCGAGGTATTTGTTATCATAAGCGTAATTGGCACGACCAAAAAAGGATCGCAACCCGTAATCAAGCTCATCACCAGTGATGGAACTCATTGTCGTTGCCGAGTTAAATGTTGTCAGATCAGGATGTACAAGTCCAAGTTTGGCCGCTCCGATATTATATTGGTTAAAATACTGTTCATTATAGCCCAAAATTCCGCCCACATCGTGTTTGCCAAAAGATCCGGAATAACGCAATACATTATCAATGATCACATTGTAACTCTTGGTGACACCATATTGAGTTGTTATTTGTCCCGCCGCCAGCGCGGCTGTACTCAATTTGTTGGTTGCAAAATTCCATTTTTCATAAGGTACCTGGTGCGAATTGGTCTCATTATAAGCATAATTGTAATTTACTTTCGATTCGAATTGCAGCCCTCTCATCAGGTCTAATTTCGCAAATAGTGTGGTATTGAATCGGTTCACCTGGTTCTTTCCCCCCATCCCATTTAGAAAAGCCAGGGCATTATTTGCGGTGGCTGATTCTTCAGCAGCAGCTGGGAAACCATAAACGCCGTTGTAGTATGGATAAACTCCGGGCACCGTTTGGGTGAGGTAAGAATATGCCGTCACCACATCAGCCACACTTAGGTTTTGCATATCCCCAAAGGTTTGGGTACCCACGGTTAAAAACTTAGCGACTTTCGACTGTAAGTTTATCCTCATACGTACCTTATCCGCTCCGGTTTCGGGCATCGTTCCGGGATTATTGAAATATCCGACTGAAAAAAGGTATTGCGTGTTGTCGTTGCCGCCATTTAAAGAGAGATTGTGATTTTGTAAAAGTTTGCGCTGTCCAAAAAGCACATCGCCCCAGTTTGTATTGGGGTAAGCGACCTCATTGGGAATTCCAAATTCAGTAAAGCCTTTCGGATTTCTCTTTGCTTCCTCCCAGAGATTGATTGTTGCGTCCGTGTAAACAGCTGCCTGGCCCAAATTCTTGAAGCCCTCATTCACCAGACGCATATGTTGTGCATAATCGGTGATAAATTCGGGTACATTATTAGGCTGCAGCATCGAAACCATTCCCGTATAGGACACATTGTTTTTCCCCTTGGCTCCCTTTTTTGTGGTAATTAATATAACACCATTTGACCCCAAAGAACCATAAATTGCTGCGGTAGCTGCATCTTTTAAAATTGAAATCGACTCGACATCGTTTGGATTAACAGCATCCATAGAACCGACGATACCATCGATCACCACCAACGGTGAGGTGTTATTTAAGGTCCCTTTTCCGCGGATCAGAATATTAGCACCATCTGCTCCAGGTTTTCCTGTTGTATTCTGCACATTAACGCCGGCCGCGAGTCCAGCCAATGAAGAGCTCAGTGTAGCAGTCGATCGATTTTCAACCGAACTTCCGTTCACAGTTGATACAGCACCAATCACATTTGCGCGCTTCTGACTTCCGTATCCGACAACAACGACCTCATCCAAACCACTGATAACCTCCTGAAGCACAACATGCATTTCTTCAATGCCAGTGGTACTTTTTTCTAGCCCCTGATACCCTACATTTGAAAATATCAAAATACTGTTTGCGGCTGGCAACTGGATCGTAAATCTCCCATCCTGATCTGTTACTGTGGAGATATTGGTACCTTTTACGCTAATTGTCGTTCCGACAAGTATCTGCCCCTTTCCATTGACGACCTTACCACTAATACGCCGCTGCAGAGTTTCTTTAGGTTCGGAAATCATTGGATTTCTTTTAGGCTTTATCACGATCACCTCATCTTTTTTAACCCATTCCAGGTCCAGAGGCGCTACGATGGCATTTAAGGCATCGTCCAATTTGGCATGCTGTATATTGACTGACAGACGCGTCTGCGCGAGCGCCTTGCCATTCAAGAAAAAATTGACACCACTCTGCTTTTGTAGATCACGCATTACCTGGTTTAGGGTCACATGTTTTGCGGTTAAATTTATGGTCTGCGCATTTCCTTCCGCAAATAGTTGCATAGCAGTCAGCAAGGAAATGAGTACGATCAATTTCATAATCAGTATACTTCGTAAAGTTAAACTCCACGGGTGTAGCCTAACAAATGGATAAAAAATCATATGTTTGTACGGTTTGTATGTTATTTATAAATGGTTATCAAAATATGCCCTTGGGCAACACTTATAAGTATATGCATCCAATTCAAGGCAGTGCCCCCCAGCACTGCCCTTTTTGTCTTGCGTATACCTTTCTTAGGCTTAGGTAGAATCCATAATCATTTCTTTTTTCATCGTTATTTAGGGTTATTATTGCACTGTCGTCACCAATAAGATATTTTTTTCCTGACTTTTCATCAGCTCAAAACGCAGCCCACCTTCTTCCAATACATCAAGTACTTCCTGAAGAGGCTTACTTCGTTTTATACGGCCATAGAAATGCGTTTGCGGCACCTCACCCTTGTACCTCACTTTTATATTATACCAGCGACCAATCTGCTGGAGTGCATCCGAAAGTGGTGTTTCTTCAAAATAAAATAAGCCATCTTTCCACGCTGTAAAAGGTGCAGTATCCACAGGAGCAACCTGTATATCTCCGCTATTGGTGTTGGTCGACTGCTGCCCGGGCTGCAGGTATGTTGCTTCTGAATATCGGTTATCGTTTGATAATTTAACCCTTCCATGAACTAAAGTTGTCTTAATCGCTGTGTTCTCGGGATAAGCGTTGACATTAAAGGCAGTCCCAAGCACCTCTATTTCTTGCTCTTTACTCAACACTTTGAAAGGTCTTGTACTATCTTTGATCACCTCAAAAAAGGCCTCGCCAATGAGGGTAACTTTTCGTTCGTTTTTGGCAAAGCTCAGTGGATATATTAAGGAAGAGGCTGCATTAAGCCACACTTTTGTACCGTCAGGTAACGTAATCTGATACATCCCACCGCGCGGTGTGGTCAGCTCCAGCATAACCTTACTGGGATCTGCCTCCCCCCCCTGTTTATATAATGCAGCGTCAGCGATAGATTTCCCATTTTCATAGGCAATTTTTTTCCCCATCACGATTCCAGATGCCTGCTTATCGAGTTCCAAAAGTGTACCATCCGCTAAACGAAGGGTAGCGCTATTTCCTCCTGGCTTTACAACCTCGCCCTTTGTACTTTGCAATGTTGCAAGATTCTTTTTTACCTGAACGGAATCCCTGTGCTGTCGCCAGACTGCCATTGAAATGACAAAAAGCAATAAACAAGCCGCAGCGGTCCAGTAAAGCCATCGCGTTACAAAAACAACTTTCCTTCGTGGCGGCACCCCAGCATCAGCAGTGTCATATTTAATGCTCTCACCACGTTCTTTATCCTGCTGAATTTGTCTTTTGATATTTTCGAGTGTTATTTTTAGTTTGGATTCGCTCATGTTCCCTGCGGACGAAGGTTGCAGTAAATTTGCGACGATGACCTGGTCGATGGTATGCTGATCCTCGCTATCGTCGTTAGAAAGCATATGCTGTAGCCGTTCGATTTCCTCAAGCGAACAGTTCCCTTCTTTATACTTTTGAAGTAATTGATTTATTTTAGATTTATTGGTCTCCACAGAGCTGTATATTTAAAGTAAATACACACAGGGGAAAATAAAGGTCTGCTCTAAAAAAAACTTTTTTTTATTTAGCCGAATAGAGAAGCAGCGCCAATAATAATGTCGAAAATCCATTATCTTGTAATGCGCCATTTCGGATAAACTTATTTGCCTTAACAATATGGTCGCGAACAGTAGCAATAGAAATACCCATTTCTTCTGCAATTTCCTGATAGCTTTTACCGTCTAGCTTAGACAGCCTAAATATTTTTTGGCGCTGTTTGGGCAACTTGTTCAATAATTCTTCTACCAAGACCATGGCCTGCTTTGAATCGAGCACTTTATCAATGGTATTTTCGGATTCCACTACTCCATAAGCGAGATGAAGCTCAGATTCCAGCTCCAATTTCAGCCTTCGTTTAAAATTAAAGGTAATATTGCGCGAACAGGTAAACAGAAATGCTGCAAAAGATTGATCAGGATCTATCTTTGATCTATTCTCCCAAATACGTAAAAAAACATCCTGAAGTAGATCCTCTGCGACGGTTTCATCTTTCAGAAACTTAAGGATATTGGCATAAATAACCTGGCTATAACGATGGTACAAAATATCAAAAGCCCGCATATCCCCATGATGGAGTTGGCACAAGAGTTCCTGCTCAGGCAAATTTTGATGGATGTCCATAATTGATTATTCTAGGGTTGAAGTTAATTACTTCACTGCAATAATTCAAATCAAATTTCTGAAGCCCAGCAAACTTATGCTATTTTCGCCCATACTTGCAGTAGCTGTGCCTCTCGAGCTGCCAAATCAATCCATAAAAGTATCCATTTAAAAGCCGAGCAAAACTTTATTTATCATTTCCTCGCACACAGTCTACCGACGATTCCATCTACGAAAATAAGCTGCCCAATCTTCTTGGACAGCCCTTAACCGCACACATCAAGTGCTTATTTTGTAAACGCATCAATGCCGATGTCTTGAAATTCCAACTCTCGATCTCCTAAGACGTGCATCTTGGTCATGGGTTTATTTGGAAAGAATAGACTGGTCATTACCGTTAATCCGCCATCGGCGAAAAGTTCGATCGAGCTAACGTCAACGTATAGCACTAAAGATACTTCGCTATTATTCGACAACCGTTGAGCAAAAGCGGTCTTGGCGAATTCAGCGCTGAAAGACACCTCTCCGGACTTTGAGCGGTCGATGTAATATTCATTTGTAGCTTGATGATATCCAATTATCAATTCTTCGCCAAAATCATTTGATAGGATTATCTTAAATTCCTGCTGTTTCAAATTCTTAAGGTCCACACGGTAAGCTTGTGGAAGATTCTGCTCGAACGAGACTTCTTTTGTTCTGCCACCATGGTATTTTTTTAACGGACGAAATGTGGTTTCAATCTCTTTAGGAACAGTACTCGTAACGTAGAACGACTTTCCAACTTTTTCCAACGACAAAATACGCGGTATGGTTAAGGAAGAACGCCATGCGGTGGTCGGAACAACATTGGCATATTGCCAGTTGCTCATCCACCCAATCATCAGGTGCCTATCCCCTATGTTACTCCAGGTTACCCCAGCATAATTATCGGGTCCCCAATCCAGCCATTTTATTTCGTTGTCTGCTGTACGGAAATGATGCCCATCAAAGTCACCCACAAAGTACTGCGTCACCGAACCACCGTTGGGTCCACCTGGATTGATACTGACCAATAACACCCATTTTTTAAGTCCATTATAATCCATGGGGATAAGATCTGGGCATTCCCATACCCCACCATGAGCCCCTAGCTCTTTACCGAACTCACTTTCCTTCTGCCATGTTTTCAAATCTGTGGAAGAATAGAACGTAATACAATCTTTTGTTGCCAAGGTCATAATCCAACGTTGGCTATCTGCATGCCACATCACCTTTGGATCTCTAAAATCCCATATTCCCGAATTGGGAAGTACTGGATTTCCCCGATACTTTGTCCAACTGACTCCCTCGTCCAAACTATAAGCCAAACTTTGATTCTGATGTAGACCTGTTTTTCGATCTTCTTCCTGCTGATTGTGATGGGTAAAAATGGCAACCATGGCACCTTTTCCAAAACCTGCCGTATTGTCCTTATCGATCACTGCACTACCAGAAAATATAGTTCCTAGGCTGTCGGGGTACAAAGCAATCTTTTTTTCATCCCAATGAATCAGATCTTTACTCGTTGCATGCCCCCAATGCATCGGCCCCCAAACAGGCTTTTCTGGGTTATGCTGAAAAAAAAGATGATAATTACCGTTCAGATAAACCAATCCGTTGGGGTCGTTCATCCAGCCCCGCTGTGGGGTAAAATGGTATTGTGGGCGATACTTTTCTTCGAGATCCCCTTGCTTATGCTGCTCAACCTGAGCCAGACTTATACCTGCGATACTCATCAAGAGCATCATAGCTCCGTATTTCTTAAGACTTATCATAGCTTTTTTTAACCCCACCAGGTGTCTAAAATTATCTTTCACTTAGACGCATTAGATTTCTTCAGTACGTCCATTAAAAATTGGATGCAGCCATTGGAACCGATTGATGACCTCTTTATTGTACGGCGGACAAGCCCCCCGGCTCTGCGTCACAAACCCACTTAACGTTGCCGCAAATTCCAATACTTCCTCCAGTTGAACCCCCTGCTGCATCTGGAATCTTTTGGTCAGGAAAGCCGCCAAAAAAGAATCACCACTTCCGATGGTATCTTCTACCTGAACTTTCAAGGCTGGAAAATGATAACTGATGTTGTCTTTTTTATAATGATATACCGCTCCATCAGCACCATAGGTTACAATTGCCTCCTGAATTGCAAAACGCTCCAGGATCAAATCCACTCGCTGCTGGTCAGTAAATGCCGCAGTAGCACCATTCCACTCGGAAATAACATATAGCTCCTCGGCATTCATTTTCACAAAGTCCGCGTACTCCAATAGTTTGTGTATTTTTTCTGGCCCAAAATAAGGTGCCCGCAGATTGACATCCATCACTCGGAAACGGGCTTTTTCCAGCAATAATAGCAAGCTTTGAAAACTTACTTCATCTCGACAGGCCAAACTCCCGTATACCAGAAAATCCACCGCCGCAACTGCGTCCAGAACAATAGGATCCACTGTAATTCTATCCCATGCTACAGGATAGACAATATCATAATGCACATCCCGCTTTTCATCGATAGAAACCTCTACAGTGGATGTCGGCAAAACATCATCATACTGAAAAAAATCGGTCGGGATACCGAGATCTTCACATACGCTGCGTAGCTCGTCACCGTTATCATCACGCCCAATACGTGTTAGCATACGCGTTGCTACGCCTAATTTATTGAGGTGATATGCTACATTTAAAGGAGCTCCACCTAATTTTTTACCCGTAGGAAGATTGTCCCAAAGAACCTCGCCAAAACAAATCCCCTGTATTGATTTATCTCCATTTTTCATATTTTCTCCTTTCTATACAAAGCTTTGGCTGAGTGCCAAAACCACGTAACAAATTGATTATTTTAGTTCCCTTTACGTTCAATGTTGACAATAGACACACACGACTCGTTATCACATTGTCACTCGCCCATCAGCCTAATCTAGCTAAAGACTAATGTAGATTGATGGTATGTCCGAGATCTTCCAATGATTTCCCTTTTGTCTCCGGCATAAACTTGAGCACATAAACAAGTTGCAGCACCATAAATAGGGCGAAGATCAAGAAGGTACCGCCGCCGCCGAGCATTTCTGTCAAGGCCGGAAAACAAAACGTGATAATTGCCGCCATGACCCAATGGGTCAAGCTGCCAAATGTCTGTCCTTTGGCACGTACATCGTTCGGAAAAATTTCCGAAATAAACACCCAGATCACCGCACCTTGCGAGAATGCGAAAAAGGCAATAAAACTCATCAGATAGATGGTGATCGCAAAACCCGTGGTCTGGTTGGTATAAAAAGCATGGGAAACAAGTGCCAATGAAACAATCAGCCCGATCGAACCCACCAACATTAATTTTCTTCTGCCCACCTTATCGATGAAATTGATCGCCAGCAACGTAAAAATAAAATTGACAACCCCTATACCAACTGTCGAAAGCAATGAACTCTGTGAGCCTAATCCCGCCATTTCAAATACACGGGGCGCATAATATATAATGGCGTTGATACCTGAAACTTGATTGAACAGCGCAAAACAAAAGGCCAATAAAATAGGTTTTGCATTTTCGCGAACGAAGAGCTTGCCTTCTCCTGTGGAATTGTTTTTAGACTCCTGAATTTTTGAAATCTCCAGCTCGTAACCATCCGAATTAATTTTTTTCATAATCCGTGTTGCCTCGGCCAAATTCCCCCTGTGCAGCAGCAACCATCTCGGACTTTCCGGGATGAGGAAGATCAAACAGAAGAATAACAACGACGGAAAGCACTGCACCCCCAGCATCCAGCGCCAGGACTCTTCGCCAACCTGACCGATAAAATAATTGGACAAATAGGCTATCAAAATACCTAATACAACGTTGAATTGAAAAAGCCCAACCAACTTACCCCGGGATGCTGCCGGGGAGATTTCCGATATATAAATGGGTGCCGTTACCGAAGAGACGCCAACTCCTATGCCACCCAAAAAGCGGAATAGAATAAATATTGTCCAGTCATTTGCCAGCGCGCTGCCAATCGCTGAAATAAAGTAAAGAGCAGCAACAGCAAATAAGGTGTTTTTGCGGCCCAATTTATCAGAAGGCAATGCACCTAATGCTGCGCCGACAACCGTTCCGATCAAGGCTATGGCCATTGTAAGACCATGCTGAAATTCACTTAAATGCCAATGCTCCTGAACGGCCTTCTCTGCTCCCGAAATAACCGCTGTATCAAATCCAAATAAAAATCCTCCTAAAGCTACTACAAAGGACCAAGCTAATACGGTGTTTTTGTTCATGGTGATCTATAATTGATTAATCCAAATTTAACTTGAATCTCATAATAACTTAAATTTACACTCTGCAAAAATGTTTATTTATGTAACATTTATCTAAAATAGCTAAAAAACTAAAGATCTGATTATTATATCAATTCAATCGGTATAAAGTTTCACTTTTTAGACAGAAAATTTAGAAAATGATACATTTTTTCACGTACACATTTTAGTGTGAGATATACACTAACAATCCCACTGTTACTTTAAAAAAAATGAAATGATGTATATTCGAACATTTAAGGGAACAAATCGATGGGAAAATATTTCATTTTTGGTGGCATATTGACCCTGCTTCTTTTTTGTGGGTGTCAACCAAAGGTCCAGAAAAAAAAGCAGGTCATCGCTTTTTCGCAGTGTATCGGAAGCGATGCCTGGCGGCAGACCATGCTGGAAGAAATGAAAAGAGAACTTTCCTTCAACCCTGATATTGACTTTCTTTATCGCGACGCGCATGGCGACAATAATGTGCAGATCAATCAAATTCGTGAATTGGTTAAACAGGATATTGATCTTCTGATTGTATCGCCCAATGAAGCTGAGCCACTTACCCCAATTGTGGATTCTGTATTCCAGCGGAATATCCCCGTCATCGTAACCGACCGAAAGACGTCTTCCGGCCAATATAATGCTTATGTAGGTGCCGACAATCTTGCTATCGGAAAATTAGCCGGCCAATATACCCGAACGATTTTACACGGAAAGGGATCGGTCGGTTTAGTCACGGGTCTATCTGGCACCTCGGCTTCCATAGAACGTGAAAAAGGCTTTATGCAGCAAATTGAAGATGCCGCAACAATTCGGGTCAACGGCGTCATTCAAGGCGACTGGGAGAAAAATAAAGCTTATTCCGAAATGCGCAGGCATATCGATCAAATGGCTCAAAATGATATTATCTTTACGCTGAATGATCAGATGGCCATGGGTGTAAAAAAAGCATTGGACGAAGCCCAGATCAAAAAAGACATTAAGATCATTGGTGTCGATGCACTTCCTGGACCGGGAAATGGACTCGAACAAATTATACAAAACAAGATGTTTGCCTCCATATTGTATCCGACGGGTGGAACAGAAGCCATCCGAACAGCCTTGGCCATTATCAACCACCAAAACTACCGTCGTGAAAATATTCTTGCCACCGTTGTCATTGATCAAACCAATGCCGAGTTGCTGGCTCTGCAGTCGGATAAGATAAAGCAACAGCAGTATGATATTGACAAAAGACAGGAATTTATTACAGAACAGAATAAAATTTATCGCGATCAAAAATCGGTGCTCAATGTTGTGGTTGTGAGTCTGGTGCTGGCGGTTGTCTTTGGGGGAATTTCCATTGTTGTAATTAAAAGTAACTGGGAAAAGAACAAACACCTGGAAATACAGAATAGCGAGATCCTCGCGCAGCAGAAGCAGATCGTCGACATGAACAGCAAAATTCAGCAAGCGGCAGAAATCAAGAATAATTTCTTCACCAATATCTCGCATGAATTCAAAACTCCACTGACGCTAATCATTGCACCTATCGAAGACCTTCAACTACGGACAGATCTGACCGAAGAGGTAAAAGAACAATTGTCACGCATTAGGCGGAATGCAAAAAAACTACAACGTTTGGTCAGCGACCTCATTGATATCCACCGTATCAGTAAATCGAAGATTAAACTGCATGCTGCCCTTGTTCAGATTGACCCTTTTATTCAACAGATAACAGCTAGTTTCAGACCGCTATTTAAGAAAAATAGGATCTCGATCAGTTATGTCAATAAAACGCGCTTGAAAGAAGTCTGGATGGACGAATACCTGATGGAACAAGTCTTATCCAATCTATTATCCAACGCGATAAAACACACGGCGGCGAGCGGCCGAATCGAAATTATATTGGAGGAAAACAATTTTAAGGACTATTTCTATCTACGCGTGATGGATAATGGTTTGGGGATTGCCCCTAGCGATATTGAGCATATTTTTGATCCTTTTTATCAGGGCGCAAGTAGTCGTGATGGTTCCGGAATCGGCCTAGCCTACAGCAAACAGATTGTCGAACTGCATCATGGCCAAATCACGGTGAGCAGCAAAACTGGTCACGGCTCAATCTTTACCCTTCGCTTGCCCATTGGAAATAATCATTATGAACCTGCCGAACTCGTTAAATTCGATAACGCAGAAAAGTCACCGATGCAGCAACAGGATATACTGGACACTACACGAACGGTGAAAGACAACAATCTTTCTTTTCGGTCCAACACGTCAAAAAGCATTATGGTGGTCGAAGACGATGATGAAATCAGAGATTATCTTCGTTCGCTATTGGAGGGGGATTACAATCTGTTTCTAGCAAAAGATGTCCAACAAGCCAATAGCATGATGAAGACTCATTTTCCAGATTTAGTCATTACGGATATCATGCTTCCTGATGGTAGCGGTATGGATATTCTAAAAGATATCAAAGCATTTTATCAGACCGCACATATTCCCGTTATTTTACTGAGTGCACTTGCCAATGAAGAAACTATGATGGAGGGAAATAAATTGATGGCCGATGACTATATCGCTAAACCATTCCATGCTGAATTACTTCGGATACGCATTTCAAACATCCTCCAGTCACGTCATCAGCTTAAAGAAAAATACAGCAGCAATGTGGAACAGTTTGATAACGCACAAGCTGAGCAAGTCAATGAGAACGACAAACGCTTTCTGAATAACTTAGCTGCGATTGTCGAATCCAAGCTATCAGACCAGCGACTGAGTGTCGACGGTATTGCCGGCGACCTCCATCTATCTCGCGTGCAGCTCTACCGTAAAGTCAAACATTTACTCGACTGCAGTGTCAGTGAATATATTATTGAGCGAAGATTGAAGAAAGCGAAGAGCCTCATCGCTGAGGGGCTAACCATCAACGAAATATTTAGCAGTGTCGGCTTTTCCTCGGCATCTTATTTCGCTTCGGCCTTTAAAAGGAAATATGGTCAATCTCCAAGTGCTTTCAAAAAAGAACTCGACAAAAAATAGCAGATCATTGCGTAGAAACGTACAACAACGATCCAGTTGCTTTTCATATAATAAACGCGTTTGACTTTCAGTTCAAAAGTTTCGTATCATTGTTTAACATATTGCCTACTTGCTTGCTTGCTTATTTCTAAAATATAGATTTAGAAAAAAACAGTGTTACTCTGCTATTCCCCAATTTCGATTTGCTTTATCTCCCATCACTAACTCCAATGAGCCTCCTTTTAATAGGTCCGAATGGCTCAACTTCGCAACATTCAGCTCTTTTCCATTCAATTTGGCCGACTGAATGTATTTGTTTCTTGCTGATGCATTTTTGCCTATAATAACAAAAGACTTACCATTTGGAAGCTGTATGCTGACCTTCTGGAAAAATGGAGATCCAATGCTGTAGGACGTCAAACCTGGCGTAACCGGATAGAAGCCCATTTGCGAAAAGACGACAAAAGCTGACATTCCACCACCGTCTTCATCTCCCGGTACCCCCATTAAATCGTTTCTAAACCATTCACCAATAAGCTTGCGGATCCTTTTCTGTGTCATCCAAGGTTGTCCGGCATAATTATATAGATAAGGAATATGCAAAGCCGGCTCGTTCGCCATAGAAAATTGTCCGACATTTCCCGTGTGATCTGGAAGCTGTGCATAAAAGTCAAACTTTGAACGCCCCAAAGGCTGCTGGAACATCTCATCAAGGTACTTGACAAAAGATTCGTTCCCACCCATCAGTTTGATCAGATCGGGAATATTATGCTGCACATCCCCGCGGTAGATCCAGGCATTGTTTTCACCGTAATATTCCCGTGCTCCCTGTCCGCCAGAAAATACATAGTCAAAAGGCATGATAAAATTTCCCTTGTCATCTTTAGGATGAAAAAACTTGGTCTGCTCGTTGAAAAGATTTCTATAGTTGAAAGACTGCTTCATAAAAAGCTCATAGTCATCCTGTATACCCAATTCTTGAGCAAGCTGTGCCAAACACCATAAGTCGTAAGAGGTTCCCAAGGTGACAGCGACAGGCTGTCTCCGTTCAAAACCGTTTACTTCTGGTATGGTTTCTTTTTCACCCGGGTACAACGCCGGGATATATCCTTTCTCTTTAAAAAATAGGTCTAATTTACCTGCGGGCTTACCCGACCAGGGGGCCAATGTTTTTTCGGTAATCGCACCTTTAGCAGCCAGATAGGCTTTCTTAATATCAAAATTACGCACTCCTTTGCGGTAAGCGTCCAACAAAGTGGCTACGCCATGATTGGAATTCATCCGCCTACTATCGCCCGTAATCTCAGGAAAAGTGGGCAACCAAGGCTGTTCCATTTGCTCCGACATTCGGACAAAAGAATGCAGGATCATGGATTCTGTGCCCGGATCCAATAATACTCGCAAAGGATGATGTGCTCGATACGAGTCCCAAATCCAGTCATCGGTAAAAAAAGGTTTGCCCTCATCCTGATGTACCTTCCCGTCAAACGCACTATAATAACGACCATCTTCAGAAATATTGACAGGGCGTTCGTAGCTGCGGTATAAAGACGTATAAAACACATGCTTATTGGATTCATTGCCGTCTTCCACAGCAATTTTACCTAAGGCATCGTTCCATATTTTACGCCCTTTATCAGCAAGCTTCTGCTGATCAAAATCGCTGATTTCACGCTTTAGATTGGCTTTTGCTTGTGCGACATCAATAAATGAAACACCATATTTCATGCGCAAGGTAGTGCCGGCCTGACTAAACTCCAATATCATACACGAATTCTTACCGGCAGCTTCTGTTGCATTTTCAAGTTGTTGGCCCTGCAGTCGCTTCACCGCAACAGGATTGGACTCGGGAATAGCATAAATATACACACGGGTACCATTTCCAATATCCTGTACCCCCGAAAGTCCCTCGCCATCCCATTGAAGTTTTCCCTGCTGCGAGTTGAACTGAAGGTATTTTGTCGAGGTGTAGGGAAAAGTAAAGGTATAAAGTCCCGACTGGTGCGACAGCGCATAGTCTACCTGAATTTGCTCTTGATCCAAGAACACGGAATAGGCATACGGATGGATTTCCTCTTGATCGTAACTGTACAATTGTACCGGTTTCAAACTATCCGGCAATTTAACCATTGCACTGAGGTTGAAAGCCGATTTACCACGATGGCTGGTGACGATCAGCGGCAAACCATATAGGCGGTCTGACGTATAGTCTCCTCGCTCGGGATAAATACGCAGCAGGCTGTTAGGCAGATGAACGGTCGGATAGGTCGGCACCAATAAATGGCTAATATTTCCCATGTACGGATTGACATAGTCCACATAATCTTTCGTCATTTTACCTTGGGAAAAACCTTTTAGCATACTGAACGAAAGAAAAGAACAGCAACATATTGTACGTAACAAGGTATTGGTTTTACGTTTGATATTTTTCGTTAACATTTTAAACAATTGAATATTTGATGGTTTAAGAGCAAAACAGTGTTCCGCCCTTAAAGTTAATTGTTTTTTGTTAACATATCATCTCCGCTTCAGCGATTATTTAACACCTAATAACAAGCGCGTATCTTGACCTTTGAAATTTTGTGAGATTTTAAATTCGAAAGGTGGGTATCAAAACAGAATTTTTATTGTAATCTATTAAATAAACTATGTAAAATTCAGGCAACCGTTACAAATAAATGCTTATTTAATAATTTATTCGAAAAATTGAAAGTGAATTTTATTTTAGTTTTATTCAACCTAATTTTGATATCAATACAAACTAAAGACCAATTTGTTATGAATATAAACCCTCCTAAACATGTCAGTTGTTTTAACCGTCATTGTTGATGTCACGGATAAAAACTTACAAAGGCGGCTTTTTTGTGATAATCAAAAAAAAATGATCGCTAAGGTGTATTAAAGGCGTCAAATCACTCCAAACTAATGGTCACTACATTGATTATAACTAAGTAAAAAATACCGATACAGCTTGTCCTTATATAATTAAATCAGTATAATTGAAAAAAGTAAGTTCCTTTAAAAGCTGTGGCTCGGAGGAACTCAGCTTCACACTTCAAATGTCATGAAAAACGATAAATATGCATCTCACAATGACGAACGCCTATTGATTGGGCTGAGAGAAGGCGATTTAGCGGCTTTCAACATTTTATATCATAAATATTGGTCAGTACTGTTAGATGAATCGTATAAAAGGCTTGAGGACCTAGCTTCCTGTGAGGAAATTGTACAAGACATATTTATCGACCTTTGGAAACACTGCTCTAATAGAGAAATCCACAATGTGGAAGCCTACCTTTTCACCTGCATGAAATACAAAGTCTTCGAAACATATAAAAAAAATAGACGAAGAACAGTACTTATTGAAGAAAATCCCTCATACTACCAAAGACAAGATGGTACCGAGGGAGACCTGTACGACGAAAAGGATCTAAAATCTTTGATTGAACAATGGGTAGCCAATCTTCCGCAAAAAAGAAAAGAAATCTTTAAAATGCGGTATCTCGACGGACTCACCACAAAAGAAATCAGCGATCTAACGGAAACCTCCCAAAATACAGTCCAAAATCATCTCGGTGTGTCAATACACAAACTAAAGAAACTTGTTATGCAGCATTTTCTGACACTTCTTTTAATTTTATTCAACTGTAAATAAGCAACTTACAAACAAACCAAGATTTGCACTAGTACATATTACCCCCTCAGGGACACTATTGTAGTGAACATTGTACTCATCCTATGCAATATCCTAACCAAGAGCTTGAAAAGCTCATTGACAAATACTTAAAGGGCGAAGCCAATTCGCAAGAGATCGACACCGTAGAGCGCTTTTTCGATTCATTCTCATCACGGCCGAGTTTTCTCAAAACACTTCCTGAAGAAGTGCAGCACGCCTTAAAAAATCGTATTCATAGCGGTATCATGGCTAGATTACCGGTTAGAAAGAAACGCTCTTTCAGTTTATCTCAAATTGCCGCCGCCGCTGCCGTCTTGTGTATTGCATTTGCTGGTGTATATTTATACAAAACAAAAACGCCCAACAATCAAGAGGTCACCCTATCGAATGGACAACAGCGTCAAATTGTATTACAAGATGGAACAAAAGTTACACTCAATGCCTCAAGCAAAATAATATATCCTGCTTCATTCAAAGACTCAAGCACACGCGAAGTGACTTTAATCGGGGAAGCATTTTTCGATGTCACAAAAGATCCTGCTAAACCTTTCCTTATTCATACACCGAGAATGGAAATCAGTGTCTTGGGGACTGCCTTCAATGTACGTGATTATGCGGAAGAAAATGATGCCGAAACAGCTTTAGTGCGTGGTAAGGTATCGATTTGGAAAACAGGAGCCAACGCCCGGAAATTCATTTTAAAACCTAAACAAAAATTTGTTATCACAAAAACAGCTGAATCCAGACAGGCATCTTCCTCCAGCGTCCATAAATCTGTAGCGACTCCTGTGTCCATAGCTATCCAGCCATTCGCTATTGCTGAAAATGATGGGTCTGCTCTAGAAACTGAATGGTTATTAAACCGTATGACAATCCAAGAGGAGAGATTACTTGATATCGCATTGAAACTAGAACGCATGTACGGGGTGGAGATTAAAATTACAAATCAAGCAATTGCCAGCAAACGCTACTCAGCGACATTCGAAAACGAACAACTCGAAAATATTCTTAAAGCATTACAAACTGTCAACTACTTTCAAATTAAGAAAACGGGGAAAAATCAATTAGAATTATTTTAAAAATATCAACCTATATAACTCACATGATCAAAACAAAACCCAAATTTAGAAAAGAGTCGCGATTAGCGCTACTGCTTGTTTGCCTCAGCACCTTGCACGTACAAAGCTTTGCCTATTCTCAAACTGAAAAAATCGATGTTTCCATCCAGGGCGGAAAGCTTGAAGATGTTTTTCAAACCATCAACGCGAAGAGCAAATACAAAATGTTCTTTAGCAAATCGATCTTACCTGACGCCAAGGTCAATATTGTTGGAAAGAAAATCAGTGTGAAAGATATTCTTTCCCAATCGCTTGCTGGAAGCAACTTAACATGGGAACTATTGGACAACAATATTATCGCTGTAAAGGAAAAACAACAAAATCAACGACAAATAGCAGGACAAGTAGTCAACGAAAATGGAACGCCATTAGCAGGTGTCTCTGTGATCATTAAGGACTGGCAAAAAGCAGAATACCGCACCATGCAAACGAGTACAGCGACCGATGTTAATGGACAATGGGGACTGCGTATTCCAAATGACGATGTTATTATTACTTTTTCTTTTATAGGGTATCAAAAGGTCGAAATTCCAGCAAAACAGCTTATTGCGAGTCCTACACCGATCAAACTTAAGCCTGAAGAAGGTAGTTTGGAAGAAGTCGTTGTCATTGGCTATGGCACAACAACACGCCGACTGAATACCGGCTCGGTTGCCTCAATCACAGCGAAAGATATTACTTCGCAACCGGTAAGTAATCCACTCGCTGCCCTATCCGGAAGATTGTCCGGGGTATTAATCGCTCAAAACAACGGTATACCCGGAAGTGCCGTTCAGATCCAGATCAGAAATCAGGCTTCATTAAGCGGTACGACCTCTGGATCCATTCCGCTGTACGTTATTGATGGGGTTCCATTTACCAACTTTAACGGCGGACAACCTGCTACTGATAACCTCAATTCATTTGGGATATCAGCTTCTTCGGGGGGATTAAGTCCGTTCAGTATGATTAACCCGGCGGATATCGAGCGAATCGATGTGTTGAAAGATGCCGATGCCACCGCGATCTACGGTAGTCGGGGCGCAAATGGAGTGGTCTTGATTACGACAAAAAAGGGATCTGCAGGCCGCACCCGTATTGGTGTCAACTTCAATACTGGATTTACTGAGGTCAACCGCTTTATCCCCATGTTAAACCTAGAACAATATCTGACCTTAAGAAAAGAGGCTTTCGCCAATGCTGGCGTGACACCTACTGCCGACAATGCGCCAGATCTTATGTTATGGGATCAAAACAAATCGACGGATTGGCAGAAAATGCTGATTGGAAATAAAGGCCATATCATCGACGTTCAAGCGAATATGTCTGGCGGAAACGAGTCCACACGGTTTTTCTTCAACTCGGGATATAGACGCGAAAGTACCGTATTTTATGGAGACAGTAAAAATAGCCGCTTTACCTCCCGCCTAAATTTGGATCACACCTCTTCCGATAAAAAGTTTAATGCCGCTTTATCGGTTAGCTATGCCAATGATAATTCGGATATGCCTTCGTCGGATGTGACATCACTCTACAATCTGGCCCCCAATTATCCCATTTATGGCGACAATGGAAAATACTACTGGTTACCATCAACGACATTTATTGATAATCCGATCGCCTTGCTCGAACGGAAATACTTTGGCAATACCAATAACCTGATCTCCAATGCCAACTTGAGTTATAAAATCATACCAGGATTAACGGCAAAAGCAAATTTTGGTTACACCATCACCCAATTGAACCAAAATAATCAACGCCCAATTACGTCATTAAATAATACAGTCACTAACCCGCTTGGTGCTTCCAGCTTTTCCAATACAAAGGCCGAAAATTGGATTATTGAACCGACACTGGATTATGTGAAAAATGTAGGTGAGGGTAGATTGACGGCATTGATCGGAACAAGCTTTCAACAGAACTCATCACGCTCGCAGACCACCAATGGTTCCAATTATTCAAACGATGCTCTTTTAGGTTCGCTTGGAGCCGCAGGACAATTTACAGCAAGTAACAACCTGGTTTATTATAAATACAATGCAGTATTCGGAAAAGTAAATTACGACTGGAAAGGGAAATATTTGTTTAATGGAACTTTCAGAAGGGACGGTTCATCTCGCTTCGGCCCTAAAAATAGATTCGGAAATTTCGGCGCAATTGGATTAGGTTGGGTTTTTGTAAAAGAGGACTTTGTGCAGGATAACCTGCAATTTTTAAGCTTTGGTAAGTTGAGGGCAAGTTATGGAACAACTGGTAACGACCAGATTTCAAATTACCTGTACCTCCCGCTATACTCATCAGTAACGCCCTACCTTAACAATCCTTCCATGAACGTGGGGTCGCTTCCGAATGAATACATTAAATGGGAAACGACCAAAAAATTGGAATTTGCAATCGATCTGGGCTTCTTAAAGGATCGAATTTTGTTTACAGGAAACTTTTTCAGGAATCGCTCTTCCGACCAGATCACCGATTTAGTTTTGAGCACCCAAACAGGTTACAATAGTTACAAAGAAAACTTACCCGCTTTGATCCAAAATACAGGTTTGGAATTGGAACTAAATACCACCAATGTAACCAATGAAAATTTTACATGGAAAACATCGGCAAACTTTACATTTTATAAAAACAAACTTGTCGAATTTCCTGGAATTGAAAACACCTTCTATGCAAGTAGTTTCTTGGTGGGTGAGCCGCTCAATATGATCCGTTTGTACCACTATCAAGGTGTCGACCCGGCAACAGGAAGAGCAATCTTTGAGGATCGTGACGGTGATGGAGCTATGACTGCTAATGACCTATATGTTGCTGACTTAGGTACGCCATTCTATGGCGGATTTAACAATACCTTTTCTTACAAAGGCTTTGAACTTGGTGTATTCTTTCAATTTAATCACCGGTTTGGCTTAACCAAAATCCTCAACTCAAGACCTGGGGCTTTGGTCAACCAAAACGATTACTGGCTGGACCGATGGACACCAACGAACACCAACGCAAACATCCCAGGTGCCATTATTCCAACAATACCTGGCGTGTCGAATGATGGGGCTGAATTAAGCAAATCTTACAACCAATATACCAGTTCTGATGCTGTATATGGTGATGCTTCCTATCTAAAATTAAGGTCGGTCAATTTATCGTACAACTTACCGAAAAGCTGGACTTCCAGACTAAAAATGTCCAATTGCAATATCTTTATGCAAGGTCAAAATCTCTTTACCTGGGCCAAAAACAAATATGTTTTGGATACCGAAACTACTGTCCAAGGAGGGCCGTCTGGTTTAGGGACCGGAACGATTGCTCAGGTACTCCCACCATTGCGTACGATTGTATTTGGATTTAACTGTCAATTTTAAAACTAGAAACCATGAAATTAAACATCAATAACAATATATTTTTATCCGCCATCACCAGTGCAACGCTGCTTGTCAGCTCCTGTTCAAAATTCGTGGAGTTGGGTGCTCCTCCAAATCAAGTGCTAGCGGGTGAAGCGTTCGCTACGGATGCTTCTGCAAACAGCGTGATCAGGGGGTTGTATACCACAACATTAAGCATTAATCTTCCCGGTACCTCAACTTTCTATACCGGGTTGGCAGCCGACGATCTTCAGTACAATTCGGCCGACCCCAATACTTCCGAATTCGCGAGTAATAATCTGCTGAATACAAATGGTCATGTTGCCAACTTTTGGTACAATACCTATCAGCTTATCAAAAATGCGAATAACGCGATATCCGGTCTCGAAGCATCCACTTCCCTTACCCCAAGTGTAAAGGATCAACTCCTGGGAGAAGCAAAATTTTTTAGAGCTTATGCCTATTTCTATCTCGTCAATCTGTATGGTGATGTGCCGTTACAGTTGCGCGATGACCTGCATGCATTTGAAGACGCCGCACTTCCACGGACGCCCGCACAGCAAGTTTATGATCAGATTATTGCAGATCTTAAAGATGCGGAGAGCAAAATGGCTCCAACCTATGATGCTACTGCCAGTCCACGAGGACGCGCCAATAAGGCTGCCGCCAGCGCTTTACTGGCCAGAGTATACCTTTACCAAAAAGATTATCAAAATGCGGAATCTTATGCAACTAAAGTTTTGCAGTCAACTGACTACGGTATGCCTACACCTGATAAAAACTTTGTAAACTCGAGCAATGAGGTTATTCTCCAACTTGGAAATCAGACTGGAGTGACCACATTCGGTGCCAATTATATAACGACAGCTACAGTGACACCGGGATACACACTGCCAGATGCTGTATACAACAGTTTTGAGACCTTGCCTACACCTGATTTAAGAAAGACCAATTGGACAAGTTCAAAGACGGTATCCAATAAAACCTATTATGCCATAACCAAATATAAAGCGTCCTCAGGCGCAGGGTCCGAATATCACATTATGCTACGTTTAGCTGAACAATATCTTATCCGTGCGGAAGCGAGGGCCAAGCTCGGAAAATTAACAGAGGCAAGAACGGATGTAGATGCCGTACGCAGTCGTGCGGGACTTGCGGGACTTAACACAAGCTTAAACCAAACCCAATTATTGTCTGCTATAGAGACCGAACGCCTCCATGAATTTTTTGGTGAGTTTGGCCATCGCTGGCTCGATCTGAAACGAACCGAACGCGCTAGCACTGTGCTGTCTCCAATCAAATCCAACTGGCAACCAACAGATGTCTTATTTCCTATCCCCCAAGCTCAGATTTTAATCAATAGAAGTTTGACACAAAATCCAGGATACGAAAATTAAGGAACTTAAAAATCATATATATATAATGAAAAGAAAAATCTTGACGGCTGCTTTCGCGCTTGCGCTAACAGCAGCATTTGCACAACAACCCGCAAAAAACAAATACCAACACTATCTGCCTATTATAGAAAAAGGGACAATAGAGCAAAAGGATTCGCTCGCGAATGTATTAATGAGCGAGCTAAAGACTTATAAGTCTGAAGAAGACTACCGCACGACGATCAATATTCTGCGCTCTTTAGGCAAAGAAGATCTTCAAACATCGGTCGAGGAATTGGCAAAGAAAAAATACCCAAAAGGATCACTAACCCGCGATGCCTTTATAACCAATGTTTTTTACACTGCCAGTACGCCATTGGCAAAAGAGAAAGCGTACAATGAACTTATAAAAAAGTGGCCAGTTAAGAACTTCAGCGAAGAGCCCCTCACCTATGATTATGTATTAGCTAATCTAGCGCAGAGTTTTGCCAACGACGGAAATGCCCCAAAAGCAATACATTATCTTGGTGAGATGAAAGAACGATTCTGGCGCGGAAACGGCTATATCCCTGTGGGACAAATTTTGTTGAGTGCGGGCGACACGGCAACTGCGGCACCGCTCTTAAAAACTGCCATGGACGATAGCTATTATTATTTAACGCTTCCAGAGAATGAAAAAGATAATAAAGCCCGTTTTGCAGGTATGGGCTATGCGAGCTCCATGTCCGCTTATGTCAATATCCTCGTTGCGCAGAAAAAATATGCCGAAGCACTCAATTATATAGAGAATGCTTTAAAAGTCGCTCCAGAACAAGCGGATGGTCTTGCAATGGTCTATTACAAATCACTAATGGGTACTGGAAGAAAGCTAGAGGCCTATAATATTCTGACCAAATTATATGCTAAAGGGCAGTTTGCTGTCGAAAATGATCTTAAGAAATTGTATACCGAATTGAACGGTTCTGATCAAGGCTACGAACGTTTTAACGCTTCCCTGCAAACGGAATTAACGCAGAACATTCGTAACCATATCAAAGAAATGGCAGTTTTTAAGCCCGCACCTGATTTTGAGCTGCTCAATATGAAAGGTGAGAAAGTCTCGTTGAGCAGTTTAAAAGGGAAAGTGGTGGTATTAGATTTTTGGGCAACCTGGTGTCAACCCTGTGTCCGCTCATTTCCGGGAATGAAAGCTGCACAAGAATCGTATGCAAATGATAAAGATGTTCAATTTTTGTTCATGAATACCTGGGAACGCGATAAAAATTACAAAGAAAATGTGGTCTCCTTTATCACTAAAAATAATTATCCGTTTGAAGTGCTTTACGATGATCAAAAAGATCCGCAAACTGGAGAGGTAATGGCGGCGAAATTTGGTGTCAAAGGTATTCCTGCAAAATTTATCATCGACAAAGAAGGCAATATTCGTTACTTTTTAACAGGATCTACGCCAAACGTGGACTATATCAAATTAGAAATGAAAGAGCTTATTGAGGCGGCTAAGAAACCTTATAAGGGCTAAAAAGACGTCTGCCTCCACTGGGGAGGCAGACATCTTTACAATCAACATTGTGGTGCTATCCCCGGTATGTGAGCCATACAGCACATAAATTTGAGCTATCAGCAAAAAACAGATCTGTCTCAGCAGTCCTATCTTTGTTGACATACAACAATGCAGATGACAACAAGAAATAACAGCAATAAGTGGCTTCGGTTTTTGAAAAGAACAATCTTAGGACTGACAGTTCTCATCGCTTTCATCGGACTATATATGATGCATCCACAATTTGGCAGAAGACCTTCGGGCGAAAGACTTCAGCGCATACAACTCTCCAAGCAATTTAAGGACGGTAAATTTCGCAATATGAGTCCAACACCACAGTTAACACAACCTTGGACGGTGGCCCTATACGATTATTTTTTTAAGCGCTCGGACGAAACAAGTCCCAAACATGCGATACCTACGATGAGCATCGACTGGACAAAACTGCTAAGTCAGTCTCACGGACTTGTTTGGTTTGGCCATTCCTCCTATTTTCTTCGTTTAGATGGCAAGAACATACTTGTTGACCCCGTATTTAGTGGCAGCGCCTCTCCTATTCCGGGCAGTGTAAAGGCTTTTAAAGGCGCCGATGTCTCTACCGCGGCTGACCTGCCGCCGATTGACTTTCTATTTATATCACACGACCATTATGATCACATGGACTACAAAACGCTAAAGGCTTTACAGCCCCGAGTTGGAAAAGTTATTGTTGGTCTTGGTGTTGGCTCCCACCTCGAATATTGGGGATATCGTCCCGAACAGATCATCGAAAAAGACTGGTGGGATCAGGTCGATCTTGGCGACGGATTTCAGG
The DNA here is from genome assembly GCF_031455655.1 of Sphingobacterium sp. 2149. Classification (NCBI taxonomy): domain Bacteria; kingdom Pseudomonadati; phylum Bacteroidota; class Sphingobacteriia; order Sphingobacteriales; family Sphingobacteriaceae; genus Sphingobacterium; species Sphingobacterium sp. 2149. Next base: position 142,425 of record NZ_JAVDTD010000007.1, on the reverse strand, counting down.
TAACGGTCACCCCGGCACGACATTTCACAGGTCGCAGCATCTTTACTGCTAATACCTTATGGGCCTCCTACGTCCTCCAGACACCTTCCCTAAAACTCTATTTAGGAGGAGATAGTGGCTACGATAGCCATTTTAAAGAAATCGGCAATCAATTAGGTCCCTTTGATCTCGCCATATTGGAAAATGGCCAATATGATCTCAGCTGGAAACATATCCACATGATGCCAGAAGAGGTTGTCCAAGCAGCACATGACCTCAAAGCCACCCTGCTGTTTCCCGTCCATTCCTCCAAGTTTGTACTTGCCAATCATGCCTGGAACGAGCCCTTGGAGCGCATTTCCACGGAAGCCACAAAACAACAGCAGCCTTTGCTTACTCCAATAATCGGCCAGGTCATCAACCTTGATCAGGCCCCGACAGGACCTAGCCATTGGTGGAGAAAATAGTTCTATGCGACCGAGTTGATGGTCGCCGGCGTTATCCCAAACTTCTCTTTGAAAGAAGCATAAAAATGAGAGAGGTTTTCAAAGCCGAGATCAAGATAAAAATCGGAAGGTTTTTGACGCTTATTTTCGATCAGGTAATAGGCCTCAGAGAGACGTTTTTCCTGTAGCCATTTTCGGGGTGATGTCTGAAATATCTTTTCAAAATCACGTTTAAAACTCGCTAAGCTACGGCCGGTCAGTTTCGCAAAGTTTTCGAGGGGTACATTGTACCGATAGTTTCTGACCATAAACTGTTCCAAATCTATCTTATGTGGTTCTGAGAAGTCAAACAACAGATCTTTCAGCTGCGGATAACTCTCCAATAATAAGGTAATCAATTCATAGATTTTGATCTGTTCCATCTGCGGACTCACGCGGTCGGCGGCCTCGGCATAAGGCGCCAATGATTCGAAATAACTTTTGATAAACAGGTCGCTTTCCAGCACCACATTAGACTCTCCTATGTATTTTTTATCCGAACTAAGGTGATGATCCATCGCATATTGCTTCAGGCGATCCGCTTGCAACAATACGGAAACAGATTTGTAAACATTATTGGCTGCCGGATGCTTAAAAGCTTTCGCCAATTGGTTTCTACGCGCCACAACAAGCTGCCCCTCGGTGGCGATCAGTTTTCCCTTCTGATGGTCGAGATGCGTCTCACCCGACAGCTGAAAAAACACCACATGCTCAGGGATAAACTGTTCGTGGCCAAATACTTTTTCGACATAACAGGAATACAAAAAAGCCTTCCCAAAATCATTGTCTGCTATACTCATTTTTACTGCTTTAAATTGGCTGTATAAACGGGTTCATACCAATCCAATAGGAGCCCTAGCCTAAAGGTAACAAATATCCAATACCTTTTACAAAATCCAATTGTCGGAAAGCTCAATTTATACATCCTCAAAAGCTCAAGCATAAAAATAGCCCAATCCTTAAGTATTTAAAACTACATCCGAGGTTGTTGAGCCACTGGCAACAAATGCTGCGACTATATCTTTGCTGCAAGCCGTTTTCGTATAATACTGACAAATTCCGGCGAAACACCCAAATAAGAAGCAATATAATACTGTGGCACTCGCTGGGATATCGTAGGATAAAGCTCGATAAATTCGAGGTATCGATCCGCAGCAGGTTTGGCCATCGTATGGATCAACCTATTCTGCAAAACAGCGAGCCGGCGCTGAACCAGCATACGAAATACACGTTCAAATTTTGGAACCATCTCCAGCAGCCGCTCTTTGGTATCTGGTGTCAGCATTAAAAACTCACTATCTTCCAACGTTTCCATGTAGAGGCTCGAAGGCGTATGATAATGAAAAGATGCAATATCACTGATCCACCAGTCTTCGACCGCAAAAGCTAAGGTAACTTCAAAACCATTTTCGTCGAGGTAGTAGATCCGCACACAGCCCTTTTGCAGGTAACCTTCAAACTGGCAGATCTCCCCTTCTTCCAATAACATGGTCTTCTTGGGAACTTTTTTTGTCGTTAACATACCTGTGAACTGCTCGGTCTCTTCTGCGGTCAAAGTAATGCACTTAGACACATTTTTTAGAATATTTTCGTATAACATTGTATTGATCTTCGTGTAAAAAAGAATTAGATAGGTTCATGTAATATATAACCCGCACCATAGATACTTTCGATGTGGAGTTTACGATCCATCTGCAATAACTTGCGGAGCCTGGAGATAAAAACTTCCAAACTCTTGCCATTGAAAAAGTCTGTATTGCCCCAAAATTGCAGGAGTAGATCTTTTTTACTGACCAACATATTTTTATTCAGAATCAAAAAATGCAGCAATTCTGCCTCCCTGACAGTGAGTTTTTGCACCTGTTGTAAACCATTATCCAGTGTAAACCGCTCCATATTGAGCCGCAGGTTGCCGATCTGCAATTCTACCTGTAAAAGTGCATCTTTGTCTGAAACAGATGCCACCTTCAATAAATTGCGGATCTTGAGCAATATTTCGTCCATATCAAAAGGTTTGGCAATATAATCAACAGCGCCTAAAGAAAGCCCCTTTAATCGAGCGTTGCGTTCATGAAGTGCTGTCAAAAAGAAAACAGGCTGTCCCGGATTACTAGCGATCATCCGTTGTGCAAGATCAAAACCGTTACCATCGGGCAGCTGGATATCGATGATCAGAAGTTTGACCGAAACACGCTGAAAATTTTCCCAGCCACCTTCAGCCGTACTTTCCCAAATTACCGTAAATCCTTTGTAGCGCAAATAGCGCGAAAAAACCTCACCCAGATCGGGTTCGTCTTCGATCAAAAGAATATCAATCTTGTCTTTTCCCATTGAATGCCGCATTGCCCATGTAAATATAAAAAATCGTACCAGCACTTGGCTTTTCTTCGATATGAATTGTCCAGCCCAAACGGTCCAAACAGGATTTAATGTAATACAAACCTAATCCAAGTCCCGGTTTATTACCCGATAATCTTCCCCGATAAAATGCTGTAAATACTTTAGAACGTTCATTGGAGGCTATACCAGATCCATTATCTGCTACTTTGAGACAATATTGGTCTTCTGTCAACTGCCAGGTAAACCGAATAGTCTTTTGATCACTGTCATTAAATTTGATGGCATTGGACACCAGGTTATCTAAGATCAAAAAATAATAATCTTCATCTAATTTCATTTCTACGTCAGACAATAGTGCTTCGTATCGGATTTCAATCTCATCTTGATAACGCAAACGGAGCTCATCCAGCAGCTGCTTCGTAAGCCGGTTCAGCGGAAGCTGCACGACTGTTGGTTGCCGCTCCTGTAAGGCAACAGATCCCATGATCTGTTCAAAATAAGCCTTGAGCCGCTTTGCCTGTCGCTCCACGATTAGCCCCAGCTGCTCCACTTCCCGCTTGTCTCTGTTGGTCTCATGGTCAATCAGGCTATGTGCACTGATCAGTATTGTCGTGAGTGGTGTATTGAATTCATGCCGCATATGGTTCAGAAAACTTGTTTTGAGATCGGCAAGCTTACGCTGGCTGATCCAATTTTTATAGGTCCGGTAACTAAGTAGCACAATGACGGCAATACAGGCCAAAGACAGCAAAAAAACGGGTACCATCTCTTGGAAAATCCGCCAGCCCCGATTCTCATAATCAACATATAGGCTATACGTAAACCGATAGGGACGAGGGTTTTTATCGCTCACCGATAGTTCAAATACCCGATTATTTAGCCCTGGATTTTCAAGTCTACCGCTTATCGCCCCAGCAGGATTATCGCTGGCCGTTTCATAAAAGACCTTCCAATCCTTAGCAGCAGCATCGTAAACTTCCAATTTATCAAAATGAAATAGATAGACGAGATCGCTATCAAGTTGCTGCTGCTGTACGATCTGCTGAAAGATGCTATCCAGTGATTGCTCTTGCCGCAAGCGCTTGAGAAAAGGTTCTACACATTGTTGCGCAAATTCAGAAGCATCTAAGGCGTCATTGTGTTCCTTTTCATACCAGATCGAAAGACATGGCACCAATGAAGTTTGGAATATCGTATTACCACCGGGGAATATCTTATCATCCATTACGGCAGCACCATAGGCATTCTGAATCAGACTGAGCTGTCCAATCTGGTAATTTTTATCTTCAAGCTTATATGTATTGAAGATCAAAAAACCGATCAACAGGGTCAAGATCAGGAAGCTGGTGCCAAATGCCCAGGGATATATATTTCTACCGGCGCTGTTCATGGTTTAAAAATAACATCTATTTATCGATCCAAGATACCATTAGGCTTTTATTAGGCTTTCATTAGGTTTCTGTTAAACACAAGTTACTCCTCCTTGTCCTATCTTTACAGCCTAACAAATTAGCAAATTATGTCCAAAATTTCCCAGACGCTACTCTGTCTATGTTACCTCCTGCTGGGCCAAAGCCTATTTGCGCAAACCAGTTTTTCAAAAAAAGTACTCGAGCAGAGCCAGCTCGATTTTGTCAATCTAGGATTTGGCATGTTTATCCATTATGGTATGCCAACTTTTATGGAACAGGACTGGTCCGATCCCAATGCTGCTCTTGAATTGTTTAAATCGCCCAAACTCAATGCAGATCAATGGGCCAAAGCGGCCAAATCGGCAAATATGAGTTACGGCTGCCTGACAACAAAGCACCACAGTGGCTTCCCGATCTGGAACACCAAAACCACAGACTACAACGTCATGAATACACCTTTACACCGTGATGTTGTCAAGGAGTTTACTGAAGCCTTTCGCAAAAATGGCCTTCGGGTAATGTTGTATTATTCGATACTGGATATGCACCAAGGTATACGGCCACACACCATTACCAAAGCCCATATCCAGCTGATCAAAGATCAACTAACCGAATTGCTCACCCAATATGGAGAAATCGACGCATTGGTGATTGATGGCTGGGATGCCCCTTGGTCACGCATTTCTTACGACGATGTTCCTTTCGATGACATCTATTACCTTGTCAAATCATTACAGCCCAAATGCCTATTGATGGATCTCAATTCCGCAAAATACCCCGGTGATGCCCTCTTTTATACAGATATCAAATCGTACGAACAAGGAGCGGGGCAATTTATTTCCAAAGAACACAACAAACTCCCTGCTATGGCCTGCCTTCCCTTGCAGCAGAATTGGTTCTGGAAAACCTCATTCCCAAATACTGCCGTTAAGGATGTCAATGAGCTGGTTCAGAAATTCATTATCCCCTACAACAGTGCCTATTGCAACTTTATGCTTAATGTAGCTCCAAACAGTGATGGTCTCGTGGATCAGAATGCGCTCGATGCCTTGAAAAAAATCGGCACATTGTATAAAAACAGGCCCAACTACAGCACTTTACCCAGCTACCAAGCTCCTATTGTCGACCACAATATCGCTAAGCAAGTACCTTCATACAGCAGCTGGAGTGACGATATGAATATCATGGATTTTGCTAACGATGATAACTTTGGAAGCGCTTGGGTCTCCAACCCGCTCGTTCAGGGGGAGCTGTGGTATGAAATGGATTTTGAACGCAGCAAAAGCTTCAACAGTGTCGTTATTACCGAAGGAAAAGATCATCCTGCACAATACAGTCTATCTTACCTGAAGGATGGTAAATGGCAACCTATCGCAGCCAAAGCCGTGCAGCAGGGGCGCATCAAGATCTTTCGCTTTGACCAAGTATTGGGGCAAAAATTACGTTTCAGCATCAAACCTGAAAAAGATCGCGCTGTCGTTCATGAAATTGGGGTATATCAGGAGCGTCGATAACAGTTCTTTACATATTTTAGCCTAAATATCATATCGTTCGCCTATCGAAAAATCAGAGGCCTCTTGTTTATAGCAAGAGGCCTCTCGTGGATTTCCAAAACGGATCAAATAATGCTTATTTGCTCCAACCCGGATTCTGCGTCAAATTACTATTCAACACGATTGCTGCAGACGGAATTGGGTAAAGGTATTGTTTGTTGTTGTCGTCCCAAGTACGCTTAACAGCTTTAAACCATTCCAGGTGATTGTCTGAAGTCATCGTCTGGAAGTTGGTGCTCTTGCCTCCAATGGCCACTTTGGCCACTCCTGCAGGGACAGTGATCGAAGGAGCAGATTTACTGCCGTCATAAAAGACAACATCAGGTGTACCGTTATGATCGATATCAATCAATTTATCCAACGCTGGAATATAGATACCTGTCCAAGGTAAATTGGCCATTAGCGGTCCAAGTTTCCAGCGTTTCAAATCGTTGAAACGGAATCCTTCCAGCGCCAGCTCTACCTGTCTTTCCCGGCGGATTTCCAAAAGCACAGGACTGTTTACTTCAGGAAAGAATGTATTTTTCAGATAGCTATCAACTTTTGTCGGCAAGCTGTTGATTCCACTACTGATCCCTGCTCTAACTCGTAGCGCACCAATGGTTTTAGACCAGTCCGCATCAGTAAAGGTACCGAGTTCCTGTTTCGCTTCGGCATAATTTAGCAACACCTCCGCATAACGCATTAGCGGCACAGCATTCGTATTATACCCGCCGTTGTCATAATACGAATCATCCAATGTATACTTAATCGGTTGATAACCTGTATAGGTGAAACTCGCAAAATTTGGAGGCGCCACCTGTCCATTACGCGAATAGCCCGGTGTGCGGATCAACTGTGCAAGCCGCAAATCGCGATTTTGACATTCCTCATAGAACTCCTCCGTCTGAAAGTTGGGTCTATCCGTATAAGGGGTACCATCAACATTCAAAAAGGTATTGATAAAGGGTCTTACTAAGCTCAGACGGGGGCCATAGGTAGCCGACGTCCACCACCAATTCGCATCATTCAACAGCGCAAGATCCTTGCTAAAGGTTACAGCCAGCATAACCTCTTTGGTCACAGGTACATTGCTTGTAAACAGCATCCGCTGTGAGGTCTTGGGATCTGCAGAGATATTAAGTCCATAAGGGCCATTTTCCATTACGATCTTTCCAGCATCTACTGCCATCTGAAAAAACACCTCCGGCTGTGTAGCAAGATTGAGTTTATGATATTTACGGAATGTACCCTCAAATAGTGCAATCCTTGTTTTTAGACCAAGTGCTGTCCATTTATTAACCGTACTGCCGTCGCCTCCCGTATTGGTGATATTGGTGTAGGCAAAGTCCAGATCTTCCATGATATGCTTCAAGACCACCTCGCGCGAATCGCGTGGTGCCCTGAGTATATCTGTTTCATCCACTGCCAGCGGATGATCTACCCAAGGCACATCGCCAAAACGCACCACTTTTTCATAATAAAACCAAGCTCTAAAAAAGCGGGCCAGACCGATATAATTATTTTTTATGGCATCAGTCAATTTGGGACTGTTGCACTTAGCGATCAATTGATTGATATTGCGTAAAGTCGTCCACGACCAGCCCGAACTGATTTCCGCGCTATAAGCGCCACCGACCATAAAATCATTAAGGCTGTTTACGGCCGAATAATCGGCCATTGCATCGCCCTTATAAGCGTCACTTCCCGAAGTGATATTCCGATAGAAGGAGTTACTGTAATTTTTTAATCCACTTTCACTACCAAAGATATCTTCTTCGGTAGCTCCTGCCTTTGGCAGCTCATTCAGTTCGCAAGAACTGAACAAAAGTGCAACAACAGGTATATAAAACAATCTTTTCATGTTAATATAAAACTATAAGCCAATAGATAAGTTAAAACTGATGCTCTTCATGATCGGATAATTAAATCCGTCACCGGACCCTGTCCCGATTTCAGGATCCGATTTGCCCAGGTTGCCGACATCGAGATCCTTCGTCTTTTTGTAAAGCGGTGACCAAGTCCATAGGTTTTCACCCGATAGGCCTGCACGAAGACTACTGATTTTTAATCGGTTTGTCACAGACTTAGGAAAGCTGTACCCGATCTGTAAGTTTTTCATCCGAATATAGGCCACATTTTGCAGATACCTCGTTTGGGGTGTTGTTTTAATAGACTCGTTATAGCCGGCATAACGTGGGAAATAACCATTCGGATTATCTTCTGTCCAGTAATTATTGAGATGCCATTCCGGTAAATTGTTATAAGGTCTATTGTACTGTCCCCAGAAAATCGACTCGTTGCTGGGATACCAGTTCTGCTTCCCTACTCCCTGGAAAAATGAAGAAAAGTAGATCCCCTTCCAGTCCAAATTGAGGTTAAAGCTATAGATATACCTTGGATCGGCATTACCGATGACCGTTCTATCACCATGACTGTAGATCGTATTGTTTCCATAATCAATCACACCGTCGCCATTGAGATCCGTAAAACGGACATCTCCCGGATAGATCGTTCCATTGTTGGACGATTTGATCAGTTTTTGTTTTGCTGCTCCATCAATCTCCGCCTGATTCTGGAATAATCCCTGGGTTACATAACCCCAGATCTCACCAATCCGCTGTCCTTCGTAATAGGAACCGTCTTTGATTAAACCTTCCTTATTCTCATAACGGTCTATGTTGGATTTATAGTCTGCCAGCGTTCCGCGCACAGACCAGTTAAACGGACTGCCATTAAGGTCGAATCGATCCTTATAAGTCAAGCTCAGTTCAAAACCTTTGGTTGTCATATCCGCATAGTTTCCTTTTGGTGACTCCGCTCCAAAAATATCCGGCAATGCGACACCAAGGGTATACATATTGAGGGTCTTGCGCTGATAGATATCTCCGGTAAAGGTCAATTTCCCATTTAACGAAGATAGATCAAGACCTAAATTGGCCGTACGCGCGGTTTCCCAAGTCAAGTTATCCGGAATAACTTTAGGCACCGAGGTATAGGCAGGTTTCTGACCATTCAGCACCCGGTCCATAATCTTGATTTCGTAGATATCCAGATAGGAATAAGGATCCACATTACCATTACCCAAGGAACCATAAGAGGCTCTGAGCTTCAGATCAGACAGCGCCTTTTTGTCCACCTGGAAGAAAGGCTCTTCCGATATACGCCAGCCTAGGGATGCAGATGGGAACAATCCCCACCGTTGGTTGGTCGGAAATTTGGATGAACCATCGTACCGGCCATTGAATTCAAAAAGATAACGGTCTTTGAAGATGTAATTGGCACGCATAAATACACCGACATTGCGGTATTTGTTATATCCCGCCGTTGCTGTGGTATTCTGCCCTACTGCCAAGTTGATATTTTCTACGTCGTCATTAAGCAGACCGGTCTTGGTGATATAGGTTGAATTATAAGTCCGTTGCTCATAATTATAACCGAGCAAACCTTTAAAGTAATGGTCACCTATTGTACGTTCATATTCACTGTAAAGATTTCCGAACAAGTAACGGTAACGTTGGTCTACCTGATAAATATTATCATTCATGCTTGTTTCCAACCGCAGCATTTTTCCCTCCTGCGTGCTATATGGGACAGGCACACGAACCCTTACCGAACTAAAATCACGGTTTCTGAAAGTCAGATCCCCCTTTACGCGGAAAGTATTGTTTAAAAACTTGGTTTCAAAAGACGTAGTATTGCGGAGATCCTGATTGGCTGTATTCGTACCGTTTTTGCCGTAGATGAAATCCCCTACGGTGTAAGCTGCCGAGAAACTCATTGATCCGTCAGGATTAAAAATTGGTGAAGAAGGGTGTCCTTCATCGGCAATATTACGCCAGATATTACCACCTTCACCCGCTGTGGAAGGATCTCTGTATTTGGCGTAGTTAAAATCGATGTTATTGCTGATCCGCAACCAGTCTGTCACCTGAAGTCCGGCTTTTGCACGTGTATTATAGGTCTTATATTTATCGCTATTATAGCGGTACATACCGTTATAATCGTAAGCACGGCCAGAAATATAGTAATCCATTTTTTCGGAATTACCGCTGATAGAGAGGTTATGATCCTGGACAAAGGTATTGTCCTTGATCAGCATGCCATAATAATCCTCATTACCATAGTAAACATAATTGCCCTTATCATCCACCGTGACCTGCTCCGTAATTCCCTGTTCTTTTCTTCTCTTAAATTCCTCCAGCCAATCCGTTGTAAAGATTTGTGTCTTGTTGAGCTTGCTCGGAATAGAGGAATAATTGTTCCAGGCATTATAGGCTGTAAAGAAATGCGAAGCATATTCGTAGCCATCCGTCACAAATTTGGGTAAAGCGATCGGTTTCTGAAAAGAGCCACTTCCCGAATAGTTAATAGACGTTTTTCCGGACTTGGCACGTTTGGTTGTGACAAGTACAACCCCGAACGTCCCGCGGGAACCATAGATTGCCGATGAAGCGGCATCCTTCAGTGTCGTTACACTTTCGATATCATTGGGATTGATAGCGGAAAGGTCCCCTTCGACACCATCGATAAGAACAAGTGCACTCCCTCCCTGACCAATAGAAGTTGTACCACGGATATTGAAACTTGGCGCCCGATTGGGTTTACCATCAGCCGGGGTTACATTTAGGTTGGGAATTACCCCTTGAAGCATCTGACTTGCATTGCCCAGTACGCGTCCCTCAAAAGCTTCTGAACCCACCTGGTCTACAGCACCGGTAAGATTCACTTTTTTCTGAGTCCCATAACCGACCACCACGACTTCTTCCAGCTCAGTGTCTTTGGATTCCATGGTGACATCGATCTGCCCACCTGTCACATTGACGATCTTTTCACTGTAGCCTATGGCCGTCAATTTGAGTTTTTGCCCTACACTGGCTTCGATCACAAACTGACCTGCACCATTTGTTGAAGTGTTTTTTTGGCTAGTTAAATTCGTGATAGTGACTCCGGACAAGAATGTTCCCTCTTTGCCTTTTACCACCCCTCTTACGGTAAACTGAACTGCAACATCTTGCGTTTCTTTAGCCAATTTGACATGATTACGCTCTACGTTAGCCCAAGTGGGATACGAGAGACTCAATGCCATACTGATTAGTAATGTCTTTTGCATTTTTAATCTGGTTTAGAATTTTGCACCAAAGTTGGCACTTTGACTTGGTTTATAATTTACCGTAATGTTAATAAATATTTAATTAATACCACCAATATCAACTACTAAACAGATTATGCAAGGAATTATTTCATATAAATTTAGTTTTTGGTTAATACAAACAGAAAGAACTGCCCATTAGTGAGCAGTTCTTTCTGTTTATATCCATGCCTTTTGGCCAGGAGATTAAACTCCTTTAATTTTCTTGAATAAAAGCTAGAATATCTTTGTTAATGGTTTCTGCTTCTGTAGTAGGCATTCCATGTGGGAATCCGGGATAAGTAATCAATGTACCGTTTTTTACCAGCTCCGCTGCTCTTCTACCTGTTATATCGATCGGCACGATCTGGTCATCCTCACCATGCAGGACGAGTACAGGAATTTCTACATTTTTTAGTTCCTCAGTGAAATCGGTTTCAGAAAAAGCTTTGACACAATCATATTGAGCTTTTATGCCCCCCATCATCCCTTGTCGCCACCAGTTGTCCATTACACCTTGTTTCACATCCGCTCCGTCGCGATTATAGCCATAAAAAGCAAGGGTAAAGTCCTGAAAATATTGCTGCCTACGTGTGGCAGTATTCAATCTTATTTCGTCAAACACTTCCATGGGCACGCCATCGGGGTTGGTTGCGCTCTTAGCCATCGTAGGCGTAACTGCGCTGATCAACACAGCTTTTGAAACACGCGCTGTACCGTGATTGGTTAGATAACGAATCACTTCGCCTCCACCGGTTGAATGGCCAATATGAATAGCGTCTTTTAAATCCAATGTTTCTACCAACTGCGCAATATCTGATGCATAGGTATCCATATCGTTCCCGTCCGCAGTCTGTGTCGAACGCCCGTGTCCACGGCGATCGTGCGCAACCACACGGTATCCTTTTTGAAGAAAATACATTAGTTGCGCATCCCAGTCATCACTAGATAAAGGCCAGCCGTGATGAAAAACGATCGGTTGCCCTTTACCCCAGTCCTTATAATAAATTTCTGTTCCGTCTTGAACTTTAAATGTTCCCATGATGAATAATTTTACTTTCTTATTTCTGTTATTTAATATTTGAATTGCAACCCGTCACTTGATACACTTAGCTTTCGCCCAACACGTGTACCAGATCTTCCGCTCCGCCGTCAAATTTCTGGCCATTGACAAAAAACGTTGGCGTCCCATTCACTCCACTCATCATACCACTTTCAAAATCTCCTTCCACACGGTCTAATAACGACTCATCTTTTAGGGCCGATCTGAATTTATCCATGTCTAAATCCAGCTTCTGGGCCATATCCAGGAGCCATTCGTCATTGAGGGCATTTTGATTTTCAAAGATAGCATCATGCATTTCCCAAAATTTGCCCTGAAGTGAAGCTGCTTCCGCTGCCAGCGCCGCGGATTTGGCATAAGGGTGCATTTCTGACAACGGAAAATTGCGGAAGACAAACCGGATCTGACTTCCGAGTTCAGCCATCATTTCTTTTATGATAGGATGAGCTGTTCCACAATGTGGGCATTGATAGTCGCCATATTCGACAATGGTCAAATCGGCTTGACCATTACCTAGTATATGGTCAGCGCTGCTGACTTTTGGTTTTAATGACATAGTTAATTTGATTTAAGATTTTCCAACGCCTCGATAATACCGTCAGCTCCTGGATTAACAGCGGTAGGCGATAAATAACTCCACGCAATAACACCGTCCTTATCTATCACAAAAAGTGCGCGCTTGCACTCGCCTTCTTCTTCGTCGTAAACACCATATTTCTTGGCAACCTCACCTTTGCCTTCAAAATCAGCTAAGAGCGGGAAATGAAGCTTACGCGATTCTGCAAATGCCATATGACACCACTTGCTGTCAACGGAAATGCCCATGATTTCGGCATCATACTTCTTAAAATACTTAAGCATTTCATTGTACAAGGCCATCTGATCACTGCACACTGGACTCCAGTCTGCCGGATAAAATGCCAGTATCACATTGTGTCCTTTGAATTCCGACAATTTAATTTTTTGGTCCGGTGTTGTATACAAGGTAAAATCGGGTGCAACATCATTTTTCTGTAACATATTAACGTCTTTAGAGTTTAACCATCTTTTGAGATACCAGTCTAGATAGTATTGGTATCACTATTAAATAAAGCACGCTAAAGCAAAAATTGTTTTAAAGAAAAAACACCTTATCCCCGATCTGGCTACAACATTCGTTGATCTGCCTACATCTGTCGTACGGAGATTCACCACCTTTGTACTATTCTTTTATTTAGAAATAGAAACACATGAAATCACAAAAAGTATGGTTTGTCACTGGTGCCTCTAAAGGATTAGGGCTTAGTTTAGTTAAAGAGCTGCTTGCTCAGGATTACCTTGTCGTTGCCACATCGCGGACAAAAAAGGCATTGGAAAATGAAATTGGTGACGTTGAAAATTTTTTACCGCTAGAAGTAGACATTACGAATGACAAAGATGTTGCCCGCGCAGTACTTTCGGCTGTTGATTATTTCGGAAGAATTGATGTGCTCGTCAATAATGCTGGCTATGGTCAGACCGGCGCACTTGAAGAACTGAGCGAATCAGAAACACGCCGCAACTTCGAGGTCAATGTTTTCGGCTCACTAAATGTCATACGCCATATTGCCCCCCATCTGCGCGGTCAGCAATCGGGACACATTTTCAATATAGCCTCGATCGGCGGTCTGGTTGGTAATTACCCAGCCTTTGGTGTGTACTGTTCCACAAAATTCGCAGTAGCCGGTTTTAGCGAAGCCCTGGCGACCGAAATGGAACCTTTTGGTGTACATACAACTGTAGTATATCCGGGATACTTCAGAACCGACTTTCTATCCGAAGGTTCTTTACAAACCGCAGCCAATCCAATCGCAGCGTACATCACCGCCCGTGAAAGCGAAGCCACGCACCTGCACGAGATCAATGGCAACCAAGTAAACGATCCACAAAAAGCTGCAACGCTATTGATCGAGGTGAGCAAACTGGAACAACCTCCTGTTCATTTTCTGTTGGGCCAGGATGCGTATGAACTGGCAAAAAATAAAATCAACATGTTGACAGCAGAGATTGAAAAGTGGAAAAGTTATACAGTATCAACCGGTTTTGACGAATCGGCCAAATAATCCATAGCACTTTGTTTACAACAAGGACATTAGCTGCCAATAAAAGAAAATAAGTAAATTTACACGTATGGAGAATACATTTCGCTTTCATTCCTTATCGGAGTTTCACAGCTTTTGCGGTCTGCCCAAGCCAGAACATCCGTTAATCAGCTTAGTTGACTATAGTCAGGTACATTATCCTGTTAATGACAACAAATTGAATTGGATACAACATTTTTATTCGATCGGTTTAAAGCGAAATGTGAATGCCCGATTTAACTATGGTCAGCAGCACTATGACTTTGATTCGGGTATTCTTTCCTTTGTATCACCCTTACAATTTTTAAAAGTAGAAATCAATCAGGAAGTAGTGGCGCAACCCAGTGGATGGATCCTGTTGATCCATCCCGATTTCCTCTGGAACAGCGAATTGGCAAAACATATTCACCAGTACGATTTTTTCCAATACCAAGTCAATGAAGCGCTTTTTCTTTCCGACAAAGAAGAAGCCGTGATCGTCGACATTCTCCAGAATATTGAAAAGGAATATCAGTCTAACATTGACAAATTCAGCCGCGAACTGATTCTAAAACAGATTGAGCGCCTACTTCTTTATGCCGAGCGATTCTATGAACGGCAATTTATTACCCGAAAGCGATCCACACAGGAGCTGGTCACTAAATTTGAGCAGTTGCTGACTGCACAGTTCAGACAGGATATGCTACAGAAACATGGGATTCCAACGGTCGGCTTTCTGGCACAACAGCTTAATTTATCGCCCAACTACCTCAGCAGCCTATTGCGTATCTATACACAGCAAAATACCCAACAGCATATTCAGCATAAAATGATTGAGTACGCCAAATTGCGGCTAAGCACAAGTACACGCTCTATTAGTGAGATTGCTTATGAGCTGGGCTTTGAGCATCCGCAATCGTTCAGTAAGGTATTCAAAAAAAATACCCAGCAGAGTCCTGTTGAGTTTAGGCAATTTTTTCAATAAATTACTTCAATTTAGTCTGCATAATAGCCTGCTAAGCCAATGCCTATCGTCCAAAAGAATTTTGATTTTTCAAGATCCTCCAATAGCATATCTGCATTATCTTCGTATTCGCCATCGGCTTTGATTTCTTCGATCTCTTCCTGCACATCCTCTTCGGTCATCTGTCGCCAGACACCAACGGAGCTATTCAAAAATGTATAGCAATATCCTGCTTCAGCGTCGTCGACCTCACCCTGGTTTTTATCCGTTAAGATCGTTACAAGTTCAGTAGCTTCCACCTGAAATGGATTAACACCATAGATACTGATCTCCGTTTTTTCCGGATTGGGTCCATTGATGCTTTCTATAAATTCCAATGTTCCCCGATCATTAAAATCAAGTCTCAATTCGAGTTCATCATAATAATATTGGTCGTCCAGCGCATCTGAAGGAGTACCAAGTACACTTTGAACTTCAGCACGGCCCGCACCTAAATTAACCGGACCAATACCTTCAATTTGAATCCCAACAAGTGGGACTAGTTCGATCTTTTTCATCCGTATTCAGTAAATTATAAAAAGGATAACTGCATAAATAACACTTGAACATCCGCTATCGTTTTATCCAATGATGAACATAGCTACAGCTCTTTGCTGACATAAATTTACACTAATTCCCATTAAATAATTATTAACATTTTTAACTTTTCTGACGATCCTTAGCGCACATGATAATTCGCATACTCAGGCAATTATGACTAACTTTATGAATGCATCAAAAATCGACGATTATGCAACAGACGCTAGCGACATTAGACAGTTATATCCAAAAGCTAAGACCTGAACTGTATACCGATCTACAATCCCCGTTATCGGCAGAAGAGTTTAGGGCCCTTGAACAGAAATATGATATTGAGATACCTCATGATCTTAAAGCGTTCTATCGCTGGAAAAATGGGCAACGCAATACAAGTTATGAAGCATTTGTTAACAATTCGACTTTCATCCCACTAGAAGAGGCGCTCGATACAGCGCAGGAACTGACAAATATGATTGGTATGGACTTTGAAATCGAAAACTGGTGGAATGAAAGGTGGATCCCTATATTGCACAACGGCGGTGGAAGTTACATCTGCTATGATCTAGGTGGAATCTTTACGGGACAGGCAGGTCAATTGATTGAATACTGGAATAAAGACAATGAACGGAATGTTATTGCACCTAACCTCGAAGGATTTTTAGGGCTAATTAACGACTATTATGCCCATACGCCTCAAGAAAAATTCGATGATTTTTTCAGCCTAGATACCACAGGCGAATACCCCAAACGGTTTAAGGTGGGCTAACAGAAACTCATCGCACTCATTTTTTTTCTTCGTAGAATTTTTGAATTTTCTTTAAATAGGTAATCGATTTTGGAGGTCGAACACGATGTCCAAACTCTTTATGAATATAAGAAAGCGCACTTTCTTCGCCGAGCTCATAAGCCCCGAGCACATAAATTAGGGACTGATTCCTAGAAATACTATCCTTGCCTGCAAGCTCGATTCCATTTATCGTTTCTTCCCATGAAAACATATCATAAAGATCCATATAAGCTTCTGGGCATTCGTGTCTATTTGCCATCAATTGGGCATAATAATATAACTCAGGCATTTTTAAGAGAAGCCAATAATTATTGGACACTTCATTATAAGCCTTGAAATCTCCTGCATTAATTGCTCGACGCCAAAGCGAATCAGCTACGTTCCGAGGCAGTTCCAAGTCTTTGGGATCATCAATTACTGCCTCCAGCTTTTTTTCGACATGATGGCTACAACTCAAGAACAACACACAAAAAATAACAGTAAACAGTTGTAAAATCTTTATCTCTCTTCTTTTCACCATAACTATATAACTTCTTATTTTTTAAGCAATTCGCTTCCCGCGCATCCATTGGTGTTGGTTCGCCGCGTTCACTTTAGACTCCGATCATTAAACATTACTTTTTTCACATAGTTGCTTTTTCCACTCGAAGCCAGAGCTGCCGAATCTGCCGAAATATAATGATAAAAAAAAGAAATCAGATCAGGAGAAGGCTCATACACCAAATAATTCAGCCTTAAAGTTCTATTATCTGGATTCAAACATAATTGACATAAGGATTTTTCATGATAAAAAACTCAATCTCTAGATTCGAGCAATAATTATGTTTATGCCCCATATCATTCATTTCAGGTCTGTACCGCTTTAACTTATCCATTTCATCAAGAAGAATATCCCATTTCGCTAATGGAACTGTATCATTCTTGGCCGCAAAAAAATCAACCGCATGATTTCTATAAGAATCACTCAAGTAACTTTCTTGACCATACTGCTCATCAACGAATTCGCGACTGAACAAAATCCGTAACTCCTTTTCCCGCTGTTTCTCTTTGGAGCCACAGGATAAAAACAGCGTCAACATACAACAAAAAGCAACAAAAATTAAATAAGTCCTTAGCCTCATAATACTATTGGTCTTTACACTAAACCGAAGAAAACAATAAATGCTGATTTCAAATGAATGTGTTAACAACGCACCAATTAAAATTCAGATGCAATTGTTCATCGAATTCCATATATTCGGACCTTAAAACATCCTATATACCTTTTTTTATAAAAGGTAATATAGGAATTTAAACGAATAGGTAATACCTTTGGACCGACAAAATACCGTCTCACTATACAAATTAGATTTTGATGAAATCGAAAAAAGTAAATACCTGCGACCACTCCTGTCTCATGTGCCGTTATGTCTTACAAGACTGGCTCGGACAGATCGACCTTCATCGGAAGAATATCAAATTAAAAAAAGGTGAACAGTTTATCACCGAAGGAGAATCCGTTCGGGGAATTTATTTCATCCAGTCGGGACTTGTCAAAGTTCATCGCAATCTCGGGGATAAAGAAACCATTGTACGATTTGCAAAAAAAGGGGATATCGTTGGCCATCGTGGGGTGAGTACCGAACAAACTGTGTACCCTATTTCTGCAACAACCCTGGAAGTGTCGCAGCTCTGCTTCGTCGAAATGCCGTTCTTCCTGTCCACACTACGCATAAATCCTGAGCTGAGTTACCGGTTGATGTTGTTTTTTGCCGACGAACTACATCTTTCTGAACAAAAGATGACCCGCCTGACACAGCTCGCTGTTAAAAATCGTCTTGCCTGGAGCCTATTGTTACTTCACCGTGTTTTCAGCGAGGAACATAAGGATGGATATATTGGGTTATCCCTAAGCAAAAAAGACTTAGCTTCCTACGTAGGCGCTACGTACGAGACCGTATATCGTACACTGAGCGAACTTATCGAATTAGGAGCCATCATGATGGACAAAAAAGATATTTTTATTAAAAACCTCCAGCTTCTACAGGATCTATCAGAAGAAAAATAGGGGAGCGAAACCGTCCATGACGGCTAACGACTCCCCAAATCATATATTCCCTTAAAAATACATCACCTTAAAATTTATACCCCATACCGACTCCCAACCTCCATTTACCATCAGCAGCACTCGTTTTTGCGGTATAGAATGCTGGCAACTGAATGGCAATATGTCGGAATACAGCTGTTAAACCAAATCCCAGAGAGGGCGTGATCCAGGAGTTCTTTGGCTTCCCCGGATCAACCTGATCTTCTTTCAGCTTTAAGCTAGGCAATAAACCGACCAATAGGCAGCTCTTGGGTGCGAATGTATATTTCAACGCTGGCCCCGTACAATTGATGTAGGCACCATGGTCAGCATATCCTGCCACAACAATTCCTTCAAATAGACTGCCTTTTACTATTTTTTCCTGACCATACATCTGACTGCTAATCATCAACAGCAAGCATACCGTCAACAGTTTTTTCATTTGATCCATAAAATTTAAGTTTGCGAAGTCGACACTTTTTCTTTTTGATGATACGTGTAATAAATGGCCATCCCAGTAAAGAGCAGTCCACCGACAATGTTCCCAGCCGTAACAATCAGCTGATTGCACAGCCACCAGTCGGAAATCGTTACTTTTGCTCCAAACATCATTCCTGCGGGAATCACAAACATATTGACCACAGCATGCTCATAACCTAAAGCAAAGAATATAAAGATCGGAATACCCGCCGCCAATATCTTTCCAAGCGTAGACTTCGATGTCATGGACATCACCACACCCATACACACCATCCAATTACATAGAATGGCTTTGACAAAAGCCGAAAACAAACCCGCAGCACCATGGGCGCTGTATCCAAGTGTTTTCTTTTCACTGATTAGCATCAGACTATGTTCGATGTTTCCAAGCTGGCTCAATTGACCAGTCTCCGTGCTCGCAGCCCAAAACAAAATCGCAAAGAGTACACTACCCAGTAAATTACCTAGAAAAACCCAGAAAAGATTTGAGACCATCGCTTTAAAATTGATCTTTCCTTCAAACCACGCCAATGGTACCAAAGAAAAGCTTCCCGTCACCAGTTCGAGACCGAGGATGACAATAATCACAAATCCTACTGGAAAAACAAATGCACCAACTAAACCCAACCCGGTCTGGGAAGTAGCCAATAGGGCAAGAGTAACAGAAATTGCCAGTAAGGCACCTGACAGCGCTCCCCGTATCAAGAGGTCTTTGATCGGAAGCGAAGATTTGTAGATAGCGGTGTTCATCATCGCACTTGCTACCTCTTTGGGGCTGATATAATCCATCGTATTTTGTTTAATAAGATTTTCGATTAACTTTTTTTTACCTAAGCGGTCATTCCGATAAACACACTCCCGTTCTCCACCTTTACCGGATAGGTCTTTATTGCGCATTCGTCTCCCGAAAGACATTCACCTGTATCTAAGGCAAAGGTTTTTTTATGAAACGGACAAGCGACTTTAGGCGTCTCTCCCAAAGACCCCAGCATTCCGCGACTTAAAATCATCTGCCGCTTGTGCGGGCATTCATTCTGTGTAGCATACCACTCGTTGCGACGGGCGAAATAGAATAGTGCGACCTGCTCGTTGTTTAATTTAAGACAGACTCCACCGTTTTCAATGGCATCTTCTATCCGGCAAGCCTTCAGCCATTGCATGTCAATTTTCGTACTCATATGATTTCATTAAAAAGTTTAGCGATTCGCTATTTAATAAGTCCTAATGTTCCAATCGGCGGCTTTCTTCTGTCCGCGAAAACTTTCAAAGCGAACAGTATCGTCCTTCTCATCAGGTGCATTTACAAAATGAACAAAGCGTTTTCGAATTTCAGGATCTTCTACAGCTGCTTTCCATTCGCAGCGATAACTGTCGACGAGTAGCTGCATATCCTGCTCCCACGTATCACCCATCCCCAGACTATCCCCTACCACAACATTCCTGAGATAATCTATTCCGCCTTCCATTTTGTTGAGCCAGGTAGCCGTTCGCGTCAGCGGGTCTGCAGTGCGGATATAGAACATCAGAAAACGGTCTATATAACGAATACACGTTTCGCTATCAATATCCGATGCCAATAATAACGCGTGCTGCGGCTTACTACCGCCATTGCCGCAAACATAGAGGTTCCATCCTTTTTCGGTCGCAATGATTCCAAAATCCTTACTCTGAGCCTCGGCACACTCACGTATACAGCCGCTAACGGCTGACTTAATCTTGTGTGGCGCGCGGAGCCCACGGTAACGTTCCTCTATCCGTATCGCAAAAGAAACGCTGTCGTGCAGCCCAAACCTACACCAGGTACTTCCAACGCAGCTTTTAACGGTCCGAAGCGCCTTACCATAAGCATGTCCACTCTCAAAACCTGCAGTAATGAGCTCTTCCCAGATAAAGGGCAAATCATTGAGATGTGCACCAAATAAGTCGATGCGCTGTCCACCAGTAATTTTTGTATACAGATTGTATTTCTTAGCCACCTCCCCGATTACAATCAGTTTATCGGGGGTAATTTCACCTCCTGGAATACGCGGAACAACTGAATACGTCCCGCCCTTCTGTATGTTGGCCAGGTAACGGTCATTGCTGTCCTGAGCCACATCATTGCCCTTTCCCAAAATCATTTCATTCCAGAGACTGGCAAGCAAGGAAGAGATTAAAGGTTTACAGACTTCGCATCCATGCCCATGTCCCAGTGCATCCAACACCCGATCGTAACTTTTCAGTTCGTGGATCTTGATCAGATCATAAAGTTCCTGGCGACTCAGGTCGAAATGCTCGCAGATGGTACTCCGAATATATTTTCCTTGCTGTTTCATGGTGTAGTTGACCAGGTCTTTGACCATAGGCACACAACCTCCACATCCCGACCCCGCTCTGGTACATTTCTTTACTGCATCCGCATTTTCACAATCTCCTGTGGCCACCGCATTGCAGATTGCGGCTTTGGTGACACCTTCGCAACTGCAGATCAATGCATCATCCGGAAGAGCTTCCACACCAGAAGAAGGCGCTTTACTGTCACGCTGTTGCCCAAAAAGGAGAAGTTCTGGGTGTTCTGCCAATGGCAAACTATTATTAACCGTCTGAAGCAACATGTTATAACTTGCAGCTTCTCCGACGAGTATCCCGCCCAGTAGGCGCGTGCCGTCTGTACTGATATTCAACCGCTTATAAATCCCCTTATTGCGATCCTCCAGTACGATCGTATGCGCATAAGGTTCGCTGATAAAAGGATCTCCGAAACTCGCTACATCAACTCCCATCAATTTTAGCTTGGTACTCATATCAAACCCCTTAAAGGATTTGATATCACCTACGATATGAGCCGCCGCAATTTCAGCCATCTCATAACCCGGTGCAACCAGTCCATAGACCATATCTTCCACCAAGGCACATTCGCCGATTGCATAAATCGCAGGATCCGAGGTCTGCATCTGTGCGTTAACTCGTATTCCGCCGCGCTCGCCGACCGCAAGGCCTATTTTCTTGGCAAGCTCATCACGAGGACGTATACCAGCAGATATTACCAATAGATCTGTCTCCAGCGAGGTCCCGTCGTTAAAAGCGATTCCAGTGAGATGATGATCACCCAACAGCTGGCTTGTGGATTTTTGCAAGAGGCAAGTCAAACCCAATGCTGCTAACTTATGCTGCAAAAGTTTACTGGCATTATCGTCAATCTGACGGGGCATCAGACGCGGGGCAAATTCAATCACAGCCGTTTCTTTAAGACCAAGGTCTACCAATGCTTTAGCCGCTTCCAGTCCTAAAAGTCCCCCACCCATAACTGTGCCTGTCTTGACTTTAGCCGCATATGCTTTAATCAATTCCAGGTCTTCAATTGTACGGTAGAGGAATACACCTTCTTTGTCGATACCAGGTATTGGAGGAACAAAAGGTGCAGAACCTGTTGCAAAAACTAAATAATCATATTTCACGGTAATCCCCTTTAGAGATGCAACTTCTTTTTCTATAACATTTATACCGACAACGGGATCACCTAGATGGATTTCTATATTATTTTCAGTGTACCACTCATTTTTCAACAAAAAAAGTTCAGTAACTGAAGAATATTTAAAATAATCAGTCAAATGCACACGATCATAGGCTCGAATTTGCTCTTCCGAGAAGACAACGATATCTAAATCATTCGATTTCTGCTTTAATTTTTCACAAATCTTATTACCGACCATCCCATTTCCGACAATAACAACCTTTTTTTTATCCATGATCCTGTTTTTATTGTATAAAAATCAATTTATAGTTTCAACAAGACTAATTTATGGAATAAAAAATTAAAAAATCAAAATAAATATGATTTTTATAACACTTTTTCATAAAAAACACATTAAAAATACATTAAAACATGATTTTTATCATATTATTTATTATTTTTATAGATATAAACGATTGAAAAATAAATAAAATGGAGAATTTAAAGCAAAAAACCCTATTTATAGTAGGTTCCGGACCTGGAGATCCAGAATTATTGACAATAAAAGCTTATAAAGCGATAAAAAATGCTCAAGTACTCTTATATGACAACCTAATTAATAGGGAAATCCTACAAATAGCAGACAAAAACTGTAAAAAACACTATGTTGGAAAACATCCATATGGAAAATACGTCCCACAGCAGGATATAAATGAACTTATCTTATATTATTGTAGCAAATTCGAAAGAGTGGTACGACTTAAGGGCGGAGATCCCTATCTTTTTGGACGTGGTTTTGAAGAATGGCTCACCGTACAACACCGATCTATTAACATCAGCTACATTCCGGGCATCAGCAGCATGCAAGGCGCTGGACTCAACGACATTCCGCTAACACACCGTGGTGTAAGTGAAGGGGTATGGGCATTGACGGGTATGAAAAAAGATGGAACACTTTCTGCCGATCTGCCGCTCGCCGTTCAAAGCAGATCGACCGTAGTCATTTATATGGGAATGCGTAAGCTCGACGAAATCGCACGCACCTACGTACTATACGGAAAAGGGGAAACACCAGCTGCCATTATACAGCATGCGAGCTTGCCACAGCAAAAACAAGTATGCTGCAAAGTCAAGGATATTGTCATGATAAGCAAAGTACATAACATGGGGCATCCGGCAATTATCGTCATCGGAGCGGTTGTAGACTTGCAGCATACATTGGCGGTAGCTGCCGAGCAGCGGCACATTATCTAGCGCTATAGCTCTGTCAATTTCAGCACGCCATCACTTTACAAGAATAACGATGTCACATACCAGCAGATATATAATTTATTTTAATTCTTATAATACATAGCTATAATGCTTTCTTTACAATTGGATTGATCCAGTAATCTTCATGATCAGTATGGGAGAAATACTCCATGGGAGTTACGTGGCAATCTATGGTTTCATTGAGACCATTTTCTGTATACATAAAAACCTCTTCTGAAGGAAGCACCATGCCGTTGATAATAGCGCCATAGTCCAGATAATGGAGATCAGATAGCAGCACGTTTACATAATTTGACACCACCCATTTTTCCATTTCTTCTTTACTCACCCGTTTTATACGATCAGCCAGAAACTTGACCTCCTCCATGTCTTTTTCAGCACTATCAGCAAAAAACAATTTCAAAAAGGCCTCATATTTATCGAATTCTTTATTTCGGATTGCTTCATTACGAAGAAACAACTTCTCGCCCAGCTGCCCACAGTGATCGACATATTTTTTCAGTTCCATCTGTGCAAGCTCGCCGTCCGACCATTTTTGCAGTTCAGAAAGTGCATATACATCGGTACCTTGCCCATCGCATTGATTGAGATACGCCCAGATATCACCCTCCACAACTTTAGGTTTATGATGATCCAATACATTGTAGCCCTGCGCAATCCATGCCTCTATTTGTTCTCTTCTCATAGCTGTTGTTTTTAAAAATTAAACAACAGCGAAACGGTAATCGTTTTCCTTTTTTCTAACTGAGATTTCTGGATTTCAATTCTGCATCCAAAGCTTTTTCATTTTTACCAAGATATTTATAGGCAATTACAGCCAATACCAGTGGAAAAATCGTCGGCCATGTAATTCCGGCAACGAACAGGCTATACCCAGCGATACCCACACAAAATCCAATGATCGAAGCATTGATTACTTTAGTGGATTTGGATTTCTTTTTGAGAACCAACAACTCTTCATTGGTCAATTCATTTAATTTCTTTTCTTCCATGCGGTTTATTCGATCTTCAGGTTAGTCACTTGATCTCTTTGACGCGAATATAATTATTTAAACGGACAACTCTTACCTAAATTTTGTCAGTAAAAATGCAAAAATTTCAGTTTTCATGAAAAAATTTCAGCTTTTTCACCATGGTATTTTTTTTGCAATTGTTCGGATACAGTCGGCCGGCTGAAAATTTTAATTTTAATAAGTTGTTTTCACTTAATTAAAAGGAGGTTTATCATGAAATTAGCAAAAAGAAACTGGAACAATTTATCGATGTTCTCGCCCATGTTTGATGATTTTAACCGTGAACTTTTAAACTGGGGCAACAAAAACTACTCGCCTACCAGCACCACGGTCCCAGCAGTAAACATCAAGGAAAATGGCGACAACTTTGAAGTTGAAGTGGCAGCACCAGGAATGGCCAAAGAGGATTTTAAAATTACGCTTGATGGCAATCTTCTAACCATTTCCTCCGCCAAGGAAGAGCAGCATGAAGAACAAAAAGACAATTATACGCGTCGGGAATTCAGCTATCAATCTTTCCAACGGAGTTTCGAATTGCCAAAAGATGTGGTGGATCAGGATAACATCGAGGCTCATTATGAAAATGGTATGCTCAAACTGACAATTCCAAAAAAAGAGGAAGCCAAACAAAAGGAACCTCGAACAATTTACATATCCTAAGTCCTATAATACCAACTAGTATGCTGTTGGTCTCCAGAACGGGGACCAACTTCTTTGTTTTCCAAACTTACCGAAATCATGAAAAGATTGAACAATTATAGCATTGAAGTGCATATTCCCTGCAAGGATAGTTACATTAAGCTTGCTACTTTTGACCTCGGCAATTGCCCCAAAATTGTCGACGAACTCTTCAATGAATTGCTCGGTTCGACCGAACATTCACCGAACAGATTGTTGCGCATCGACCTGTTACTCCATGAAGAAGCGGGCATACAAATTCCGGTTCGGTCCATCAATTGTACCTTGGACGAACTTGCAGACAACACCAAAGCAATTATCAAAAAAGCTTTTCGCGCATTGAATCTGGAATAGCACAGTTGGATTCAAACATATTTTTTACAATAAATTTTTAAGGAAAACTTGATTTTCTTCCAATCGATTTATAATTTGGCCACGGTTTTTTCCTCAAGAAATCACAGGAATCCGAACCGGCATTTTTTGAAAGCTATTATTCTATCTTAAAACATAAATTTTAGTTATTGGATCATGTTTACAAAATTACTAATTACAAACCAACGCCCAAGTCTATCTTTCAGGCCTTTTCTTGCTGCACTTGTGGTGCTTGCAAACAGTTTTTACCTCTCAGCGCAGGTAGCCGCTCCCAGCAAATCACGCTTCGAAGCAAGGTTGCTCAATATCGAAGCTCCCAGCAATGAGCCCTTCCGCTACAACACCACGTTAACCAACGCAAGTAGCCAGACCCTTATTTACAACTTAGATGCACAGCTACCGCAAGGTTGGCAGATCAGCTATCGCGTAGATGGATCGCTCGTAACCTCTATTCAGATGCAACCGGGCAAAACGCAAGAAATCGGCATCGAAATTAGTTGCCCAATTACCGCTAAACCCGATAAATATAAAATTCCTCTTAAAGCAACTTCACCGATAGACAATTTCCAACTGGAATTGGAAGCTGTCGTAAAAGGATCTTATGCGCTGGAGATGACTACACCTACCGGCAGGCTCAGTGATGAAGTCGTATCAGGCAGTAACAAAGAAATTGTCCTGCAACTTAAAAACACAGGAACACTTCCCCTCAACACCTTGGAACTGGGATCGCAACTGCCCACCCGCTGGGAAGCCACATTCACACCAGCTACAATCAAGCAACTTGAAGCGGGAAAATCAGTTGATGTCAAAGTAAATCTTAAAGTTCCGGATAAAACAATCGCTGGTGATTATGCTGCTAAATTCGATGTCAAGTCTGCCAACAGCACTACAGATCTTTCGTTTCGCATTATTGTTAAAACTTCGCTACTTTCTGGCTGGATCGGACTATTGGTCATCTTCATGGCAATAGGACTGATATATTATCTCATCCGAAAATATGGAAGAAGATAAATCCTGATTTGATAATCCCAAAGACTCTCAACATGAAGGATCCTATTATTCAACTGTCAAGTTTGACAAAGAGCTATGGCAAAACGAAAGCAGTGGACGCTTTGGACCTAAAGATTTATCCGGGTGAAATCTTTGGACTTCTAGGGCCCAACGGAGCAGGTAAAACGACAAGTATCTTAATGATGCTCGGACTTACCGAGCCGAGCTCTGGTACAGCCTACGTCTGCGGACATGATGCCACAAGAAATCCCATCGCTGTCAAAATAAAGGTAGGCTACCTGCCCGACAATGTGGGTTTTTATCCCGAAATGACCGCTTTGGAAAACTTAAGTTTTATCGCGGAACTCAATGGGCTACCAAGAGCTCAAGCGCGCAAAAAGTCGCAGGAAATGCTCCAAACAGTGGGCTTGGCAAACGAAATGCACAAAAAAACCGCTGCCTTTTCGCGTGGAATGAAACAGCGACTCGGCCTGGCTGAAGTGCTCATCAAAGCACCCGCCGTTGCTATCCTCGACGAGCCGACTCTGGGTATTGACCCCAAAGGTGTGGACGAATTTTTGGAACTGATCAAACAGCTCAGCAAAGAGCAGAACCTTACCGTACTGCTCTCTTCGCACCATCTTCATCAAGTACAACGCGTCTGCGATCGAGTGGGTATCTTTGTAGGCGGTAAACTGTTGGTCGAAGGTTCCATCGACAGCTTGGCCAACAACCTCCAGCAACAAGAAGGCGTCAGTACAGTTATCATGCTCGAAAATAGTGGCGACAGTAAACGCTTTGAGTCGGCGCTCAAAGAACTCCCCGGGCTTCGGACTCTTTCTTTAGACGGCGACAGTATTAAGTTGAAATCAGAAAAAGACAACACCGCCGATGCCGTCCGCATCCTGGTACAGCATGGCGCTGCAATTGTTTCTGTACAGCGCAATGATTATGCGCTTGACCAAATCTATCATACGTATTTCGAAAATAGTAAATTATAAAAATGATGAATGTATTGATCAATAAGGAGGTTGCCACACATATCCGCAGCTGGCGCTTTATCGTGCTGATCCTGCTGATTGTACTGACATTTGGCGCATCCCTGTATGTTTCATCTTCAGGACTTAAAGAAGCTGTCGGTAATATGAAAGATCCCGACCAGTCATTCCTTTACCTCAAGCTGCTTACAACTACGGATAACTCGATCCCTCCATTCCATGTGTTTCTGAATTTTTTGGCTCCCCTATTGGGTATAGCCCTTGGCTTTGATGCCATTAATGCCGAGTATAACAGCGGCACTTTAACACGACTTGTGGCACAGCCGATCTATCGCGACAGCCTTTTAATTTCCAAGTTTCTTGCTCCGCTGATTGTTGTGAGCACCCTATTTACCGCACTGGTATTGCTCATGATCGGGGGAGGACTAATCGGCACAGGTGTGCGGATAGAACCACAGGAACTCCTGCGCATCTTAGGATTCACCCTGATCAGCATACTATACGTTGCCTTCTGGCTCAGTCTGTCGATATTACTTTCCATTCGTTTTAGGCAGCCGGCAACTTCAGCGTTGACAGCCATCGGCATCTGGCTATTTTTTACGGTATTTTTTCCGATTTTGGTCAACTTGGCCATACGGCCATTTTTACCCAATCCCAATTACATTTCAGAGCAGGAATACCTGAGCTACAACGAACTCATTCTTAATCTGCTCCGCCTATCGCCCAGCCAGCTTTACACCGATGCCACTACAACCTTATTAATGCCATCGGTACGCAGCCTTGGCCCCATCGCCATGGAACAGATGGTTGGCGCCATTCCCGCACCACTTTCCTTTCGCGAGAGTTTCCTGATGGTATGGCCGCAGATCAGTGGGCTTACAGCAGCCATGATGATCTGCTTTGCCTGGTCCTATTTCATTTTTATGCGAAGAGAAATTCGGAATTAGGAAAGTTTTATTATCGATCAAATACGTTTAAAAGCAGGATCTATGCAAGTCAAATTGTCGTGCAATAGATTACAAAAAATAAAGGTTGCCTGGAATAACTCCGGCAACCTTTATGCATTTAAGATTAATCCCCCCCTTAAGCAGAGGGCACTCTGTAAACAGTTATCCTAGTATACTGTTCGAATTTATGTATCACTTGTGCTTTTTAATGCCCATGCTACCAGCACTGGCTGAAAAAACAAGCGTGCTAGGCGTTTACCGTCCGTATCCAGACCAAATCCATCGCGGCGATCGGTATATTGTGCAATATTTCCAGGAAATACTGCCGCAAAAAAAGCAGCAGCAATTTTCCCAACCTTCGACCGCTGTTTAGCAGGCGCCAGTATCAATGCTGCCCCCAGGGCAATCTCAGCGTAGCCAGAATATACAACGGTGTCGTCTTTGGAGATCGGCACCCAATCCGGCACTTGTGCCCGAAATTCTTTGCGAGAAAATGTCAGGTGTCCAATTCCCGCCACAACTAAAAATGCACCTAAACCATACCGTGCAATTTTTTGCATTTGCGATTTATCCTTCATCTTTTAAATTTTAAAGAGTACAGCTATCTTAGTGGAATTGTTTTTCCATGCTAAAAAAAGAAGTATCCAGTTTGAAAAAAAGCGGACTATCCATTATGAGGAAATCCGCTTTAATAGATAGACATAGGGAAATCCGCCACATTGGGCAGCGTCTCCCATAGACCGAATCGATGTCAAGCAATAAACATTTCCCGTCGTTCAATCGTTTTCAAAGAAATAAATTAAATGCAGTCCGCACTAATTTCAAAACCAAAAACAGCCTATCTGTAGATGATAGGCTGCCTTTCGAATAGGAACTCAAATCGATCAACCTGTCAAGACCTGAACTGTTCCCGCTGATCGAACGTTTTAAATAAAATAAATACATTCATCGTAATTCCTATTTATTTCAATTCATTACTGGATCACACCACCCAGTGTTGGATCTTCCCCTACCCTAGGATTACTTAAACCGTTTTTAAAAGCATCTATCGCATCCTGTGCATTGGTAAAGCGCCAGTCTGTCTCCTTGTTGATATTAAACCATACAAAACTTTTTATTTTTGGGAACTGCGTTTCCAGCTGGACAAACATATCTTTGATCCACGCGGCTTTATCACCGCCTGTCGATGAACAGCCCATTTCAGCAATAAAAATTGGTTTGTTGGGGAAAGCAGTAGTTAACTTATTATAAAGTGGACCAAAAACCTGTGCAAAGGACTGCCAGGAAGACCAGCTCTGGGAGGTCCCAAAGTTGTATCCATCCATACCGATGAGATCCACATACTCATCCCCTGGATAATAAGATTCTACCGTTTGCGGATTTTTATTACCATTGCCGTTATTGGGTGCCCACACCCAACGTGCATTTGTTCCACCCGCCGCACGTACCTTATCGTGCACATAGCGAAAGGCTTTGATATAAGTAGCTACGGGTACCACCTGATCATTCTGCATGCTCCAGGGATACCAGTCCCCATTAAATTCATGCGCAAATCGCAACACGACTGGCTTACCAAATTTGGCCAACGCTTCCCCGTAGCGTTTGATGTCGTTATCATATTTCCCTGACATCAATTCATCGAGTCCCATCATGGGCTCCCAGGTTACGTGCGGTACATAGCCCGCAGCCGATGCTTCCTGACAAAATAGAGATGGAAACTCGCGTGCTCCATCGGCGTTCCAGCCATTGAACATCATGGTCATGCTCGGCTTTTTGCCAAACCCATTGTAAAACGTCATTGGCGTTCCTGAATCATCAAAAAAGCCCCAATAAAACAAGCTTGCATCAGTTTTCTGATTGACTTCGAGCGCAACAACACTCGATTTACCACCAAAAGTTAAAGCAAAAGATGCCGTCCCCGCCTGTGCCGGGACACCACTTATTTTATACAGCAATGAACCATAGCCTTTTTCCAAACGCCCTTGCTGCAAGGTCGCCGTCAACCCCAACACACCGGTTGAGGCGATGGACGCTCCATTTTCAAAGGCTGCCCCATTACCACCAGCATAAGGAAGATAGACCTCTGCCTCGTACGTAGATCCTGCAACCGCTGCTTTTGACACTTGCATAAATGCCGCATCCAAAGATTGAATCTCAGCAGATCCGTTAATAATTTCGGCATTGTTTTTTGAGCAGCAGCACAAGTAAAAACACAGTGTTATGAGCAATAGATATGATTTTTTAGCCATCATTATGATATAATTTTTATGCGTTAATTTTTATTTTACAAATAGAATGTCATCAAAATAGATCGTTTCATCCTGCGGTACATTCCAGTTATTCAATCGCCAGCCAAATTTTCGGAAGGTCGTTCCTTTACTCCACATTGGCCTACCGGAACCTTTGCCGATTGGAATTTTATAATAGGTCCATTCGTTCGTCACGATAATGCCTACTCCGGCAAAATCATTTCCATAGCCATCCGGCATTCCGTCACCCATTAAAGCCATTTGTATGCCTTCATCGCCAGCACCAGAAGTCGTTCCTTTCGCCCAGAAAGTAATGTAGTTATAGCCTTTGTCTTCAAAGCCCACCGTATTGACCAGTCCGCCGGGCGAGTAATTATTTGCCGCATATTTAATTGCCAAAGAAGACGTTCCCCGCTTAAAGACACTGGTGGATATTGATTGACTAGATCCATAATCGTCGCCATCTTTATTGGCTCCGGTATTCGCGCCATAAGCATCTGTAAATACCTGCAGTGCAAGATTTAAATTGACCATTTCGAATGCACTTTTTGTTGTTCCAAAAGGTGTCACCAGGTCGATGGTTGAGCGCGAAATACCTTCCATCTCCGGAACCTTTACCTGTAAGCTGTTAGCTGACTGTGCTAGAATAGAGAGTGCTGTTTCGCCATTAGTAAACTTCAAGGCCGTTACTTTGTCGAGATTCTGTCCAGAGATGGTGATGGTAGCACCCGGCGTCACATTGATCTCCGATGTTGTATTTGCAGACGGAAACAGACCTGCGATATTGATATCCACCAAAGTAGTTGCCCGTTTTTGATCCAGCGTATAACGGCTTGGATTGGCAATCTGCACCGCTACAACCAAATGTTTACCAAAGTTGTCCGGATCTGTAATAACACTGTTGTCCACCTCAAGATAAAATGTTGCAGCGCCATTCTCCGGCACATCCAACCGATTGGGCAAGCTATATTTTGTCACGGGCAGCGCTTTATAGTCAGTTCCAAGCGTACCTTGCTTTAAGAGTTGCTCTAAGGTATCTGTATTCGCTTTAACGTCAACGCTAAATGCGCCTTTCGCTGTGCCCGAAAGGGATGCACCTAATAGGATCTTTGTTTTGTTGGATTGTTCATCGACGATATAGTTCATCCCCGTTGGACTGATCCCATTGGATGATCCCGGAACGGGATAGATCGCATTTGATCCCATGGAAAAATTAACGCTTTGCGGCATGTAAATAAGCGAATCGCCATATTCTTTTGCCGAATCATCCTTTTGACAGGCCGCAAAAGTAAAGGCCATAGCCCAGGCAATGAACATCCTGTATATGTTATTTTTATAATTGAGTAGATTCATCTGTTCACTCCTCTTTTTATTTTTTCAACTTGTTGATAAACATCCATAACCTTGCTTGCTTGCTTGCTTGCTTGCTTGCTTGCTTGCTTGCTTGCTTGCTTGCTTGCTTGCTTGCTTGCATCTCTATTACCAGCCTGGATTTTGAATCAGCGTCCCGCCGCTGATATGGATTTCAGCTTGCGGAAAAGGATAGAAGTTCATTTTGGGTGCTATAAAAACCCGATTCTGAACCTGTCTTGTTCCATATTGTAGGTTGCCTGAAGCTGTTTTTGCGACGGTAACGCCATAGATCGGTTTATTCAAAACGTTGGCCGCATCGCCCCAACGGATCAAATCCCAATAGCGATGATTTTCAAAGGCCAGCTCCACCTGACGTTCATGTTTGATCGCTGTGCGCAATTCGGCTTTACCGCTAGCCTGCACGGCCGGCATATCGACACCCGGACGAGCCCTTAATTTATTAATCGCTTCCCTTGCGCTCAGCCCCCAGCCATTGGCTTGATCAGGGCCATAGGCTTCATTCATCGCCTCGGCATAGATCAACAACAAATCGCCATAACGGAAAAGCGGCCAATTGTGTGGATTGGTGGCGTTATTGACCAGATTAACATTGTCGTTTACAAACTTCTTCAGGTAATACCCCGTCCTACTGGCGTTGGCCCTCCGCATATCATCGGATCCACCAGCCGTCTGATCAATGATACGGCTGTTCCATTCGCTTCCATTCACCACGACTGTATAGCCGAGACGTGGATCTCTCTTGTCATACGGGTTATTTGCTGAATAATTATCCAGTTTCTCGTAGGCTGACACCAAATTCTCCGTCGGTGTGATTCCACTTAATCCACCAGGTGTAGCAATCGGATAGTTTGCACGCTCCAGATCGTTGCTTGCCGTGTAGCGGATGGCCATAATCGTTTCGGCACTGTTAAGCATATTGTTGCCGAGAAAGTAATTTCTGTAGTTATTGTCAAGCCCGTTTCTTCCACCTGCATCGTCCATACGATCGGCAAACTGTAGCGCTTCCGCAGCGGCCTTTGCAGCACGTTGCCATTTGGTGATATCATTGCCAGGATTATGCAAAGGACTGGCGGCATAGAGCAGAACACGCGCTTTCAGCATGAGCGCTGCGCCCTGATTAAAACGCCCGTCCTGGTTCGTAAATTGCGAAGTTTTCCAATTTGGTTGCAGATCTTTTACGTGGCTATCGACAGATGTCACAATAAATTCTACCACATCCTCAAATGACGAAGCTGCAATCGCTGGTTTTTCATTCACGTTGAACGTTTTGGTCAACAGTGGTACACCACCATAACGCTTGATCAGCTCAAAATAGTAGTAGCCCCGCAATACATGCGCTTCGGCAATAGACCAGCCCATGGAAGCCACATCTTTGAGGTAGTTGGTCCTTGATTCAACCGTGATGGTATCGCGGTTTACCGCCAGCAGGGCCTTGTAATCACCTCCTTTTTTTTCGAGGTATTCCAAAAAATAATTAGCGGCATAGATGCCCGAGTAGTACATGTTGTAACGATCGTCGGGATTATTAAAAGCGCCCCAATTGCCATTATTGAACAGATAAACGTCACCTATAGTATTGGTTTGCCGGGCTTCATCGGTAGCCGCAGCAAAGAGGTTTCCGTCCAGAGCCGCAAACTCGTTGCGTTGGGACAAATAGGCATAGGGCGTATTGGCCAGCTGCATCAGACTGGCGTAGTTGCCATCAATATTATGCTCGGTAGGCTGCGTGTCGAGACGCGTATCCAAAAATGATTTCCCACAGCCCGACAGGCTAAGCGCTGTTATAGCAATCGCTATTTTGGTAGTTATATGATCATGTAAATACATGGGATAAACAGTTAAAAGGTAAACGAAATTCCTAAATTATAAGATTTCAGTGCCGGATAGCCTGCAGGTGTCTCTGGGTCCATTTTGTATTTCCGGTAGAATGAAGACCAGACGAACGGGTTAACAGCAGTCAGAAATACCCTAAATTTCTGTAGGTGCATTTTTTCCGATACAGCAGATGGCAAGGTATATCCGACCTGCAGTGATCTCAGTTTGAGGAAGTCGGCATTTTTCATCCAGAAGGTAGAGCTGGTATAATTATTTGCATTGCTCTGCGTCGTCAAACGCGGAAAAGTTGCACTATTACGCGTGTCATTACCTTCCGTTGGATAATAAGCCCATGCATTTTCCGCGATGGGATAAATCGTTGTATTTCCCACAAAAGGAACAACCTGATTGTAGGCTGCGCCCAATAAGTTGACATCCATACCCGCTGCGCCCTGAAATAAAGCCGATAGATCAATTCCTTTGTAGACGAGCCCCAGATTGAAGGCATAATACCATTGCGGATAAGCCGGTTTACCAATTGCTGTCACATCGCTTTGATCAACAAGGCCATTCTGGTCCAGATCTTTGTATTTCAGATCCCCCGGTTGCACCGGACCAAAGCTTGGCTTGGCAAGCCCGTCTTTCAGATTGCCGTCGGCATTGAAATCCTCAAACTGGTAAAATCCATCTGCGACGAGTCCCATAGGGGTACCGATAGCACGTCCAGTCGTATTGGAGAAGGCATTTTTATTGGGTATTTCGGCCTGATATACGATCTTATTTTTCGCATAAGTCGCCATCATACCTACATTCAGCTGCATTGCTCCGATCTGTTCCTGATAGCTTAGTCCCAGCTCGATGCCCTGGTTGTTGACTTTGCCTATATTCTGAAGCGGCAACATATCAGCCCCTGTATAGCCCAGGTAGCCCGCTACGAGGTTGTTTCGTGTGATAATGCCCGATCTCCGATCGCTAAACCAAGTCGCTTGAAAATCCACATTTTTGACCAGACGCAGATCCAGTCCCAGTTCGTATTTCATGCTTTGCTCAGCAGTAATATCCGGCGTAGCCAGCCGTCCCAACCCCAGTCCGCCGTTGAATGATAGACTATTGTTACCCGTTACACTACCGGGCAGGAAACGATAGTACTGCTGATAGAGGTACCTCCCCTGCAAGGTCTGGTCATTGCCAGTCTTTCCTGCGGCGATGCGCAGCTTGGCATAATTGATCACCGGACTGTCCTTGAGGAAATCCTCTTCCGAAAGTACCCAGCTCAGCGATGCTGCCGGATACAATTTCCAGCGGTTTCCCGGTGCATAAGAATCCGACCCGCTGTATCCCCAGCCGAGTTCCGCGAAGTATTTATCTTGATAAGCATAAGATGCCCTTGCAGAAAACTGCTGATAGTGGTAAGCAATTTTTGAAGCATCCTCATTTGCATCGGGGATCATATCACTTGCATAGTAATTGATCACAGCATTTATCCGATGATTTCCGAACTGCCTTTTATAGCCGGCCGATAAGTTGGACTGTCGCCAGGTCAGCTGCCCATACGGTGTATTACTTCCGAAAACTAGCGGTGTATTCTGATCGGCAGTAGCCTGTTTACCTTCGTAATAACGGGCATAGGTAGCCGTTTTATTCTGGATCACACGTGACCAGGTGTTAAATGAAACGGCCTGTTCAAGGTATAATCCTTCCGTCAGAAAGCTCAGATCTTCCCGCAGACTAAAGTTTCCCTGGAGGGTACGGTCATGTGAGGCGTACATGCCCAAGGCGTTCAGCTCCGCAACCGGATTGTTTGGATAAAGGGCATTACCAGACCATTGTCCTGTCAGCTCATCGCGCACGGGATAGATCGTATTGGGGTAAGTTGTCAGCCTTTTCCAAAAATTCTGCGCATTGTCGTAAGTATTGTTGCTAAAGGGCTGGCTATAGCTTTCTATACGTCCCCCCAGATCAATCTTTCCGGTAAAAATCTTAAAGAATTTCAGGTCCACATTGGAGCGTAAGTTATACCTTTTGAGCCCCGTATTGCGGCTTGCTTCAGCTCCACCCGGGATATTGAATAAACCGGTTTGATCCATATAATCCAAGTAGAGATTATATTTAGCCACTTCCTTCATTCCGCCCTGCATATTGACATAGGTATTGGTATAACGGCCGTTCTCCCTGAGCGACTCATCCAGCCAGTCGACATTGGTTCCGGCCCCGTCTTTATACTGCTGCAAGGCTTCATCACTGTATACAGGAGACCACTGAAAACGGTTGCCATTAAGGGCATACCCATCGTTACTGATGGCCTGATTGTATAGGCTGGCGTAATGATAAGCGTCATATGGCTTCCTGATCTTTACGGCCTGTTGAATACCAGACACTACCTGCGCGTCAATACGGAAGGTGTCGGTGTTGGCCCGTTTTGTCGTCACCCACAACACGCCATTCGCACCTTTCATGCCGAACGTAGCTAGGCTTACAGGATCTTTCAAGAGTGTAACGCTTGCGATCTCGCCTGTTGCGAGGTACTGAAAATAAAACGATATATCCACTTGGAAGCCATCGACGTAACACACCATGGCGGCCTGATCGTAAGTTGCCCTTCCCCGCATCATGAGTGTAGCTTGGTCATACCCCGGCTGCCCATTGGTCTGCGATACCATCAGCCCGTTCAGGCGTCCATATAGGGTATTCGTTAAGTTGGCCACAGGTATCTTTTCCAATTCCTGTCCACTTACTGTAGCATAATTTTTCACTTTTTGACTGCCGGTGGAATCCGGGGCAATCCATTCGCCCGGTTGCTGGGCCATCAGCGCAGTGCTTCCCGACCAAACCGCAAAAAGTAAGGCGGTAGCCTTTTTTATCATCGAATAGGTATTCATAGTTTAAAGTCTTCTAATAGGGTCAATCTTATAATTAATAGCCCGGATTTTGGATCAGATAACCTTTGTTTACCTCACCTTGTGGGAAAGGATTTAACAATTGTCTAGGATGCCAGAAGCCGTTATAACGTACGGCATTTCCAAAATTGGTATTTCCAGAAGGCAAGGCATCGCCACCATTATTAAAAACCAGAAAACGGATCGGTCCACCGATGATGCCCTTGTCGATCTGACTATCCTTCCAATGTTTCAGGTCGTTAAATCGGTATTTTTCCTGGATAAACTCAATTGCCCATTCCCGTTGGATAATTTTGCGCAGCTTATCTTTATTGGTCTCGGTGACAGCTGGCAGTCCTGCACGCTGATGGATCACATTGAGGCGGCTGAGTGCTTCGACAGGCTGCCCCATTTCGTTATACGCTTCTGCTGAACTCAAATAATAAGCTGCCAGACGGAAAATCGGAAAGTCAAACCATTCGCGACGTCCTGCTTTATAATAAAATTTTGTGGGCTGTCCAGCACCGAAGTGGTTGACATCCTTGTAATGCTCGTTCATATGCCAAATGGGATCGCCAGGGTTGTTGTCGGCCTGCATTTCCCAACCGTTGAAATCAGCGCGCATACGCGGCTCCATCTGTTTAAATTTCGTCAGGTATTCAGAAAATGGTGCCGTCTGCCCTACCCCTGGCCAGTTCTGCTCAGTACCGTCCGCCTTGTAGTAATTTTCCAGCATACTGCTCGACAACACCGCGCCATTGGCCTGATAATGGAAATTGACCACGTTAAAAATATTGTATGGACCAGCACCACCAGACGATGGTACCTGCTGTTTGAACGCTAAGATCATTTCCCGGTTACTCGGCGTGGAGGTAGCCGTACCATAGTCGTCCAATGGATTTCCCGTATTGATGATATGCAGTCCACCTGCCCCCTCAGCTTCTTTGATCAGGGCTTCACTGGCTGCTAGCGCCACATTCCAACGTTGTGGATCATTGTTTCCAAAACAAATCAGATCATTGTTTGCACCCAGCTGCAAATAAGGTGTTGCACTGTTGAATAAAGGACGGGCTGCATAGAGTAACGCTTTTGCTTTAATCGCCAGTGCTGCAGACTTGGTTATCCTCCCCAACGAGTTATCTGCCCAGCGCGAAGGCAGAACCGCAGCAGACTGATCACACCAGCTTACGATGGTATCCAAAACGCTTTTTAAAGGAGCCCGTTGGATGGCCAGTTCTTCCAGATTGTTTAAGGAAGTAAGCGGAAAGCTTTTGGATATAATTGGCACTCCACCATACATGATAAACATTTGGGTATAGCGGTAAGCGACCAGCGCCTGCATTTCAGCCTGTACAATTTTCTTATCCGCATCGCTCATATCAGGCACGCGGCCAATATTTTCCTTCACCAGATACGCTTTGCGGATCGCCTGAAAGTTGTCGGTGTAGCCATCATTTCCATAACCACCATTGGAACCCATATCCTGACTATTAAAATTGGGCGTAAAGCCGCCACCAAGAATGGATACCGCAGCCACGCTGCCGGGAATCTGCACCCAAAACGCCTGACTTCCCGCCAGCTGATCATCGGTGCTTGGTGAATAGTAACCGCTCCAATTCAGTCCCTGGCGCAACGAAGCGAAATAGGCGCCGGCAATGGCATTATAAGCGTTAGAAGACTGGTTAAAAACCGTATCCACGGTAGGGCTTCCCCCCGGGGGAACCTGCAAAAAATCTTTTTGGCAAGATATACTGCTTCCCAAGATCACCATGGACATGGAAGCAAACAAAGCCTTTTGCCAATAGCGTTGTATTGTATTGATCATATCTGTAAGTTTTAAAATGAAATGTTCACACCCAGGTTGTATGTTCTCACAAGCGGGAATATATAGCCATTGCTATTCTGGCTGGTAGACTCGGGATCTATCCCTTTCACGAGCTTGGTCCAGGTAACGAGGTTATTGCCACTGGCATACACCCGCACCGAACTCAGGCCTACACGCTGCAAGAGTTTGTTGTCGCGGACGGTATAGCCTACAGAAGCATTTTTCAAACGCAAAAAGTCTGTTGAGCGCAGCCAGAATGTACTTCTTATTTTCGAGGCCTGTGAAACCCCGTCAATAGCATTCAGTGCCGGGTACAAGATTTCCTGTCCACTTTCATATTTTTCCTGCGTCCATCTGCCATTATTGACCTCCTCGACGATACGATTGCCTCCATAGTAGGTGTTGCTGATATCATAAGATCCCTTTGCAGTACCGATAAATAGCGTGTTTAAGTCCCAGCCTTTGTAGGTTACCCCCAAACGGAAGTTGTACGAGATCAGCGGAAAAGAAGGATAGCCAATCGGGATCATATCGTTGTTATCGATAATACCGTCACCATTAATATCCTTATAACGCAGGTCGCCAACATCCACCAGATTGCTAAAACTATTGTACGGGCGGTTAGCCAGGTCGGCAGCATTGTTGTAAAAGCCATCAGCGACTAATCCTTTTGGCTGACCGATCATGTAACCCGTTTGGTTCATCCAAGGATATGGGAATGCAGCTTCGGCCATGTAATCGATCTTATTCCGTGCATAAGAGAAGTTTCCTTTCAGGAAGTAGGTAAAATCTTCGCTCAACTTATCGTCCCAGCCCAATTCAAACTCCCAGCCGCTGTTACTAACGCGGCCGACATTGGAAACCGGCGTACCGGCAACTCCGAGATTGGCCGGAATAATGCTCGGCTGGACAAGGATGTCGGAGCGTTTCTCGTTAAAATAAGTACCTGAAAAAGATAATTTATCGCGGAAAAATTTCAGATCAAGCTGCACATTGCTCTTTTTTGCCCGTTCCCAGGTGACCAGCGGATTTCCGACCGACGCTTCAATAGCTCCTGGAATATGCGGATTGGTTGCCGATCCATCTGTGCTTCCAAAATAATAACCATTGTTCTGATCCGCCAGGTTCCATGAATTGGCCAGATAGAGGTAGCGCATGGCACCGATCTGATCATTACCGACCTCACCATAGGATCCTCTGATCTTGGCAAAGCTCAAAAAGCTATTATCCTGCAAGAATGCCTCTTTGGAAATAATCCAGCCCGCCGAAAAGGCCGGAAAGAAGCCAAAACGTCGGCCAGGGGCAAACTGTTCGGTCCCATTGTAAGCCATATTGACCTCGGCTAGATAGCGTTCGGCATAGTTATAAGTTGCCCGTCCAACTAAGCTCATTAAACCCGAAGGTGTATTATAGGCCAAGTTGTTGTCAATATATTTTTGGGCATTCGCCAATACGAGCCCCGATATATTATGTTTACCAAAGTCACGGGTATAGTCTATGCCAGCTTCATAATACATTTTTCTAAAACTGGAGTTGAAAAGGTAGTCGGTGAGGCTATTGTCGGTATTGACCATGCCACCGATGTAGACGATTTCTGTCGGGTTTTGTGGATTGCGGTAAGCCGAATAGGTCGGTACACCGGGAGTAATCGTATAGCCCTTCCCATAATTATCGTCATAGGCCACTGTGAAATGCGATTTGAGCCCACGTGTCAGGTAGTCCATTTTATGCTTTAGCACAGTCTGCGCACTCAGGTTGGTTCCCTGCGTAATACCGTAGCCCCGCGTCACGAGATTGAGTGGATTAATCACCTGACTCGGGAAGCCCCCATTTCCCCCTCTTACCGTACCGATGGGATTCGTTGCGCTGCCATCGGCTCCAAGAAAGTTCAGGACAATTCGTCCGTCAACGATTCCGGGCGATATAAAAGGCCCATGCTTCAAGTTGAGCAATAAAGACTGATACCGCGAAGCCAGGTCGGAGCCCGATACATTGCTAAAATTATCCGACTTTGGGTTGGCAATTTTATTTTTTAGAAACTGCCCGCTGATGTTGACACTGATATCCAGATTTTTGACCACCTCAATATCGAAATTATTACGGAATGTATACCGAGAGAATTTTGGATCCACATCTGCCCCCGCTATTTTTGTATAGTTCAGGATACTCGTCTGGTCAAAATAACCTATTGAACTGGCGTATTTAAATCGCTCACTGCCCCCTGAAACATTTAAGTTATATTGATTCTGACGGCCTGTACCATTGAAGAGTTCCTTATACCAGTCGTGGCTGGTGTAATACAGTGCCGGACTGTTTTGCAGCTGCTGCTTCTGTTGCTCGCTGATCGGCATTGCTGCAATTTCTGCCGCTGTATAATCGCGGTTGTTCTTAAATTTCCAAAGCTCGTCTTCCGAAAACAACATATTGTTGTACACACCATTTCCTGAGGCATCGAGTTTGCGGATCGATTCATTTCTACTGGATGCAAAATCGTGCGAATTGGTCATCGCCATAAGGGACGTGGCCCGCGTAAAGCCAGTATTTGCCGAAAAACTAAAGGCAGGTCTGCCCGAGCGGCCGCGCTTAGTGCTCACGATAATCACACCATTGGCCCCACGAATACCATATACTGCTGTCGCCGAGGCATCCTTTAAGATACTGACGTTCTCGATATCGTTTGCATCGATGGCATTCAACATGGTAAACGGATTTTCAGCAGGCTGTTGTACCCCGTCAATGACGACGAGCGGATTGGCACCATTCAAAGTGGATATCCCGCGGATACGCAAAGTTGTCGCATTTTGTCCAGGCTCACCGCTGTTCTGTATACCTGTTATACCGGGAGCCATACCGACCAGCATATTGCTGACATTAGCGACGGGGGTCTGCACCAGATCTTTCCCTGTTACCACACTGACAGAACCTGTTACGGTAGGTTGCTTCTGTTTACCATAGCCGACCACTACTACCTGTTCCATCTGGATATTATCTTTATACAATTGGATGTTGATGGCTTTCAGGTCGCCTACGACCCTACGTTGCGGCAAGTAACCGACAAAGGTGTAGATAAGTGTATCAGTAGGAAGTGCTTTTATCGAATAATCCCCCGCAACATTGGTCAATGTCACATTATTCGAATTTTTGACGCTGACATTAACGCCAGTCAGCGGACGTCGCTGCTCATCCACCACATTTCCAGAAATGCGGGTTTGCGCATGAGCCATGAAGGTGATTGACGCCATAAATATCCCTAAAAAGGCCACCTTTTTAGAAAAATGTACTGTCGAGCGTTCAAGACAAGTCGAATGACTGTCAGTGGACAAACAAATCATATTTATCAGTTCGTTTATAATTTTGAAATTATTTCCCTTACGGTAACCTGAGTGGTTAATCAAAAAATTGGTTACAGCATTAGCGTCAAAATTAGGCTATTGGCTATGTTTGAGGGGATGAATTTTAGCAGAATATAGGGTGAAAAATGTTTCATTTTTACCTTTCTAGAGCTTCTGGCGGTGTTTTTCCTGAAAGGCAGAGGGTGTAATGCCGAATTCCTCCCGAAATACTTTGGTGAAATATTTCGGATCTGTAAAGCCAACTTGGTAGGCAATTTCAGCAATAGACC
The DNA here is from genome assembly GCF_031455655.1 of Sphingobacterium sp. 2149. Classification (NCBI taxonomy): domain Bacteria; kingdom Pseudomonadati; phylum Bacteroidota; class Sphingobacteriia; order Sphingobacteriales; family Sphingobacteriaceae; genus Sphingobacterium; species Sphingobacterium sp. 2149. The sequence goes on along the minus strand of NZ_JAVDTD010000007.1, from coordinate 100,066 downwards.
ACTGTCCGTTTTCGAGCATATGCTGCGCCCGCTGCAAACGGATGTTCCGGATAAATTCTACCGGAGTCTTACCCGTCAGGTCAAAGATACGACGGTATAGGGTTGCGCGCCCCAAGGCAAAAGCCTCACCAAGTCCCTGCACGGAGAGGTTTGAATTGCCCATGTTGGCCTCGACATAGGCCAGCACCTTCGTGATCCATTCATTATCGAGCGACGAAGTGTCCAGTTCACTGGCAGCTACTGAGACCTGCTTTTGGTAAGTTTCCTTAAAACGGTCCTGTTGCGCCAGTAGGTTTTTCATTTTTGAGATCAGCATTTCCATGCGGAAAGGCTTGGTGATGTAATCGTTAGCTCCCTTTTCTAGGGCCTGCAGCTGACGCTGCTCTGAATTTACCACGGTAAGCAGGATAAAAGGAATAAATGCCGTCCGTTTGTCCGTCTTAATTTTCTGGCAGAGCTCCGCACCATTCATTTCGGGCATATTGAGATCGCTAACGATCAGATCGGGATGCTCAGCGAGCGCCTTCTGCCAGCCTTCCTTTCCATTGGAGGCCACAATAACATGAAAATAAGGCTGTAGGAACTCCTTCATATAACTGCGGTAATCTTCGTTATCTTCAACCAGCAGTACAGTTTTGTGCATCGAAAATGGGGTGCCTAGTTCTTCGGGCAGCACAGGATCGGACATTGCTTCGGCATGCTCCTGTAACGCTTGCAACGGCAGTCGCAGCACCAAAGCACTACCTTGTCCGACTTCGCTTTCAGCATGGAGGGTCCCCTGGTGCAGCTTGGCAAACTCGCGGCTGATGGCCAGCCCGATACCACTCCCCTGATTGATCATATTTTTGGGCAGTTCATTCTGAAAAAAACGTTCAAAAATCTGTTCCAACCTATCGGCAGCAATACCTATCCCCGTGTCGCTGACGCGAATTTCAAGCCTATCATCCCCTCTGGTGTCGACAGATAAGGTCACCTTCCCGCCTTCGGGTGTAAATTTAAAAGCATTGGTTAACAGGTTGAACAGAATTCGTTCCATTTTATCCGGATCTAGGGCGGCCCAAACATCCTCGCCCAACGTTTCGAAGGCAAACTGCACCTGCCGTTTTTCAGCCAGGTCCAAAAACGACTCATAGACCTCTTTACAAAACCCAAAAATCCGAAGGTCTTTTTTATGCACATGGAGCTCACCAAGCTCCAGTTTACGAAAATCGAGCAGTTGGTCGACGAAATTGAGCAGGCGTCTGGCGTTTCGGTGGATCAACCGGAATTGGCGGTGTTCATTTTCCGGATAAGGCTGATCCAACAGTTTTTCAACTGGCGTCAGGATCAAGGATAGTGGAGTCTTAAGCTCGTGACTGACATTGGTAAAGAAGTGAATCTTCATGGCATCCAGCTCCTGCCTACGCAGCAGCTCCTGCTCCTGTTGCTCTTGCTTAAATTTCAGGCGCGTACGGTTAATAATCCGATAGCGCCCCCAGACCAGTCCCAGTACGATGACCACGCCATAAAAGCCATATGCCAAGGCACTCGCCCAAAAAGGGGGCCTAATTTCAATTTCCAGTTTAGCATATACTGGATTGGCAGCTCCGCTTTCTTCGGCACGGACCACCAGCGTATATTTTCCGGGTGCTAATCCCGTAAAACTTATTTTTCGGTTGTTCCCATCCACGGTGATCCACTGGTCATGCAGCCCCTGCATCTGGTAGCTGTAGTTTATTTTTCCGGCGTTGACAAAATTAAGTGCCGCAAATTGGATTGCAAACGCATTCTGATCGTATTTTAAAGCCAGTTTACGGGTGGTGGATATACTCTCAGACAAAATTAGGTTGCCCTCATAGTGCTCCCCCACACGCACACTATTATTGAACAGCTGGAGATCGGTAAACAGCAACGGATAACAATGCCCTTTCACTTGGTCATTAGGTGGAAAGAAAAGGTTAAACCCATTACTGCCACCAAATGCCAATTCACCTGCTTTGGTGATAAATGCCGCGTCATCATTGAAGACATTGCCCTGCAGGCCGTCCGTCTCATCGTAATTCCGAAACGACAATTTAACACCATCCTTTAGGTATTGTGGAGAAATTCTGGACAAGCCATTAGGTGTACTGGCCCAGATCGCATGCTGATGGTCCATAATGAGACGCAAGATCGTCTGGTGGGGCAAGCCATCCGCTTTGTGATATTTGAAAAACTTTTTTTGTTCCGGATTATAAATCGATAAGCCATCGCGTGTTGCGATCCAGATCAAACCCTTTGCATCCTCAATAATATCCAGAACTGTGGTATTACAGAGGCTATTTTCAGCGCCCTGCTGATAGCTAAAGTGTTGCAACAATCTTCTATTCCGATCATACAGTTCGATACCCGCCGATCCACCCACCCACAGGTTTCCTTTACGGTCTTCCATGATGGCGTTGACCGAAAAATTAAAGGGATGTTTGTAGCGGTAATCCACGAAGGTATTTGTGCTACGGTCCAAAAGCTGAAGTCCATTATTTAATGTTCCCACCCACAAACGTCTTTCGCGATCCTCAAATATTTCCCACACATTATCCTCCGATAAGCTGCCTGGCCGCTTGCTATCGTGTCGATAGTAAGTAAATCGCTGACCGTCGTAACTATTCAGTCCACCAAAATAAGTACCGATCCACAGCTTGTTATCGCGGTCGACATATAAGCTCGCAATAATATTACTTGAAGGCCCGCTCCCATTGTTGGCCTGCAGAAACTTTGTAAATGTTTTTGCTGTCCGATCGTAATAAAGTAAGCCGCGCCCATTCGTTCCGATCCACAGATTACCGCGTTTATCTTCGGCAAAGCAATTCACATCGTCGAAAGGCAAGCTTTTCGGATTATTCGGATCGTGACGGTATTGTGGAAAAGAAGATTTTGTTTCGCTATAGGAATTAATGCCAGCTTTGAAGGTGCCCATCCAGATCGTTCCTGACTCATCCTTTAATAATGACTGTATGGCATTTCCCGGTAAAATTTCTTTTGTACCAAATTCATTCGATATATAGCTAATGGCTCCTTTTTGTTTATCAACGAGGTTGATTCCACCGTGATCCGTAGCAATCCATATCTTTCCCCTATCGTCCTGCACGATCCCATTGACAATATCGTTATTGAGTTGAAATTGCCCCGGCTTTCGATCGAGGGTCAACCACCTATTCGCTGCAGACCGCAACCAATAGACCGCATTAGCTTTACCCGGTACATAGACCCAAGCATCATCCTGAGCATCTATAAACAGGTGGTAGGCCTGCTCGGCATTGCTTGCGGGCACATGCAACCGTCTGAGCAATTGATGATCCGAATAGCGCCGTACGTCCACTGTTCCATCTGCATACACTATCCAGCTCTGCTGCTTCGAATCAAACGCTAGTGAGGAGACCGCATTGCTATAAAGCGGTCGGCTGCTGTTTTGCATATTCAAAAGCTGCGACTTCTTCTCCCGGATGAGGTATTTATAAATCCCCTCCCCTGGGTAGATAAACCAAAAATTCCCGATGGGATCGGCAACAATTGTTTTGAACCATTCGTGCGGCAATCCAAGCTGGGCGAGCCAACGTTTGGGCTTGGATTCAAATTGTTCATTTGCCGCATTGTATCTATTCCAGCCTTTTGGTGTATAGATCCATAGCGAATGGAGCGGTCCTTTGACTATTTTATCGATATAATTATCGTTGATACTGGTGCTATCCTGCTCGTTGTGTAGAAACACCTTGAAGTCATAGCCGTCGAAGCGATTCAATCCTGAAGCCGTACCAAACCACAAAAATCCATTTTGATCTGTCGCCATAGCGATTACCCGACCATTGGAAAGACCGTTTTTGATGCCCCTATTATTAAAGAAATAGCTTTTTTCCTGCGCATACGCCTTTACGCACAGCATAATTATCGCCAGCGAAAACAATAGGCGACAGTAAACCATCAAAAAAGGAAATCTTTCTTTCAATTCAGCCAATACTTTTGAACAGGAGGAAACGCTAATTAATTATTTTCCACATTAGGATTGTCAAAGATACGTTTATTCCCTTACATCGTATAAATTAAACTTTTTTTGGACGACGTTAATGGTTTTACTTGGGAAAGTCCTCCAACCGCCTACATACTGAGGACGTAACCGTGGATTTGCAATACTATTTATCAAGAAAAGGCCGACTTAATTTTATACCTGACTGGGTATAATTACGACTAAACGCAAATAAATATACGCGATTGGGTATACAAAGAGATCGCAAATAATAGCGTAAAACAAAGTCTTTACCCAAAAGACCGGATCGAATGTTAGAAAAAAAAGAGCGAATCATAAACCATCGCCATGCGGATTTAAATTGGTCGAATAATTGCTTTATCGAGCTATGCATATTTGCATGAACACAAAGTCGATCCAACATGAAAAAATATATTATCGTATTCAGTTTATCCTTACTTACGCTAAGCGTTTCAGCACAAAAGAAAAAGAAAAAAGAAGTTCCGCCGCCTAAGGTGGAAGTTCCGCCCGTGGTGGAAAAGGTTCCTGACGCAGGATATGAAAATATAATGGTCGCCCCTATGCCGGCAAGGGATTTCACCAATATAAAGGCAAAGACCATCACCGGAAAAGACATCAGTTTTAACGATGTAAAAGAACTTCAGCAAGCAGATCTTTCTGAAATCAGAGAACTATCGTTCAACACTTTTACTGCTGGAAAAGTGCTCGAGAGCAGCATTCTGCAGCACGTGGTTAATGAAGCCAACCAGTTGGAAAGTCTGACAGTAGAAAATTTTACGCTAACAGATTTTCCGGCGCCTAAAAACAGCAATCAAAGCTTGAAAAAATTAAAATTAACGCAGAATAAACTCGCTGCATTGCCAGCAGATTTCTCCAATTTTACTGCACTTGAAGATTTCTCTAGCACTAATCCTTTGACGGCCCTGCCGGAGTCCTTCGCACAGCTTAAAAAGCTACAAGTGCTCGGTTTGGATAACACACTTTTTACGACTTTTCCCAAGGAAATATTTAGTTTGCACAACCTGAATTTTTTATACATTTCGGGTCAATATAAGAACCGCATGAAAGTATCGACATTGCCAGACCTTTTTGGTCAACTACCCCAACTGAAAGAGTTGGGCATAGAACATGCCGAGCTAACAACGCTACCAAAATCTATTGCTACCCTTAAGAATTTAGAAAAAGCTCATTTTTCATTCAATAAATTTACAAGCTTCCCTGCCGCATTGTACAACATCCCCAAACTGGAATATGTCCCTTTCACCAATAATCCCCTCCAATGGGAAGAGTTTTTGACTTCCGTAAAAAATATAAAATGGAGCGGGCTTTTCTTTATAAACGAGACGGGACTGAATAAAAAACAATACGAGCAGGTGCAGCAGATCCTGAGCAAAACCGATGTATATTACGATGGCATGAATGAATAAAACAACAAAACCAAAGAACATTAATATTTACAACGGATTCAACGAAGCTTGCTGTACAAATTTGGGTTTCACCCCAAAATGTTTTTTAAAACTCGACGAAAAATGGGCAGGGTTGTTATAGCCTAAAAAGCGGGAAATTTCGTTTATTGGCCGGTCCCCTTGTGCAAGCAAGCGCTTCGCTTTTTGCATTCTACTCGCTGTGACATAGCCATAAATGGTTGTACCGTAGCATAGTTTGAAATATTTCTTTAAATAGTTTTCATTTGTTCCCAATTCGGCAGACAACTGTGCCAATGATGGTGGATCTGTTAATCTGCTCTCAACTATTTCTTTCGCTTTAGTCATCAGCTTTTTCATTTCAGGGCTGAGGTTACTATCTGGCGGGAGCACCCTATTGCCAACCCTATACTGATCGAATGTACGCGCCAACAGCTCCAGAACCTTACCAAAACAAAACAGCGATTTCCATTCTTTGCCCATCTCCGGATGAAGCAGTTCAGCAATGATATGTTTCTGCTGCGCGCTGATCAATATGGAGTCGTCAAACAGTACGCCCGTCTGTGATTTTTCCAAAAGGCTATGCAACTTAAGCCGAAAAGAGCTATCTACCGGCAAATAGGACTCTACTAAAGAAATCGGTATATTGATTTCAAAAAAGCTTTCTGCTGGGCGACGATGCCATAAGCCAATAATCTGAGGTGCTGCAAACAGGTAACTTTGGACATGTCCCGGTGAGCAGCTGCCTAATAGTTCACCATCCACGTAGTACTGCCGGTCACTATTTAATGCGAAAAAAACATGAATATACGGTACAGCATTGTTTATACAGAGATAGCCATCACTTGTAGATGTCAGTTCCGAATGCATCATATGCATACCCTGTGGCAAGACGATCTCGGAGACATTCATCTGCGAAGAATACTGTTTCATCGTATTTTGGCGAAATTGGAAAGACTGATTGCTAAATGTACGGATATCAAATGAGTAATGTGGTGGCGTGTCGGCCATTTCGCGCGCAACTTGCTCATCCAAAGACCATGATTCCTGCAGATGTGCATTATTGAGAAGTACTTTTTCTAAACCATCCATAGCTAGGGTAACCTTTAAAATTCCCGAATTGCATATTTTTTCTCCGCCAAATATAAGTTTAATCATCGAATTTTGTCTGCTTATTAAGATTAAATTTAAATAAGATGCGAAAAATACCTATGCTTGTCGCAACCATATGGAGTTTACAACTCACCTTCACCTATGCGCAAGAAAAACAGTTATTCAACGGAACAGTTTTGGATGAATACAATGCTCCCCTTGCCGGAGCCACAATTACAGTACTTAAAACCAACCAGCATACCGCAACCGACCATCATGGGCAATTTATATTGCCTACCCTAAGTAAAGGAACGTATGATATCCGCATTCATGCAATCGGTTACAAAACCATCAAACAGAAAATATCGATTGATCCGGCACATCCCTTTACCCTGACATTTCCCATGTTTCGCGCAGAGGAAGCGCTGGAAACGGTAGAAATCTACGGGCGCAAAGAAAAGTCTTATCGAAACACGCAGTCGTTTATCGGCAGTAAGACCGAAACCAAATTACGAGATTTGCCGCAATCGGTTTCTTATGCGACCAAAGAGCTTATTGCCGACCAAGGATTGATGCGTGTAGGCGAAATTGTTAAAAATTTCAGTGGTGTAAATCAGTTTACGTTTTACGACGACATTACGATCCGAGGTTTTCGGATCAATGGTGGATCCAACACCCAGCTTGTCAACGGGATGCGTACTACAACAGGATTCTGGAAACAGCCGCTGGCCAATTACCTGGAACGGGTAGAAGTACTGAAAGGCCCATCGTCAGCCCTATTTGGGAATGCGAGCCCCGGCGGTGTCGTTAATCGTGTGACAAAAAAGCCGCTTGACGAGGCACGCAAATCGTTGCAGTTCTCGGTAGGAAGCTTCAACAACCTCCGTGCCCTGGCGGATTTCACAGGGCCTATGACATCCGATAAAACGTTGCTTTACCGCCTCAACATCGGTTATGAAAACGCACAAAGTTTTCGGGATCTGCAGTTTGACAAAAACTTGGTGCTGGCACCATCGTTTTCCTTTATTCCATCAGAAAACACCCGTATCAATTTTGATATGGTCTATAACGATTCCAAGTCGAGACTCGACAGGGGACAATCTGTCTTTGCCAACGGTGATCTGTATTCCACCCCTATCAGCCAATCCATGAGTACGGCCAATGATTTTCTGAACGAACAAACCTATATGGTCACTGCCTCATTGAATCACCGTTTCAATGATAAATTGAGTTTCAATGCATCTTATATGAAAACAGGCTACGCCGAGGATCTTTCAGAACACCGCTCGGCCAATGCATATGCTGTAGATGGCAAAGGAGCCAATATTGAGAATATGGTGGCAAGACAGGTTTTCATCCGAAACAGAAAACGATTTGTCGATAACATCACCGCTTTCTTCAATTACAACGTCAATACAGGTGTGCTATCCCACAAACTCATTGCCGGCTATGATTACGCGCAGGAGGTATTACCTGTGGGTGGTTCGCAGCTGACAGCGAGCGGTTACAGAAATAAAGATAATACAGGCAGCATTGCTAAATTTGATCCTAAAAAGATCAATGATTATTTACTTGACAAAAATGGCAATCCAGTGCCCAACGTATCTAGTTTTGACCTTAGCAACCCCCTGAAAAGTCAACAGTTGCAGGACGAAAGCAAGTATTTTTTTGCACCGGCATCCACTACATCAGTTGCTCCTACCTATTATCATCTAAATGCATTGTATGTGCAAGATCAGCTCACTCTTGGCCCGCTTCAATTATTACTGGGATTACGGTATGAGAATTACAAAGATATTGCCAATTATAAAACAGATCAGGCCGAGAATGTACACCAAGATGTGCTACTGCCACGCTTTGGCGCAGTGTATACCATCAATCCGCAGATTAATCTATACGGAACCTACGTCAAAGGCTATAACCCGCAAACGGCTTCGGCACTGGCAAATCCAAATGCAGGCGGGCCATTCGATCCGCTCGAAAATGACATGACCGAGTTTGGATTAAAAACCGGCTGGTTGGATGGAAAATTACAGGCGAGTACAGCCATCTATCAGATCAACCAGAAGAACACGCTTTATCCCGCGCCTACCGCCGAAAATGCGGATTTGATGGAACAGATCGGTAAGGAAAGATCCAAAGGGATAGAGTTTGACATTCAGGGTCAGATCCTTCCGTATTGGAGCATTATCGCTTCTTATGCTTACAACGATGCCAGAATTACCGAAGGCGGGAATAATGAAGAACTGAACAAACAAAAACCCAATGCGCCTCAGAATACCGCGAATATCTGGACCAGATTTTCTATTCCCTCCGGAAAAGCCAAAGGTCTGGGAATCGGCGTCGGCGCCAACTACGTAGACAAGCGATACCTGTCGCTTAACTTGAACCAGACAATACCCTCATACAGTTTATTGAATGCTGCTTTGTACTATTCCATTGGTAAGGTGCAGCTGCAGGCCAACTTCAATAATATCACCAATAAAACCCATTGGGTAGGTGGTTACGATTACATCCGTCTATTTCCAGGTGCACCACGAAACTTCCTATTTACACTCGGCTATACCTTTTAAGGATGACTTTTAAAAAGACGATCTTGTTTTTACACCGCTGGATCGGATTATTGTCCGGTCTGGTGGTTTTTATTGTGAGCATTACAGGCGCTATTTATGTATTTGAGAAGGAACTATTTGCCCTTTTTCATCCAAGTTATGTGACGGTAACGGCACACAAAGGCGAGAAAACACTTCCCCTTTCCATCTTGAAGGCAAATGCACAGCGTGTCACCGATCATCCCATTACCCTTATCCGTGTGCCTGCTACAGATGATCAGCGACAAGTTTATCTATTTGAAGCCCTTAAGCGTCGTCCAAAGAACGATATCGTCGGCGTATTCATCAACAAAGAAATCCGCTATTGGGACCGTATTTTTGTAGACCCCTACAGCGGAAAGGTTTTAGGGAAAATAGATGTCGAAACTAATTTCTTCTGGATTGTGAGGCAGATCCATCAATTCTTATATCTGAGGCGCGATGTGGGCAGCACCATCGTAGGTACCGGCGTCTTGCTGTTTATCATTACGTTACTTTCGGGTATTTTCCTTTGGTGGCCCAAAAACCGTAAAGTCGCTGTTAAACGCCTCAAGATTAATTTTAGTGCTAAATGGAAACGCATAAACTACGATCTTCACCAAGTACTTGGCTTTTACGCTTTCTTCGTTGCTATCGTCATTGCGGCAACGGGTTTAGTTTGGTCCTTCAAATGGTGGGAAACCAGTATTTACTGGTTGCTGGATGGTAAGCGGCCCAATAAGAAACACGAAGAGCCAAAAGCTCCAGACAATACGATAGATGCCGCCAGTGTGGCCTCGTTAGATCTGATATGGTCTGATGTTGTGAAAAAGTATGGCGCGCATGAAGGTGCTTTGTTCAATATCCCACAAAATGCTTCACTAGCCAATATTACCGTCTATAAAAAAGGAAATACCTGGTGGTCAGCTTCCGATACCTATACCTATGATCTTCGTAGTGAAAAGTACTCTTTCAAGCGGCTGCAAAATGATAAAACATTGGGCATGAAGTGGCGCGATTCCAACTATGATATCCATGTAGGAAAAATTGCCGGGCGTACAGGCATGTGGATCGCATTTTTGACCAGTTTAATCTGCGCCTCTTTGCCGGTAACAGGCTTTTATATCTGGTATAGTAGAAAGTTTAAGAAGAAGAAACGGGACTTTTAAAAGATGTCTATTATGATGGGATTAATGATTATTCTAAATTACACGCGATACAATTATTGTTCATGAAATTTATCTCTAATTGCTTTTGTTAAATTGGGTATATCATCTATAGCTTGATCAATTTTTTGTCGATATAAATTTTCTCCATATTTTGCTATTAAATGCTCATTTAAATCACCGCTCGTCGGCCTTCCGTCACTATAGACATAAGTAGGCAAAATTAAATAATTTGGCACATCATCAAAGGTTATCATTTCCCATGACAATAGCCCTTTAAAATCTTTTACAGCATCCTTGATTTTGCTATATATAACATCATTTTTATCTTTTTCCTTAAATCGGAAACGTAGAAATGGGTATCCCGCATACCGATTTTCTATTCACATCTTGTATCAATAAGGCAAATATCATTTAGTGTAAAAAATAAAATTCTATCTACTTTTTCGAAATCCATATTACAGAAATTTAATTTAATAGCAATGTTAGTCTGACAGTATATTCGCCTTGAATTTTAAAAATCAAATTTCAATTCTTTACTTTTTCCAATCCAAACTACATCTTCCTCAGCACTTTTAAACAGAACATAACTAGATACTTTCGCGGTAATATCATACCAAGGAAGCATTTTAATATTAAATTTTATAGCGCGATTACGAGAAAAAGTAAAACTAACATGCTGATAATTAAACCAAATAGACGGCAATAAATTTACTATTTCCTGATTTAAGATCTTTCCTTCGAATGTAATCTCAAAGTTATTATAACTAAAATTATCTTTATTGCCTAAAACCAATTTTAGCTTTTCGAGCAAACTAGGGTCATCATAATCAGGCCTACTTGCATTTATATAAAAATAACCCGTTTCCAAATTTAGCTTTAAAATCAAGTTGATAAAATATTCTCTATCAGAATAGATATCAACTACAGACTTGATAGACAGCAAATTGCTACCCGCATCATTATGAATTTTTAAATCTTTCATTATTTCATTTTTGATATTTCCTTAAAAAATGGTACTTTAAGTGTCGATAACTATTTTAATTAGAATATCGTAGAACCGCTCCATAGTGAACGCATAAATATATATTAGAATTGATTCACTATCATAAAATGTTTATGCTTTACCACTACCTCATCTAATTTACCCCTAAAAATCAACAGACATTATTAATTCGGAGAAAGTGCGTTTTGAAAGATTAATTTCTAATTTCCCATAGCTACCTTCATATGCGGGCGAATCAAAAGAAATTATAGGATAGTACCTAAAAAAACCCTTAAGAGATTTATTATTCTTTAAGAAGATATTTACCTCAACAAGTACACTATCCGAATTACTATAAACTTTCAATTGTTTGTAAAATGCACTATTACCATCTTTATTTTTCAAAATTGATGTTAGAACAGAATCAATAAAAATTAAATCTCTTTGATTCAGATTATAACTATTATCAAAAACAGAATCCTTTGGAGCATTGAAAATTGCATAATCATGAAACCTCTTTTGATCGAAATAATTTATACTATACGTATTCCCTTTTTGTAACCGTAGCCTCCTAAAGAAACTATCCCCTATATATAAATCCATAAAGCCATTTTTTAGTAAAGCCTTATCAACCTGTTTAAAACCGGGATTAAAGAAGAAAGTATTTCCATCTATTCTAGTTTTACCAGTAACAGTATTCTCTGCCAACAATAGCGAATTTTCTTTAGGATCTATTAATTCAAACGTAACAGAATCAAGACCTACAGAGTAATCAATTATCCGATATGAGGAGTCTTCTATTATTTCAACAACGTAATCTGCAGCACCAAACATATCACTATTGACTGTCATAGCCTTAACCAAAACATGGTCTTTACAGGTTTTATTACAAGAAACTGTAAAAATTAATACGACCATGCAAATAAACGCAGTTAATCTCATCGTTTTCCCCATTTTAATTGAACCGACATAACCTATTCGAGCCCAACTTCATACCCTTCCTCCTTTAGATTCCATTACCTTCTCAAGCTTTTCATGATCAGACAAATCCCAATACCACCATTTGTAAGGATTGTCTTTTTCATCAATAAATCTTCTCACATAAGCTACTTTAAATAAATTTAAAAGCAGTACAAATGCTTTTGTTAACTCATATTCCGGCAGATTTATAATTTCTTTTAAATTATGGTTTGAACTCCTCTTTTAAGCAGAACGCAGGGGGTAAAAGTGGAATTTAAATCACTTTTTATAATCGCGGGTTCAATATCTCCTTCTTCCGGTTTAGACTGCATAATTAGAAAACGAAGTTCGCTTAAAAATTCCTTTTTCGTCATCAATTCAAGTAATCTAAAACCTGTTGTTAATTGATCAATTGCAATCAAACCTTGTCCAAACCCATTGACTAAAATTTGGTCTTCTAATTTCATATTTATATAAGTACGGATAAATAGCCACATGAACTTGGTTCTCTTTTTAGCGACAACAATAATGGTAAACATGTCGTTTTTTTCATATATAGTGTCTCACCCCTAAGACTATAATATCAATTAAATTGAAGTAAATAGACGCTTTAGTGCTGTAAATTTTTATTTTCAAAATTTTATTCTCTCTATCATAATTGAGCCAATTATCATAAAAAAGAAACCCGCGATTAAAGTGAACTCAATATATTTTTCCAAGATTTAAAGATTCGCCTTCTCGTGGCAACTTTGTGTCTCTTTCTTAACATCGTTGGAAATTTCTATCGTATCATTTAGAAATAATATGCTGGCTCTAGCTTTGAAGTAACAGTCTTCTTTAACTTTTCTTCAATAGACAATATACCCGCTCTAGTCTCAACCCTGGAGCTGGAAAGTAGTAGAAACCATGGCCCTGACTGTTTTCTAAATACTTCTTTTCATCCTGTTTATTATTTGCAATGACCTTTAAAGTATCCTGGTCTATCTCATAAATTCCGTAAGGTTTTTCCTTTGCAATTTTATCGAAATATTTAAGATTTGGGCAGTCTGGCGAAATGCTATCCCCAGTAACAAATATATTATCAATTTTTTTACTATAATCTTTTGTTGTGCCGTACCATCCTTCTTTCCCGCCCGGCAATCCGATCGCTCTACCGTATATGTGTAATTTATTTTCTTGAACAATATAGTTACCGTTATAGGTATCTTTCAAAAGATAATACACCGAATCCTTTCCCGTGTAATACTTTAATACCAACAATACACTATAATCTTGTAAAAACGGGCCATTATCAATCATGGAGATTAATATTAGCGAGCTATCAGCACTCGTCCAAACAATGTTGTTATTATTTCATATCTATTAAGATCGGTCGCTGTAACCCTCCGAAAAGAATCTTGACTATAACCTAAAACCAATAATCATCAGTTTCCATAATATTTTCTTTGAAATCATATTTCCCTGTTAATGATACCCCAAATTAAAAGTAAACCTTGTTCATCGCGTTACCGGTATGTTTGTACGGGAATCCCAGATTATCCAATACCCTGTTTTTAAGTTTTCTATAGCAATTTTTCTATCACGGATCTCCTCTTCATTTTCAGTTTTGTTATTAACATGTTTTCTTTCTCCCGATTGCTTATTTTCTACAGAAAGAAGCAATAATTCGGTTGGAGGATCTGCTGGAACCGGAATTAATACCCAGTAGATATCATTATTTTTCTCATCATTGAAATAACCTTTGTAAAAATACGGACTGTTCGCACCAATTTTTAAATAATGAATCCTGGAGATTCATCTTATTATAAGCCGTTATCTTTTTAATAAAAGAATCCTGTGTTATATCAAATTCATACCGTTCGGCCATTAAATTACTTCCTGCGGCAATATAGTCGCGAGAAGAAAAGAAAACACTCAATAGAATTATACTCACTATGGTTTGATAAAATTTGAACATGCTTATTCATTTTAAAAATAATATGCTATCAAGTTATTCAGAACGATAAGAATTTATTTTGATCCAATTGCTTGACGTTATAATTCTTCCATTTCCCTTATTTTTTAGATATAGGTGCAATTTCACCTTCCTATCTGAGGTCGAAACCCTCAATTTATTTTGGTCTTTCCCCGCAGCAAATTCATAAACAACTACTTTATTTTTTTTTAACGCCAATTCAAATTCTTCTAGGAAAGCACAATTAGGGAGGACAGATGGAGTAGTTTCTTCTCTTGGTATAAACTGAGATGATAATAGTCTAAGTTTATCATCTGTATTTTCAACAATAATTTGGTTATGTTTTAATGCATCTGGATTCTTGGTTTTATAAAATACGGTCGGGTCTTCCCAGTAATCAGGACAGCCAGTAGCAAACATTCGTTGATCTAATTTTAATATTGTATCAATTTTTGATTTGAACTCCAATCTTACAAGATAATTATTCCCCGTTTTTCTAATCGCTGTTTTTAAACATATAGGATCTTCACATTTTTCAACAGATTGACATGAAGATAAGATAACTATCATTAAAATATTAAAAAGTAAATTTGTTTTCATAACCTTTTATACCTCTTTTAAATTTTTCAGTTGTATTTTGCCAAGTTTTTGTCGATCGTTGGTAACGGATCGCATCCAATTCTAATATCGTACGAGTTGGATTAACTAATGAACCATGGTGAACTTTGACCGATTGAAGTAAGTGTCTTTTTTCATGAGAAATTGCATTCCTGGTATTATAAGGATCGGATAATAAGGTATTTGTTAACCCTTGATCTTGTATTACAAATTTAATATTAAACATATCATTAGCCTTTTCGTAAACCTGCACTCCTAAAAGTGCATCGACTGAGAAGGCACTCTGATCATCAGTTTTTACCTCAAACTTATTAGTACTTGAAAACCAGTCGAATCCTCCTTCAGCAAATTTCCACTGAGACTTAACATAATCAATTTTTTGTTGGTCAGTTCCAATCCAAACATTTAACTTCGCTAGCTGAATTGAATTTCCTTTAAGCATTTCTAAACTTGTTATTTTCCCAACATCATCATTAACTAAAAATAAGTTACCATCTGCTTTTCCGTCATCGAAAACTACCGCCCCTTTTCTGTTTATACCTATGTTATCCTTAGACCATCCTCCATCTACATCAATGCCACTTACCGGATTATTTCCCATCCCAACATAAGGTGAATCATATTGACCATAAGGATCAGGTGTGAGCCATCGCGCTAATATCGGATCATAGTTACGGAGCTCGAAACTATTCAAACCGGTTTCTTTATCCCGTTCTGCATACAATCCCTGATAACCATAGCGATGGTCTGTTCCCCCGGATCGAACTTCTGTACCAAATGGAAGGTAATCGGCATAATATACGACATCTACAGATCCACCCGTAGTCTTATTGCGATTGATTACCACACGGGTGTTACCTAGATGGTCATTTAACGTATATTGGTAGTTACCTCCCTGTCTATAATATATACCCAACCGATCCGAGCCATAGATTGGCTGCTCCTTTAATTTAATGGCACCTGTACCCTGCTGTTCAAAGATCGCTGCTAGACTTCCATTCCCATCATAACTGTACCAGGTCACCGCACCGGTACGATGGTCCTTCTTCATCACACGGTTGCCATCTTCGTCATACTCAAAGCTAACAATTATATCCGATTTCCTTGTACTATCATAAATCTTAGTAACCTTATTGAAAACATTATATTCGTAATATTGACCACGGGAATCGTTAGCATCCTTTACAAGCCGCCCGATTTCATCATATCCATAACTGGCATAATCAGATTCTCCAGCTAATTTATTTGTATTAGGTTCATAGTAATAAGAATATTCTTTATCAACCCCTCCTCCTATCCTCGTCATACTTAGAATATTTCCATGTCCATCATAAACTATATCTTTTTCCCGATTGATATCACCCGCAGAACTAAACGAAGCATTAGCAAAATTCGGGGTTCCCCAAGTACTCTCCAATAATTGGCCTTTGTAATCGTATTTATAAATATTCATGACAGGAGCAATGTCTGTCGAACTCGGTTTCTTCGAAAACCAGCTTATCCCATTAATCAATCCACTATAGCTTGCGACATTTCCCCCATTCTGGATATTCGGTATTCCCACCTGTTTATTGTTATAGTCCCCTGCATGATATTCCATGTTCATCCCAAAAACATCCGCAGCAAAACCATTGCCACCGTCACCCCCAGGATCTTTAGCCGCATTCGCATTGTTGATGCTCTTGAGCTTACCATCAATACCATACACATAATCTATCCCCTGTAACTTATCCCCCAACTCTACTCGTTTAAGCGGACCATGTAGGTAATAACTATATTTCGCATGCAGGACTTTGGTACTTTTGTTATCCGTTGTATTGGTATATGCGGCAACTAATCGTTTATTCTTGTCGTATTCGAAATAATGGACCATCGTCTCAGCTGCTGTACCCTTTTGGTAAATACTCTTGGTCACATTGTCCAGATCATCATACACATAATCCATTGTCTTGTATCCAAGCCCCGTAACATACTTGACCATCCACACAACATTGCCATTCCCGTCATAATTGTACCAGGTTTTGCTGACCAGATTGGAAGCTGTTACAGGATATCCACTGTATTTTGCTTTGCTTGATACCGCGCTTCCTGAAAGGAAATAACTATCCTGTACATAGCCTGCCGGATTTGGAATACTCTCTGGTTTATCATAATTGATCACTGTAACATCGGTACGGGTACCCGTCAGGTAATTTGAAGCAGCAGTACCGACAGCATCAAGACCGGCTGTACTCACTGTTCCAAAGTTGAGTGTACCTGACGGAGTAATTTCTCCACTTTCAATACTACGTCCGTAACTGTCATAGTTCGTATAACTAAACTTATTTGTCAGCTTCTGTAGTGCATTCTGTGAAAAACGAAGTTTGCCATCACTGCTATATTTCATCTCGGCCTTACCTGCATCGGGACCCGTACTCTCGATCAGATTGCCTCTACCATCGTACTTGAATGTTTTGACAAATGGGATGCTGGCTAGCGTCGCATAGCTCGTCACTCCATACGTCCATAATTTCTTCACACCTTCCGGTGGGATCGTTGCCCTCACCCGGCCAAGCTGGTCGTAAAAAGTAAAACTGACATCGGAAAGGCCCACTTCATAATTTATATCATAACCATCAAAATGTGAAAACTGGTAAAAGCCTGCTTGTAACGAAACCGTTCCTGCTGCCAAAATCTCTGCCTCGGAGCGGAAGTAATCTTTCAACTTGCCCGAAGCAACAGCAATCGGACCCGTTATCTTAGGAAAATAGATCGTCTGGGCATTAGGCAACCAAAAATAACCCGTCCGCGAACTGTCCAGTACAAGGCTACCTTTCAGGATCATATCATTACCTCCACGACCCGTCATCACGGTACGCCCGTCGATACTGATATTCACAGAAGCCCGACTGTCTGCATCAAAGCTAACCGACATCATTTTTTGACCATTGGATACCAATACTGTGTCACCAATCTCGGATACAGAGAAATAGGTACGACGAACTAGATTATAAAAATCAAGTTCCTTGTTCACAGGAACATTGAATTGACGTACTTCATGTCCTCCTCCCAGTTTCATTACCTGTCCAACTCCCCCACTCACTGTGTAAATATTGGTTCCGTTCTTAGCACCGGCTGTCGTACTATAAGGCATATTGGTATGGTCCTGTAGACGTTCCCAAGCATTGCGACTACTGTAATAATATGCCAGACTTCCTATCGTACTCCCTGCAGTATCAAGCGGATCCGGAGCAAAGCTTTTATCAGGCAGACCCGATGTGCTGGTAAAACGACCGTAGTTCCGGTAATTTAGTGTTGTAAAATCAGCCTTGTAACTAAAGGCGGCATTATTGATCGGAGCTGACATAGTCGATCCTACCTGCTTACCGCCAACATCGTACAGTGGCTCAACCGCAAAAACATGCCCCGCTTCTATATTGCGCGTCTGTGTCTGAAGCTGCTTACCCATTTTATCGAAAAATGTCTTAGTCTCGCCGATTACTGCTCCGCTCGCATCAAAAGACCGCGCAAGTGTCCAGTTCAGCTCTAGGTTATCATTAGGATTGTTGGGGGCCGCCGGACCTGTCATATTATTGTCGATCCGAAGAACCACATTTGAGCCGCTTTTAAAGTGGACTCCTGGCCTGAGTGTAATTCCGACAGCACTTGTCGCATTATAGCTTTGACCAGATTCCACCACAAAAGACGTTGTACCGCCAGAAGGCAACACGATAGCGTTCCGATTGATGGTCTGGGCTTGTATTATATTATGATGGATTATAATTAATAAAAATAAAAATACCTTTTCAATTCTCTTGTTAAGTGATTGCTTTTCCATATATACATTACAATTAATCACAGTTTCCAACTAACTCTATCTCTGCAGACACATTAACATTTTCCTGATTTTGCCCTCGACTAAATTGTATACCTGAACGAATGGTGCTAACACATACATATGCGACTAAATATGCCCCCGTATTTATATCTTGAGGAAGTGTTTCATAAGTAACAGATCTATATTGATTATTACAGTCGTAATAGTTAAAATACAACTTATCAAAATTCATTCGATGGACTTTTACACGATACTTTTTACAGGTAATACATCCATTTGTACTATTAGCATAAGCTTGACCATTTTGATTTGCTTCTGCCATAGCTTTGCTATTTGCATCACCTTTACTAATCTCAGAACTGTATTTTCCTTCGGGGACATCATATTTTACTTCTGCACCCTCTCCAACTGTACAATTAGATTTACGAAAATATAGAGTTATTTTATCATTATAATAAACACTGCTGCTAAATCCATAATTTTGTTGATACTCATTGGTTTTATATGGAGCTCTTCCAAACTGTTCTTTATAAGTTCTCACCAAACGACCCATTCCGTCATATTCAAATCGGGTATATAGATTAAAGTGATCTAAAATATAGGTCAGCTCGCCAGAGAAATTATCGTAGACATAGGCCAGGGCATTTGTATTCTTGGGATGAAAACGAAAATCATCTACAAAACTTGAAACTGTACCTTCATTTTTTACGTACACCTTTAATTGAGTGCCACCTGAAATCGGAATCTCAATATTTACAAGGTTCCAGTCACCAGATTTCTTGGTGCTCTGTGCTGAATTTATCGGCGCTACTGTTGCAACACCATCAACATCATAATAAAGACTAACTTTACCATTTATTGCATTTTTCACCCAAACACTAGCAACGTAGGTCCTATTTTCGGTGAGATTGGTGATCGGGACACTATATTCAAAACCTGTGGCGCCTCCTGCCAAGGACAAACTTTTGCTTCCGGTATGAAATGCTCCGGTAGATACTGTACCCTGCCCCTTGGAAACCTCTCCCAATACTGAAGTTCCCATCAGCTCATCCTCAGCCCCACTGAAAGCAAGTTCACCGTATTTTGCAAAATTCGCTCCAGCAATGATCTTACCATTGTTGTATCCATAGCGGTTTGCAGAATAATTGTTGTTACGATCGTAGTCTTCCAGCGCTTTAGAATATACATTGTATATCCTAATTCCATTAACTAGTTTCCAGTATCCATTAGTAAGCGTGAATTGAGCGATTGGAAGAATACCTGAACCGCCATATGTGTCAGGAATTTCTAAAACCTCTTCACGTTCTTTGCGCCAAACTTGGCCATTTGCAGCACTATTCTGTTTAATGATAGTGCCATTAGGCATTAGAACATCGGCTTCTTTGCTCCAAATAGCTTTAGTACCGCCTACAACACCAACTTTTGCATTGCTATTGTCAACCTTGTAGGAAACCCGGCTATAAACCTGCGTCAACATATTTTTGTTACTTATGTTGGCAAGTCTGTTCCCCATTTCTGCATACTGTAAATAAGCAAACCCAGTTTCGGTTAGGAATCTGTTGCCATAGGAATCTTTTGTTAGCACCTTATTAGGTTGGCCGTTATAGAAATCAAAGCCAAGATTTTCAGTGCTTTCAGACGATTTATTAATAAAATCTTGAGTAGTCGAAGATAATAGTATCGAAGGATACTGCTCGCGAGCGGCCATTACTATGTTAGTACGGTTGCTATATTTTTTGTTATTATGATATCGGGCTTCTGCGAACCGTTCGGTAACTAGCCCTTGGGAATTGAACCTGCTGCTAAGTATATTTCTATACTGGGCTCTTAAATCAGCTGATTCTGTTGCCTCATCAAAAAGATATCGATTTCTCATCTGTTTAACCAGCCTACCTTCAGCGTCGTAAGACGTGATCTGAAGTACATCACCTATGTTTGTAGTAAAGTCAGAAATACGTAAATTAACACCATGCACATACCCTGTTGTACCTGGCATATCCTGCATAACCGTCCTGCTAATCATCCTTTCATCCATGACGCGATAAGTATTGTCGGTAAAACCTTCCTTTTGACTATCGCCATTAGATTGTAAAACCTTGTTTTGTATACGGACTCTGCTATACATGATACCAGGTCCAGGTATTTCTCTAGCGAATTTTAGAATTTTATTAAAATCTCTATTTAAAACTTTTTTATAATTGGTCTTTACGCCCTCTAAAGGGAGATTCTCAAAATAGCCTGTCTCCATATTAATAGGTAAATAAGATGTTACGCCATTTGAAATATTGCCGGTTCTATACAAATAATCAGTTTGGTAGATTACATTATTAACTCCTACATTTTTAATACTTTTAATACGACTTCCACCCCCATAATTTAGATTCTGGCTAATATTCAAGCGAATATTCCCATAGTATAAGTCTTTAACTGGAGATGGATTCAGAGGTGTATCATAAAATTTTTTAAAATTTAAAATAATCCTATCAGAGGTTCCATCTCTCCCACCAAAATAGCATTGCGCTGCATCTAGAGAGGACTCAATAAGCGCGTATGATTTTGCACCAGAGGGGAATAAGTAAGATTCTAGAAAAGTACCGTCTACTACCTCATTTAAAGCATAGCTGTCGATAAGATCCTGAACACCACCTATCAGCTCTACTGAAAATTTATTATCACTAATTCTCCTAAAATCCTTTATTGGGACAGAAAACTTCTTTTCAAAAATTGCCTTTTTAAACTCATTACTTTCATAATCCAAATCAATACGATTACCCGTAGGCGAACTAATTGACCTAAGGTTCCAAGCGTCAGTTGATTTTGCAGAGCTTAATGTAACTTTTCTTGCAATATCTTCATTCAAACCCAGTAATGTTTTATCTATATCACCTTTGTAAAAACCCCATATATCCCTACAATCTTTGCAATAGTTCGGATTCTTGGTCTGCCTGAGTGTAATATTGGTAACATTGGAGTCAAAAGCTTTTCCATTCATCAGCGTATAAATTTTTCCCTGTCCACCGTTTCTGACCGCTGTAACCATCCCGTAATACACTGGATTATCTTCCGCACTTTCAATCATCATTCCCAACTCTAAAAATGTTGTATTGGCAGTAGAAAATTCATTAACAGCATTTCTAGTCGCCTCGAATGAACTCACATCGGATTCTTCATAAGAAAATCGGGTGGGTGGTAAAAGATTGACTCCACCTTTACCACGAAAAAGGATTCCATCCAAAGTTAATTTCCCCAACTTCTCATCGGGTTTTCGACTATTAAAGCTATTGGGTGTTTCAGCACTCAGATCATAACTAAATCCAAAGTCAATAATTCGGATAGCTTTAGCTTCAACAACACTACGTCCAACCTTATCTATATCAAAGTTATCAATCACATTATCGTAATATTCCCAACTATTTCCCATATTGATAGTCTCACTTGTCTCATTAATGACACTGGCATCGGTACTATTAAAAAGATAAACTTTATTCAATCGCATGCTCTGCCGAGAAGTACCATCAAATAAGTTCGCATACATCCCCAAATTCTTAGTCTGCAGAGCACTTGTAGAATTTCCTTTACCATCAAATCGAGCTTCCTTTTCGAAGATAGCAGTATGTGTACGTGTTCTTATCTTATTTATATAATATAGCTCTTTTTGTCCGGAAGTATACATTGAATAGTTCTGATCGAGATCCCGATCTGTTCCTTCTGCCGGAGTTCTCCACACATAGTCATTACTCCATTTACCATAATCCATTGCCACCCAATACCCCCAGTCATAAGCATCCACCAAGCCGTTTCCATTTCGATCCACATAATCGGGACCAGTGACCGCAGTCAGTAGCCAAGTGTAAGCATATGGCTCTTTACGCGTAGTTTCAGTATATTTACCATTATCTTTAGGAGTATAGTTGTATGAATATTCATTGAAAGAATAGACGGGTAAAGCATAATGGTATGTTACGCCTGATTCGTTGGTAACCATAAATCCACCTATTTGACTCCCCCCCTTGGTGGCTATCGTAGAATTAGGAAAAGTGGTTCCATTCGTTATTCGAGTAAACCCCCTATTAACTGAACCGACATCAATAAAGCCTTTAGTCTTAGCATTTCCATTCCTTATCTCATCATTAGTAAAATATTTAACGTATTTGGAGGCTGCAAGTTCGTTACCAATCCTTCGATCAGTATTACCTCCCATACCAAAGGGTAATGTGTTTGGATCCTGAGGTGTTCCAGATTGATAGATGACATCGTCAAGCCCTTGGTCAAAGGAATTAGAGAAATCATTAACAAAACGAAAACCAGCTCCTGCTTTAACCGAGACATTAGCAATATTTTGCTTCATCTGACTTTTGGAGGGAGTGTTGTTTGATAAATGTAAGGCTCTCTGATAGAGAGACGGTCTAATCTGACCTCCTATACCCTGGCCTGTGACAACATAGTTATCATATTCTGGCAGGGTTCCACCTAGCATTTCATAATCTTCTGGACTGTCTGCGATATTGATATCGTCGGGAATTAGCCTGTAGTTATCGAAGCTACGATTATTCATGTATGTATTCGGAGTATTCACATCTAAAATTGGTGTATAAAGGCTTCCTGTTGATGGTATTTCTGCTGTCTCGTCAATCCAATAACGCGTATTACGAAACGACGCTCCAATGCTAAAGATCCCCAAAGGTATTGTAAAACCAAAGCCTGAGCTGCTTGTACTGATCTTTCCAGAATTACTGTTGAATACTGATCCTCTGATTCCCATTACAGATAGGCTCGGTTTGTTTGAAGAACTACTCATTGACACAGAAAGTAAATTGGTAGAGGCTTTTTCTGCACCATTGTTTTTATATAACGACACACCGTTGTTAAAACTAATACTTTCAAAATTAGTAGTCAATCCAGCACTTCCCCCTAGTCCCAGACCCTTTATTATTTCTACTCCTGATGAAGCATTGATTCCGGCGTATCCGCCACCATAGGGATTGAGCCCAACATCAACACCAATGCTAAGAGATCCAAATTTAATTCCATAACCTAAACTAGCGCCAACACCGAACCCTTGGTAAGTATCATTTGCAAACACAAGACCGACATTAACTGCACTAGCAAACCCCACATCCAATCCATAATCTTTTCGATTTCCACCCGACCAATAATCCCTTCTCCTTAAACTGACCTCATCGAAATCGTCAGGTAGTCCGGCAACATTTCGATTAATGGCCCCTGGATTCAGCGTCCAACCAAGACCCACCCAAGAAGCTTCAACATCTGGGCGTATACCCGCATGATAGGATAACGAGAGTGGATAGCCCCCTTCTGGACCAGGGACCTCCAACAGCGGTAAATTATAGGTAAAACTTCCTGTTAAGGGATTTACCATATCAGTAGTATCTACAGGTTCAAAACTCGTGGCCTCCGGGGCTGTCGGACCAGCCGTCAACGCCATCGCGACCATAGGGCTTACCAATTCGAAAAGAAATACAACACCCCATATCGCTGCAATTTTTCGAGTATACCTATTTAATATTTGAATAAATTTCATTTTCGGTTAATATTATAATTGTTCAATTTTAGGTGAATAATTAAACTTTGCAAGATCTATGGAAAACTCTATTTGTCCCATGTTCAATCCAAATTCCTTTACTACTAGTTGAAGTGTTTTACAGGAGGAAAGATCTTCATTAAAAACAACTATAAGTTCATTGCTTTTACCCATATTATAAGTAGGCTGATAGCTAACCATATTAGCAGGATATTCCTTCCCTGAGTCTGTTTTAAGTAAAATAAATCGGTCCATACCAAAAGAAAAAAGCTGCACATAAACACCATATTCTTCACGCGGAAGCTGTGCCAACAGTTCATGCCCCTTTAACGAAAACTGTATACTGAAATACTTTTGCTTACCTGGATTATTGCTTTTTTGAACAAGAGATGCTGGTAGTAGCTGAATTTTCATTTCTACGCCGTTACTCAACAGTGTGTCTTTCACAAACCCATTTTTACTTTCAGAGATATATTGAAGACCATCGTTAACGGTGGCGAACTGATCTGGAGGATTCCCACAACTAAAAAAGGCTATGAGAAAAAATAAAATAATTAAAATTCGCATTCTAAGAGTCTACTTATTATTAATCTCTTTCAGAACATCATCGGTAACATTGGTTCCGTCGGCAGCGTAGGCTATGGTACCCGACGGATTGGCAATAAATATAAACTTATAACCGTTGCGCTTACCATAATCTTTAAGGAATGCATTTAATTCGGCGGCAACCTTTGCCATTACCGCGGATTCTTCCGACTGAAGACTTTCCTGCACGCTACGCTGATAATCATTTAGCTGCTTTTGTTTAATCTGGATAATCTGTTTAGCGTTATTGTCAGAATTGCCGTCATACTTAATAATTGCCTCACGCACTTCGAAATTTAGCGTATCAATTTTAAGCTTAAACTCTTTTCCTTTTGCTTCAAGTTTCTCGCGTTCAACTTTCGCACCCTTAAATTCCTGAAATATACGGGTAGACTCAACATAAGCAATCTTTTCACCTTTGAAGAACAATAAATAAACACACAATCCCAATACTAGGATAAAACACGCCCATAGCGCTTGGATACTTTTCATAAAATGATAAACTATAATACTTTAAAATAGGGGTATGGTTAGGTGAAAAATTCAAAAAACCGAAATATTAATTCGAAAATAAAAAAAAATAATCACTTAAATTATCAAAAAATAGTTAAGAGAGAAGTCTTAATATAACACATTAAGGTTGAGTCGATTATTTTCTCATTAAAAACAACAATTAATACACTCCATTATCAAATCGATAATTTTCATCTTTTTTCTAATAACCGTATCTTCTCTGCCTGCCCATCAATCTTTTCACCCTGTTTTTTCATTTCATTATTCATCTGAATAAGTTGTAAAGTCATTTCCTCCACCTTTTTAAGCAAGAGCAAATTCATTTCAGCGAGATTCAATCCATCAGCTTGGATCTGTTTAGCCGAAGGTATCTCAGGCAAATGTTTATTTGCTTTGACATAGCTTTCGATTTCCTCAAGACTCTTTAAATTATAGTCAGGCTCAAAAACATAGTCGGGTACATTGATATCTGTTTTAACCTTGATTTCTTTTGCCAGAATATTTCCTTCCACAGCTAATTTAGCCTGTGGGTTACTGGTTCCAATACCAATATTTCCTCCTGGCATCACGGTCAATCTAGCAGCCCCGAAACCACTTCCGTGATAGCCATCGCCGCCGTCTTCCATAATATTAAACGTGGTCGAATTCTGAGTTCCGCCGATAGACCATTGTTTTGTTCGGTTACGGTAACTAAATAGCAACTTGGGATCATCACCAGCCGCTTTGTCGGTTACAACAGCTAAAGCGTGTCCCCAAGACTGTTCGCCATTTGAACGGAAAACTCCTGTTGAAATATTTCCTATTGGTGGCTCAACATCCAGTCGAGTTCGGGGAACTGAACTACCAACACCAAGGTTTCCCTCACCAGTAAATAGAAAAGTGGATTTAATTAAAGGCGTACTCGAAAAGTAAATAGAAGCTAAACCAGTTCCTGCATCAAAATGACTTCGTATACGCGTTAATTCTTCTCCATTTGTCTTTTGAAACACGATATCTCCAGCATCTGTCGGATTGTTATTCGCGCCTTTGAAAAATAAGTCCCGTCCATTCGTTAAATTGATACCTTCAAAAGAGGTCTGCCCATGAGCTCGATACACCGAACAACTAGCAACCGCTAATAAAGTTGCGAGCAACAATTTTCTTTTCATTATTAATACCTTTTAAGTTTCTTTGATTAATTAATACTTATTCTGGATCTCATTTGGTAGATTCTAACTTTTCAAGTCTTTCCATAATCCGATTGATGACCTTATCTTTTTCAATCAGGTGGAGCGTCATTTCCTCAATTTTCTTCAACAAAATTTTATTCATATGACCTAAAGAAACTCCATCTGATTCCACCTCTTCAGCTGTAGGTACATCAGGTAAGTGGCCATTTTTTTGAATGTACTTTTCGGTTTCCCGTAAGCTCGATAGGATATAATTAGATTTGAATACGTAGTCAGGCCAGTCAGCCGAAGCCGTAGTAACTTTAATTTCCTCCGCAAGAATTTTACCTTTAACTGCTAATTTTTCTTGAGGATTTGATGTGCCGATACCTGTCCGACCGTTGTTAGTCACCCAAAATGAATTCCCTATTTTAACACCGTTGGTAAAATCCCCCTCATAATTGATCGTCAACACGTTATTAGCATCATGCACAAATGCCCTACCGCCGGAACCTCTTGGTGGATAGGAAAAAATAACATCTGCAGCACCGTTATAACGGAATTCGTACGCCTGTCCATAGGCGGAAGCTACCATAGACACGGCAGCGAGTAAGGTTAAAACTCTTTTCATATGTTGGCATTTATATAGCTAGTTTCTATTTCATCAATTACTTACATTTATAACATATCCTGTAAGAGAATTACTTGATGACTACAAGAAGAACATTAATTAATCAGTTAGCTCCAGTCGAACGAAAATGATTTAAAATTAAAGCGTTAAACATTCAATAGTTTAACATCATCAAAAAAAAGATAATAGTAAAAGTTAACAATCAAGCCCATATTCAACTAAAATGTCTTATAAAAATTTTAATTGAACGGCCTAAAATTACATATTTTACCGAAAAAAAAACTTAAAATTTGAATCCAATTTATTAAAATACACAGAAAAAATAAAACAAAGCAAACAATAAAGAAAAGACTAACGATCTCACTAAACACGTAAATAGCTATGACAAAGTCGGTTAAAAAACAAAATCAATTCTTGCAATACGCTAAATACGAGTACATGTAAACAAAAGTTATAAGATAAAAATAATTATATATCTTTGATAAAATTAACAATTTATGAAAATTATTAACATAACAACACCATTGCTAGCAGCATTTATTTGTCTTAAAAGCAAATTATGATTTAAAACCCTTATCTGAAATCGAACAGTATATTAAAACCAAAGGGCATCTCCCCGAAGTTCCAAATGCCACAGAGGCAGAGGCGAATGGTATTGCTTTGTGTGAATTCAATAAAATTCTTTTAAAGAAGATCGAAGAGCTGACCCTTCATGCTATTGAAACAAAGAAGCATATACAACAACAAGATAAAGAGATCCAGACATTAAAAGAATTAATCAATAATAAATCTCCCCAGGAAACCAATAAATTCATCCATTGGTATGCAATGAACACTCAACAATCCAAGGATTCCAAACCTTTTTGGGCTCCTTGGATTTCTATCGAACCATAGAACGATTTTCCTTCAACAGATTGATTTCCTCAGACTGTTTTACTAATGTCTTATTCATCTGAATCATCTGTAATGTCATCTCTTCGATCTTTTTGAGTAACGATAGATTCATTTTTGCTACATCCAAGCCATCAGTTGCCACCTCCTTTGCAGATGGAACCTCTGGAAGATGTTTATGCTTTGCAACAAATTCTGCAATCTGCTCCAAGGTAGTCAATTTATAACCGGGTTCAAATACATAGTCTGGAACCGCGATATCAGTCTTAACTTTTATTTGCTTTGCTAAAATATCACCATTTACCGCCAGATCAGCCTGCGGGTCATCGGTCCCAATGCCAACCCGCCCTAGCACATTAAACCGAGACACATGATTGCTGATCTTTCGATTTGGGGAAAAATCTATTATTTCTTTCAGAATGCCAGTATTTTGTGCTACCCCCATTTTTCTCATAGACAACTAACTCTAAACTAAGACCCGACGATTTCGCCCAACCTACAAACTGAAATCCATTCTGATGGTAAGCAGCTAAATAAGGAACTTCCAACGCAAGATATTTTTTACCATTGTACCGACATGTTTTAAGCTTCCAAACATAATCCGCCTCATCATTAGAGACGAGGTTAGCATAAGTCGAAGTATAGGATGAGGAACTATTTATATTAGCGACATTTAATCTATTTCCTGCGCTTGTACTCCCACGCCGAGCTGCGATTGTTCCGATCAAGTAATTATCGGGAAGCACAACGCCATCATAAATTTCGTGCAACAGAATCAAGGATTTGGTATAGTCTGTATTTTCAGCAGAATTGATTGTTTTATGGACGTAGTCTCCGGAGATAGTTGTCACCTGGGCATTGAGGCTAATCCAAAAAAATGTCAAGATTATCGTGAGGAAAAAAAAACTAGATTTAAAACATTTCATACTGCTATTTAATTTTCTCTTGT
This sequence comes from Sphingobacterium sp. 2149, assembly GCF_031455655.1. Taxonomy (NCBI): domain Bacteria; kingdom Pseudomonadati; phylum Bacteroidota; class Sphingobacteriia; order Sphingobacteriales; family Sphingobacteriaceae; genus Sphingobacterium; species Sphingobacterium sp. 2149. The sequence continues at coordinate 71,221 of NZ_JAVDTD010000007.1, read as the reverse complement.
AATGCTTCAATAAGATGTTGTTGTTTTTTATTGGCTTTATCCAGTTCGATCACATGAAGAGTAAGCTCCTCAATCTTTTTCAACAATATTTTATTCATCTCACCTAATGCTAGACCATTTGATACTACCTCCTCAGCTCTTGGAACATCCGGGAGATGTCCATTAGTCATAATAAATTGCTCAGTTTCATGTAATGGAAGTAGGATATAATTAGGTTTAAAAACATAATCAGGCCAGTTATTTGTCTCTACTTTATCTCACGTGCACGTATATTGCCATTTACGGAAAGCTTTTCTTTGGGATTAATTGTTCCGATACCAACGTTTCCTTCAACCGCTAAACCGGTGCCATAAGGAACATCGGTATATGCTTCATAGCCTATTGCTACCCCTCGGTAAAAGCCTATCTCGTCGATTTTAGGTTGCAGATTCAACGTTGAATAGTATTGTCCATAATCCGGGATCGAGAGATGACGTGCCAAAAGCCATGCCTTCCGGGAGTTAAGTCCATTGGCTATTCCTATTTCCAAATCATTGTTATCAGCTTGAAAAAGTTGCATAATATTTCCGCGGCTAGCCTTTGAAAGATAAGCAGGCAACCCATTCGCTTTAAGATGGAGAAAAGTTTCAGGCATAGAAATACCAATTCCAACATTTCCGCTCGCAGGGAATGTATTTTGAGCATACATGTTGAACATGGCAAATGAAGCCAATAATGTAAAGAAGATTTTTATCCTTTTCATATTATTTTATAAGCATTGAATTAGCCGACACTTTGGTTTGAAGATCCTTAATTTCCTTTTGTTGTTGGATGACATAAATGGTTAATTCCTCTATCTTTTTCAATAGAATTTTATTCATTTCTCCGAGTTCAATACCCTTCTCTTGAACGTCATGAGCTGAAGGCACGTCGGGAAGATGTTTTTTTGATTTGACAAATAATTCTAATTCATTTAAGTTGGGCAGGTTATATCCCTCCTCAAAAACATAATCCGGCCAATCAGCTGCTGCCGTCGTCACTTTGATCTCTTCTGCCTGAATCTTACCTTTAACAGAAAGCTTCTGTTGGGGATCAGATGTACCAATTCCGACATTACCATTATATTTGATACGCAATTGTTCTGAAAGTGGGCTATAATCAACTGGCCCGCCTGTTGAAAAAACAAGGTCCATCGATTGAATCAAAGCATTATTTGCAACCCATGTGTTAATCCTTTCGCCCCGAATTCGAGCACCAACGTAATCGGGATTATAGTCCCGCCACGTTGTAAAATCGAGATTATACCCACCAGTCGCACTACCAAGGGGTACATTAATATTTCCCGAATCACCTGATTTACCAATTTTAATGGCACTTATTGTGCTATTTGCTGGCATTGCGATTGTTAACGGGTTCAGTGGCAGAGTCGTTCCTATTCCAACATTTCCACTTGTAGGGAAAGTATTGGTTTGACCATAAGCTGAGAAGGTGATTAGAAAAGAGAATAGGCTAAAATATTTATTCATATCAATTATTTTTTTGATTCTAGTTGGCTGAGTCGTCGCTCCAAAAGTTTTACGAGCTGTTTCATATCATCAATTTCTCCGTGCTGTTCTTCTAACATTTTTTTTTGTTCCACCGATTTCAAGTTCTGGGATTCTATTTCTTTATCTTGCTGAATAGCATAAAGTGTCAGTTCTTCTACCTTCTTCAATAAAAGAAGATTCATCTCAGCTAAATCAAGGCCATCTCGTTTTATTTCCTTTGCGGAAGGAATTTCAGGGAGATGCTTATTCTTTTTCACATAATCGGCAATATAGTCCAGACTATTAAGTTCGTAATCTGGCTCAAACACATAATCCGGAACGCTGATATCAGTTTTTACTTTAATTTCTTTCGCCAGAATATTGCCTTCAACGGCTAATTTAGCTTGCGGTGTCATTGTACCTATTCCAATATTTCCATTTGCATTGACGATCATTCTGGGACTGTAGAAAGCCTGCTCTCCAGTCGCCTGACCAGGTTCTTTCGTATGAAATATAATAGATCCTTGAAAAGTTTGTTGATTACCAGGAATTAAAATCCCCGCACCCGCCAATGTAGGGTGCGTGTTAGCCAACTTCATATTTATATTCAAACCTACCGAATTGTCAACATACACATTCGAGCCAATAATCACTGAACCATGATTATCTGCTCCAAAATTAGCATATCCCTTTGGAGAGGTAGAGTTTAAATTTCCGAATGAGGCATTCCCTGATCTCACAAATCCACCTGCAACCTCTAATTTATCTGAAGGACTCGCCGTGCCTATTCCAACACTTCCTGTTGTTGGAAAAACGTTCGTCTGGGCAAGGAGTACATTACTGCCCCATAGTATGATTAGTATACAAAAAAAAATCTTCATATCTTATTTCATTAGTAGTTTCTCTAGTCTAGAAACCTTAGTCTCGAGTTCATTCCGTTTCTTTTCATTTTCAATAGCATGCAGCGTCAGTTCTTCTACCTTCTTCAATAAAAGAAGATTCATCTCAGCTAAATCAAGGCCATCTCTTTTTATTTCCTTTGCGGAAGGAATTTCAGGGAGATGCTTATTCTTTTTCACATAATCGGCAATATAATCCAGACTATTAAGTTCGTAATTTGGCTCAAATACATAATCCGGAACGCTGATATCAGTTTTTACTTTAATTTCTTTCGCCAGAATATTGCCATCAACGGCTAATTTAGCCATCGGATCCCAAGTTCCTATACCAACATTTCCATCTCTGTTGTACTTAACCATAAGCCCATCATAGGCTTGTGCTCCCTCCGGTTGGATATAAAATAGCTCAGAAATTCCCAGTCGATTTTGTGTATCATTCGTATTGTAAATTGTAAAACGAATTTTTGATGGACATACCGATCCAGGAGAAATTCGGGCCATATAGTGCCAAGCTGCATTATTACTCACATCAGCGATTGTGCGCCATTGATTAACTCCATCGTTAACATCGAGAACTTCTATTTTAAATTTTGTAGCCATGTAATAGCGTGTCGTTAATCCTATCCAAGCTCCCTCTTGCGCATGATAGAGGGGAATATCTTCGATTAGAATAATGTACGGATTTTGAGGATTTATACTCGCACTTGAATAAGTTGGAAAAAACTGACCATTAAACAAAGTCGGTAAATCAAGAGACACACTTCCGGACTGCGTCACTTTAAACCGTTTATCTGCAAAGAATAGTACATTTTTTTCTAATGATGATGCAGACCGATTAGATGGCGGAACAATAGCTTCTGTCTGTCCAAATACAGATAATTTCATGAAGGCTAGCAACGTGAAGAAAAATAAATTTTTAATTTTCATATGGAATAATAAATAAGGAAATACTCACTTAGCATAATTTTCGTTTGAATGTCAGGCCGGAATACAAAAATACTGATAGATCTTTTATGTAAACTCCCTCACCTCACTTTATCTTTTTCTCTCTTCCTGACGATCAACTTTTTTATTCAATTCGATCACTTGTAGAGTCAATTCTTCAATCTTCTTCAATAGGATTTTATTCATTTCACCCAGCGAAATACCACCTGTCTCTACTTCCGAAGCCTTAGGAACTTCGCTCAGATGACCATGCTCTTTAATAAACTGCTCCGTTTCCGCTAGCGTAGGCAATTTATAATTAGTATTAAACACATAATCGGGCCAATTGCTTGTCTCGACCTTGATTTCATGCGCTCGGATCTTTCCATTTACGGAAAGCTTATCCTGTGGATTTGTAGTACCAATACCTATATTACCATTGGGTCTGAATACCATATAGGTATTGTTATATTCACGGCCTATATAAGAATAGGTTAAATTTGAGATACCGCCAAAATAGTTTCCAAATGTCCCTAGCTGAATGTAAGTTTCCGAATTATCCTGATTAGCGATGCTATAGCCCCGGGCAAAACCTCCTGTACCGTTGGGAAACTTGGAAAGAATCTTGACGCCATAAGCGGGTCCATCCAAACCGATAAGAATACGGGAATCTTGACTATAAACCTTACTAGCTGTTAAACACATAACAAGAATTGTTATAAATCCTTTTATTCCTACTTTCATAATAATTCATTAATACAGTTTGTTCCTATTTTTTTTTAGATACTCTACCATTTCAACAGGTTTCAAAAATGAAAAGATTCCACCAACCCTTACTTCAACTTTCACCAGCGGTGTGGTAGTCCCTATACCAACAGAACCGTTAGCTGGAAAACTATTGCTTTGTGCTTGACCATATTGAAAGCTTATCAAACTTAAGAGCAGCACAATTGTTTTATTCATATTCTTGTTTTTAACTGGTTTTCTACAAATTTTATGGACCGATAAATAATTTTTACAAACGACTCTCCAATTCCTTTATCCGTTTTTCCTGCTCCCCAATTCTTTTTTCCTGACGCTCCGCCTGTTCGGTTGCTCGAATAAGATGCAAGGTGAGTTCTTCAATTTTTTGTAATAAATCAATCTGTAGATCACCAACATTTACGCCCTCTTTTTCCATCTGTTTAGCGCTCGGAATTCCTGGCAAATGTTTGTTTTCGACAATAAAGGTCTTAACCGAATCCAAGGAAGGAAGCTGATGATCAGGATCAAACACGAAGTCGGCAGTTTTTTGAGTATTTACGCGTATTTCATGCGCCCGCAATGTACCCACTATATCTAATTTATATTCGGGGTTGATAGTGCCGATTCCGATGCGCTCGTCATTAAAATGACGATATTGTCGCGCAATTCCTCCGACGCCAACTACAGGGTTAGATAATGTGATACCCGACTGCAAAATTGGTAAAGACTCCTCATGCAACAAATGCATCTTTAAAAGGACGCTGATGTTATTGTGTATATTATTAAGGTGATAGATAGGTATGCGTGAATTTACCTTATCAAAATCTCCAATAGCCCAATAGTCCGAAAATGGTTCCGAAGCTACTGTAATTTCACTAGACTGATTGAGGTAACTTTGGGATGTACCATTATATACTATATCAATACGCTTTGCAATGAGTCCCCTGTTCAACTGATTATTAAATCCTCCGGCTACTTCTATGTAGATTGTTCCATAAATGTTGACATTTTTAGGAATCTGTATGTAACAAACTTCATTAGCTACACCTTGATTAAATGAAGTTTGAAAAGATTTTTCAAAAAAATGCTGAGCTTCCGCCTGAAAGGAAAGCGTTAGGCTCAAAAGAGCAATTAAATACCTAATAATCACGTTTCGAAAATAAAATAAGTTAATTTTTAGCTGAGGAATAAATTTTCAAAAAGCTAGCAAGAGAATTTACTCAAATCAAAATTAAACTATTTAGCAAAATATGCAAAATTATTTTCCTGTTAAATTACAGCTTACCCCACAAATTTTAAAAAAAGGTATGACTTTAAAACATAAAGTAATCTGTTATTCATAATCCGCGTTCTTTAAGTAAAAATTTGTGTAGATTTACAACACTTAACGCATTAATATTACATGAAAAGATTTTTAGCTATATTTCTATTATTTTCCTTTTGCTTCGCCGCCTGTTCTGAATTCATAGAATATCCTTTGGAGAAAGAAAGTGTCGAACTATTGGCTCCGATGGACAGTCTCTCAACACAAGATAGTGTCGTCAGCTTTTATTGGAAAAATCACCAAGATGCAGATAATTACCGTCTGCAAATTGCACGACCAAATTTTGATTCTATTCAAAAAGTAATAGTAGACACGGTAACCACATTGGATCACCTTAATCTTACAGTAAGTCCAGGAAGGTACACCTGGCGCGTGCGACCGGAAAATTCGGGCAGTGTAGGTCTTTTCAAACAACGTCAGATCACCATTTTGCCGAGCTTGAAATAGAGATGAAAAACAAAGCGATGACTTATATATTGCTTTCCTTGGTCGTTGGACTTTGGGGATATATCATATATAGGATTTTTGCGGCTGTTTCTGATGATGATCAGGGCCCGCGGCAGGCACAAAAGAACTTTGTTCAAAATGTGAGCGACCTCAGTTTTTACAATCAAAAGAAAACAACAGCTTTGCTATTAAACTATCCCGATCCCATGTTAAAAAATGTCGTCGCCGATACCGTACCTTCAGCACCAGTAACGCCCGCAGTAAGTAACTATGCCGCTCCACCTGTTCAGCAATATCAGCCCGAACCGGAAATTAATGTGCGCTATATCGGCTTTATCGAAAATCTAAACGACAAGAAACCTACTGCCATCGTCGCGATAATGGACAGACAATATATGATGAACGTCGGCGATGAACAGAATGGGGTTAAATTGACAGCTATTAACCAAGGGCAGATTACCATCAAAGCCCACGGTAAAAACAAGACAATATTTAAAAATGACAACTAAAAAAATTCGGTGTACCTTCTTCTTATTCATGATTTCTATATGCTGTCAGGCGCAGGTTAAAGAACTCGCTATCTTCCGAAGATTCACCATCTCGTCTGATGATGGAAGCAAGACCATATGCTATGCGGACAACATCAAAATCAGCCCAAATAGTGACAAAACCTACGCCTGGTACCAAAGCAATCAGCTACACCAAACGATGGGTGGATATTCAGGTAAACTTCTTAATGGACAGTTTACACATTACTTCCCCAACAAGAACCTTTCCGACCAAGGGTTATATGTTAAAGGACTCAAACAGGGGGTATGGCGCCACTGGTATGCGAATGGGAACCTCAAAAGCGAATCCCAATGGATGGCGAATATCGAAGAAGGACCTTTTGTACGTTACGATGAGCAGGGTAATTGGATACAACGCGGCTATTTGAAACAAGGAAAATTACATGGTAGCATAGAGAACCAAACTGGCGGAACCATTAGTTACCAATATTTTGATCTGGGAAAGGAAATTTCCAAAGAAGCTTTCCAAAATAACAATATCTTCCGTAAGACTGGAAAATTGATCGGAGACCAAATCAATAAATGGTTTAAAAAGAAAGAGAATCAGCACGAACCTGTAACACCTTAATTATTAGAACCATGCTCAAGGCGGCAGCATTATATCTAGTGTTGGTCATTTCCCTTATCGTGTCGGTGATATTGGGGAGTTTGATCTATCTTGCTTTCTTTTTTCGAGATCAAGATGCCCGTTTTAACCGGAAAGAACAGCTGAGACAGCAGATCGATGCTGGCTATAGCTTTGTTACCTCCGCCAATTTTCCGTACGCACTTGACACCGCACTGACCAATGTCACGCAGCAGGGGGATTCGGTCTACCTTTCGAAATACGAATGGGGACTTTATGACATCGCGGTTGTCCGAGCACATATGCAACAGGATTCGCTAATGAAAACTGCACTATTGGGCGCAATTCCCACGGACTCAACAGTATTGTATATCACAGATGAAGATCGACCAGTTTCCGTAAGTGGGGAAACAGTAATTAAGGGGACAGCATTCATTCCCAAATCTGGAGTCAGACCATCCTATGTTGATGGCGAATACTTTAAAGGCAATGAGAAGATCGTTGAAGGGAAAAGCAGAGACAGCGACCGGCAGATGCAGGCAATAAATATAAAACGCCTTTCAACCCTGCAGGCCCTACTCAAACACGACAGTCTGAAGGGCGAGACGCTGCCCTTAGGTATATCGAATAAAAATCCCTTTCACCAACACACACTGCGTTATAAACTTATGGCTGGCCAGGGACAGATCAGTGATAGTCTGATCGGAAATATTCAATTACTATCAGACACGACAATTATTATTCCCGCTACCGCAGTCTTACAAGATATTATAGTCATTGCCCCCTGTATTCGCATTGAAAAAGGATTTAAAGGCGCTGCCCAGTTTTTTGCCACCGACTCGTTGATATTGGAAGACAATGTCTCCCTGCAATATCCATCCACCGCAGCAGTAATCGGCGCAGAAGATAAAAAAATAAGCTTAAGAATAGGCAATAATTGCAGTATCGCTGGCACAGTACTCCTATATGAGCCTAAACGCTCCGATATGCCATCGGCAGCGAGCCTTGCTAAAGATTGCACCATTCAGGGAGACCTTATTGTGTATGGTCTTTTAGACTACAGCAAAGGGCTACAAGTAGTAGGTCGCACAGCCTGTTACCGGTTTCTCTACAAAAGCCCGTCCTCCATGTATGAGAATTTTTTGGTGAATATCAAATTCGACCGCAGCAAACTATCCCCCCATTTTCTGAGCTCTTATTTATTGATCCCCGATCAAAAAAAACAGATCAATAAACCTTTAAAATGGTACAGCTATGGAAGTTAAAATCATTAGGCTCAAAGCTTCCTCCCTGGTAGAAACATTGGTTTCCATGGTGATTATCCTAATCGTTTTCGGAATAGGCATGCTTATTTTTGTTAACCTGACGAAAGCTTCCAGAAGTGAAACCCGAAAGAGCACAACTGAGCAAATGATGCTTTGGAGCCGTCAGCTGGAGACAAGCGGATTTGATGGCAACACAGTGGGAGAAAGTCAGCAGGATAGTATAAAATTAAGCTATCAGCTTAACGAAGTCGAAGGGTACACCGACCGCCTGCGCCTTGCCGTCTATACAATGTCGGAGGAAGGCAAAGTAACAGATAGTCTAGTACGCTATATTGAAAATAAAACAGAAGGGGGGGCTCAGCAATGAAAACCCTAAAACTAAAGGCTTTTACCCTCATGGAACTTACCATTGCCATGCTGATTTCGGCCATCAGTATTGGTATGGCCTTTTATATGTTTCAATATTTTCAACAGCTTTTTCTACAACAGCAAAAGCAGAGACAGGAGCGTTTTTCCTACAGCCTATTCAAACATCTGCTGGAACAGGATATCGATAGATCGGTCTGGTTAAAAACTAGCGAAAATGGTCTGATCTGCGAAAATGAATTCGGAAATATCAGTTATGAGTTTGCACCAAAATTCATTGTGAGAAATCAAAATACCGTAGAAAAAGATACTTTTCTGATCCAAACTGTCAATCTGGATACGACACCAAGGATACAGCATCTTCCATCGGAAGAACTGACAGATCATATTCATCTGAATATCCGGTTTGAAAATAAAGAACATCAATTTGATTACCATAAGATCTATTCGGCTCAGCAGCTTTTACAGCTGGATTCGGAGGTCACTAATTAATGTATTTCGACTATGCCCTCAATTGATATCTCAAAATATAAGAAAAAGCCTGAGCAGCCTACTTCTCCTAAGAAAAAAGAAGGGGCTGGCGATATTCTGGCCTTTCTAAACAAAGACATCAGCTTTGGAAACGGACAGCTTCCCGACAAGAAAAAAGAAGAGTTCTATGTCGAATTCAGTACGCTGCTCTTATCGGGAGTTGACCTCAAGACTGCGTTTGATCTGGTTCTTTTGGATCAGAAAAATAGCAAGGACAACAAGTTGTTTCAAGAAATCAAGAGCAATGTGCTTGTGGGCGACAGCCTTTCGGATGCCATCCGTAAAAGCGGAAAGTTCAGCAATTACGAATTTTTCAGTTTACGGATTGGCGAAGAGACCGGGAAGCTTGGCGAGGTCATGAAAGAATTGGCTTCCTTCTACAAAAGCAAAATTGGACAGCGCCGTAAAATTATTTCGGCACTCACCTATCCAGTCATTGTCTTAAGCACGTCGATGGGAGCGGTATTATTTATGCTCAAGTTTGTGGTCCCGATGTTTTCGGATATTTTTAAACGCTTTGGCGGCGAGCTTCCGGCCATTACGGCATTTATATTAAAAGTCTCCCAATTTATGGACCGAACGTTCTGGTGGGGTGTACTTGCTATAATCGGAATTATCGTATTTATTCGCTTCAACCAAAAGCAGCTTTGGTGGCGCAAGTGGTCGTCCAGAATTATGTTGCGACTTCCACTATTTGGCGATATTATCCGCAAGGTCCATTTGGCACGTTTTGCCAATACGATGCGCCTATTGGTCAGCACCAATACGCCGCTGTTGCAGTCTATCCAATTGGTGCAGCAGATGACCGACTTTTACCCGATAGCATATTCATTGGAAGGAGCCGAAAAGGAAATTCTACAGGGCGAATCCCTACATGCAGCACTTTCCAAATATCCTTTTTATCCAGCCAAAACCGTACAATTGATCCGTGTGGGCGAAGAAGTGAACCGATTGGATTTTTTCTTTGAAAAGATTGCCACGCAGCTGACGGAAGAAGTGGAATATAAGACCTCCACACTCTCCAGTTTACTGGAACCCTTTATTATTATCTTCTTGGGCTTGGTCGTTGGCTTGATCCTCATCGCCATGTACCTGCCAATGTTCCAAATGAGCAATAGTTTTTAACCACAATAAAGTATATTCTATGAACAAGTTTATTTTTTCTATTGCCCTACTGCTATTGGGGTATGTTTACAATGCCGACGCGCAAAAAACGAATGAAAGTTTAAGAAAAGAAATTGATTTATTAAAAATGAACCGATAAAACACCTCTTCTAAATCCAATTTTAACCACAATTAACGTCTATGATATGAAAAAGTTTATTTTATTCATTATTCTGATTTTATCAGGATTTGGCTATGCTGTAAAGGCACAAAATGTAAATGATTATTTGGAAACCATCGTCGTCTTTCCAGTAGATTTCAAAATAGGCGATTATATTGAATTTGCCTCCGCCAAACCGATTGCCGTCGGAGCTTCAGGCTATTTTGAAATATCCATTGCCTACACAAGAAATAATGTGGCTGCTGCTGCAACACACATAGCCTCTTCAACACATGCCAATAGTTCAAGATGGCAAGAAGCAGGACGTATAAACAACAATGTTTACACAAGCGGCGGCGTGAATTTCACCGTTGATCACAACCCAAATACCAAGGCTTTTAGGATAAGAGCTATTAATACATTGGGTATTGAAACAGCGTTAAATGTGTCTGTAAAAATCCGTTCTGTCAATTTCAATTTGGGATATAATAAATATGTGACACCTATTTACGGAAATGAACCCAATGCTATAAAATTGCTTCCCATGACATATGATTGGGATCTCATTGTGGGCAACAATTATATGTCGTCAGAAGGTATTCTAGCCATCAAGGCTGCTTCTAACGGTAATGTTGGCATAGGTACAGCAAATCCGACAGAAAAACTCGCCGTAAATGGAACAGTTCGTGCTAAAGAGATTAAGGTTGAAGCAAATCCATGGCCTGACTATGTTTTCAATGACGATCATCAGCTGATGCCATTAGATTCACTAGCAAAATTTGTAGAAGAAAATAAACATTTACCGAACATTGCCCCTGCAAAAGCTGTCGAGGAAAATGGTGTGGCCTTAGGTGAGCTGAACCGACAGCTCCTACAGAAAATAGAGGAAATGACTTTGTACCTAATCGACCAAAATAGAGAAATTAAAAGTTTGAAAAATGAAATTCAGGCTTTAAAAATGCAGCAACATTAATTTCCGTCGCAAATAAAAAAGAGCGAATAAAATTAAGTATTCGCTCTTTCCTATTCTTGAAGCTCTAGACAACTGCAAATACCTCAAACTAGACCAAATTTTAGAATGGATATGTAATATCACACAATCAATGTATAATCCAATCTATACAACTATATTTTTATTTCTCCAGTTTTTTCAGCCGCTCAAGCACACTACTTAAAATTTCATCTTGCTTTTCAATCTTCTTATCCTTTTCTATTAAATGCAAAGTCAGCTCTTCAACTTTCTGCATCAAGATCTTATTCATTTCCCCTAAAGACAGTCCATTTTCTTCAACCTGCGTCGCTTTAGGTACACCGGGCAGGTGCTTATTCCTCTTGATAAATTCTGCCGTCTCTCTCAGACTTGGCAATTGATATCCTTCGGCGAATACATAATCTGGCCAGTTAGCAGTTTCTACTTTTACTTCCTGCGCACGGATTGTTCCACGAACGGCCAATCTTTCATTTGGATATTCTATTCCAATACCAACATTACCATTTGATCTCATGGTGAACTTCGAGGCCATATCACGGTCGTTGTCACTTAAATAAAAACTTATTGATGAGCCCCAGCCCCCATTATCTGCAATAATGCTTATCCCTGCAGTTCCTTTTCCCGCTACAAAACTGCTCCAGCCCTTATTTACATCATCATACAAATTAGCACCTAAAAATAGTCTATGTCTTGTGTCTGAAGTTTGAACAATTCCTCCATACCCGCTGCCAAACGGATCGCCTAACAGAACACTACTATGATCACCTTTGGCTATATGTAATCCACTATTGTTAGTTCCTGTCAAGGGGCTTAGTGTACCTACCCCTACATTTCCACTTGCGGGAAATGAATTTGTCTGTGCCTTTCCAAGGAACGGCAACCCTGATACTATTAGTAAAACGATCTTTAATTTCATGCTTATTTAAAAATTATCATTACTTCCAGCTACAATCAATAGCTTTTCAACATTAAAAACGTTAATAATCTGGTTTTATCTAAAAAGGATCAATGTTAGCTACGAAGTATACCACAGAGTATTCATTTAGAATATATCTTCAAACGATCTCTACCTTTCAAACTTCACCTTAAACCCCACTTCCCCCTCGATCATTTTACGCTCATTCGTTGATACTCTCCTGTTATCAAACTTTAAAGTCACCGTGCTCAGATAGCCCAAAGTATTGATCTTTTCCAGTTCGGCAACAGAAGCCACAATAGACCGATAATCTCCCTTTAAGGTTAAGCTCTTTGATCTGACAGCAGCGCTATCCACTTGCATCGCACTATTCTTAGGGAGATTATTGAAATAGACCTGAATACGGGGCGAATTAATTGCACGGCTTGCCTCCGAAAGGAAATTATCGTTCCAGGTTGCCGAGTCGCTTTGATAAACTTTACTCAGGCTATCCAAAACTTTGCTCTTCCGTGTAAAATCATACTGGGTACTGTTGCTGATATCGTAACCAACCAACCCATTCAAACGTGTATTTTCACGATAGGCCAAATAGGTCTTTTGGAAGGCCAAAAACCAGGCAAGCACCAGAAGAATCCCAGCACCGACAAACAATAGCTTGTTGCGTTTTTTATAGTCAATTTCCTTCCACTTTATCATTGTAGTTTATTTTTATGGTAAAAGCATCCATCGTTTCGTCCTGTTGCTTATTGCCATATTCTTCGATACTAACGTTTGCTATCCAGGGGTTATTCTTGAGTTCACGCAGCCAGAGGTTGAGCATTTCCAAAGTTGGACTACTCCCTTTGATGATAATCTGGTCAGCCTGTTGGATCACTGTATTCCCCATTCCTTTTGATTGCGGATTAACCTGGATCTGTGTCAAGCTGATCTGCGTAAACTGTCGGATGGAATAGCCGATCTGATCCAATAGCCAAGCTTTGGAAACTCCGCCGTTCCAGCCCAGTTCAGTCAATAGCACCTCATTGCTCTTTATTCCACCTTCTAATTTTCCTAAGTCCTGCACCGTACTCTGCTGATTACTCACCCGATCCCCCAGAGCCATATTTTCTTGATAATAATGACTAAATAGGAATGTGTTCACCAACAGCAAAACAAAAAAAACAGCAACTAGAATCACTAGATTCACTTTGAACTTTTGTTTTTCGAGCCAGGCCTGATGCTGCTCTTCCACTTCAGGAATGAGCAACCCATACTCCGGAACGTAATCGGCCATTAAAGCTGAAAAAGCCGTTGCGTAAGCGGTCAAGTATTGCGGCTTGATCGGGTGATCGCCAATCTTTAAAGCAAAACGGCTCTCAAACTCAGACCCGAATCGGTAGTCCTGCCAACGCTTATCTTCACCACTGACATGTATTGAATGTCCATCAAAGGTGTAGGCATCACTGTAACTATTGATCTGTCCAAGTATTGCGTCCAGCACAAAGGGACCGATAAACACTTTGATGACCTGATATCCGCTGACCATTAACCTGTCGAGCATCTCTACAATATAATCCTTTCGAACAAAAGCCACCCATTGCTTTGATTCTCCTTGCAGCTGTGCATGATAAAAACGCTCCACATCATAGCTGGGAAAAATAGGCTTCAACCGCTCCTCATCCAAATCCATCGGCGCAGTCTCTTTGATAAGGATCTGCCTCGAATCAAGGTGCAGTGCAACAGGTGTATCTTTATACCTGTTGCTCGCTAAAAGCTCCCAATCATCTACCTCCCAGGTCTCTTCAATTTCAAGTTGGTCTTTTTCCAGCTTCACCTTGCAGCAACGAATGGAAAGACCGGCAGAGTCCTGTCGAAGCGAAATGCCGACGCAAGTATGTAATCGATATTTTTCCTTGATCCTGTTTAACATGGATTAATACAATATCGTTGGTTTAATAAAGACGACCGAGACGACCTTTTGTGTACTTTTCTCCCGGCTGCTAAATAACCATTTCAGGATTGGAATACGGGATAATATCGGAATCCCCCTTCCACTATTACTATTTTCGGTACGCTCAATTCCTCCTAATACAATCATATCTTCGTTACGGGCACGAATGATGGACTCAAATTTACTATTGGATGTCGGAGGTGGTTCATTTTTCGCAACAGTACCAATAAAATCAGAAATATTTACGGAAATTTTCATTGTAATCTGATCGTCACCAGAAACTACGGGTGTAACATCGATTTTGAGATCTGCACTGACATCTTGATATTGCGTCGTAAAAACATTGGTATTCGTTAATCCGGGATAAACATTTTGCGTCTCAATTTTATAATAACGTTTACTTCCTATGCTAAGCGTTGCTTTATGACCATTTAAGGTAGATAGCTTAGGTACAGAACGGAGTTCCACATTTTTATTTTCTTCCAAGGCCTGCAGACGCACATAAAAATTGGGGGTGACACGACCAAGGTTGAATGAATTATTTTTCCCGATCTGAGACAGAAAGCGATTCACTGAACCGGCGCCAAAGGTAAAACCATCCGACAGGCTTCCTCCCGTTTTTGGAATGGAATCTGCTACCCCCATCTTAATACCCGTTTTTAGCGTATTTCCCTTCTGAATATCCAGTAGTGTTACCTCAATCAATACCATCGGCACCAATTTATCCAACTGCTTTACATAAGTTTCAATTTCACGGATCTGTGGTCCCGAGCCTGAAAGCAGCAGCATATTCTGTTCCTTAAATTCTTTGATCTCGACATCTTTTCGCCAATCCATCGGAATCATCATCATGATAGTATCAATGGAACGGTGCTGGAGCTGAATAATCTTGTTATCACGCAGTCCTTCGTTTCGACGATTGCCGATCAGATAGGTGTCCTTGTCCATGCGGAAAGTATACGGTGTTCCCTGAAAAATAGAAGTTAGAAACTGGTCAAAGGAAATATCCTTTACATTGGTCGTAATATTTCCGTCAATCTGACTATAAATAAAATAATTGACATTAGCTTCTTCTGAGGCACGCTTGATCAATTCGATAATGGGCGTATTGCTTGCCTGTATGGTGAAACGTTTCCCTCTACCCTCTTCCGTCTTTCCATAAAGTGCGTAGTTACCCGGCTGCCCACCGCCCATTCCCGAGTTCATTCCATTCGCTCCATTTGCAGGATTGTTTGCATTGTCCGGTCTAAATCGGACATCAGTTTGCCGGTCGTCATTGATAAAAAGTTCCTCTCCGGGTATCAACGATTCAAATACATACACATTGTCATTGGTTTTGCGGTATTTCAATCCATTCACATAGGCCAATTTTTCCAATGCCGTTTCAAAGGGCGCTTCAGCCATAAATCCCGTCACCGTCTTCTGGAGCAAGGGTGTAGGCACGATCAAGTTTTTGCCCGATAGTGAACTGATCTTTTGTGCCACCTTGCCCAGGGGATCATTCTGCAATTCATAGCCAAGTCCATCACTTGATGTATTATACTGCACCTTGATATCTTTTTCAATCTGAACAGGTTGGGGCTCCGGTAATTTTTTGATGGTCATAATCGAACCGATCACATCGATATCCAAGCCATACGTCTTCGCCAGGAAAAGCAGTACATTTTTCGCGGTCTCCCCTGTAAAATTATTGACAATGGAAAAGTTTAATGTAGGATCCACATTGATATTCAAGTCATTGGATTGTGCAAGGGCACGTAGAAATTCCTGTGCCGTAACCCCCGAAACAGAAAGTTTCACCTTCTTTTCCAGTCCAGGCACCGTCCCTGCCAATGCTTCCAGCCGCTGTTCCACACGCGCATAGTTTTCTGCTGCATTTTGAGCAAATGTACCGTTGCTAAAAGACAGTAGTAGAAAAAAGATTAAATATAGTGTTTTCAAACTCATCATCAATAATTGAATAGTAATGGATAGATTTCCTCTATCGTTGTTTCCCCGGCGGCAAAAAGCTCAAATGCGTTTTCGCCGAGTGTTTTTATTTTTCGTTCTTTTAATTGCTCATCCACACGCATGTTTCCCTTTTTGATCTCATCCACCAGTCCCTGATCCATCGGGATAATCTCATATACCGCTTTTCGCCCTTTATAACCTGTAAAATAGCAAGAAGCACAGCCCACAGCAACCGCATGTTTATGAACCGTAAAATAAGGTTTAAATTGCTTTGGGTAGAGATCAGCAGTTAGCTCCTCCTCCCGTTTGCAACTAGGGCAAAGGGTGCGCACCAAACGCTGGGCAACAGAAGTATTCAGGGTATTGGCGATCAAAAAATTGGGAATACCCATATCGATCAGACGAGACACTGTTCCCCAAGCAGAATTTGTGTGGATCGTAGACAATACCAAGTGTCCTGTCAGCGCTGCCCGAATGGCCATATTGGCAGTATCGGGATCACGGATCTCCCCCACCATAATGATGTCCGGATCCTGGCGCAAGAAAGTACGCAGTGCAGCACCAAAGCTCAGCCCGATATTTTCCTTAAGCTGAACCTGGTTGATACCCTCCAGCGTATATTCGATAGGATCCTCTATTGTTAAAATATTATTTGTAGTCTTATTTAAGTGTTTTAATGTAGCGTACAAGGTTGTTGTTTTACCCGAACCTGTGGGTCCGCTGATCAGTAAAATACCATTAGGCTTTTTCACTCCGTGGAGATAATTTTCATAATCCTCCGGAGACATTCCCAATTTATCCAGTTGGATATTAGTGGCATTATTGTTCAGCAGACGCAGTACCACCTTTTCCCCGTGCAGCGTGGGTAGCACCGATACACGGATATCAAACTGATCCTGATTACGTCTGTAATGGATACGCCCATCTTGTGGCAGGCGTTTCTCGGCAATATCCAGATTGGACATGATCTTGATCTTATTGATCAAAGCTGGGTAGTCCTCCCTTTTTAGCACATAACGCTCCACCATCATACCATCAATCCGGACCCGCACTCGACAGCGGCTTTCATACGTTTCGATATGGATATCACTGCTTTTAAGCTGTTTGGCTTCGTAAATCAAATTATCAAGAAAATCCGCGTTAAAGACCAGGTTTTTAACAGCTTCATTTCCTTCCGACTGTTTTTCGCCAAAGTAATGCCTATTGAGCCACTCATCAATCTCGGCCGATGAAGTAATCTCTAGGATAATATGCTCATCAAAGAGGATCGCAAGTTCATTCTCTAGCCCCGACAGGTCACTGGACCGGTCTGTATAAAAATGAATTTCCTTACTATTCCGTTCAAACGGAATAATACGGTAGTGCCATGCGATATCCCGTGATATCGCATGCAGTATTTCTGTTGAAAAATGATAACCTGTCCCCACGATGCTTCTTGTTAATAATTTGTTATACCTTTCTATGCTATGACATCAACGATCGACCGATCACGGTCCAATCAATCCAATTCATTCGTTCAGAGGTAAAATATCCTAAAAAAAGTAGCGCCTGACAGCCTGCCAGTGGAATACCCTTTTGCTGATCCCGCCAGTTTTTGTTGACCATAGCAATCAATAATGCGGCAATCAAACTGATGATGTGGAAAAGAAAAAAGTTCAGAAAGGGCATATAGAGCACTATACACAGCAAAAATGCAATATCCCCCCAGCCCAGTTTTCGATCCATGATCCGTCCCCAAATACCTTCTTTGATTCGGAAATAGAACAGGATACCTCCCATCTGAAAAGCCAAAAACAAGATATTGACCAGGATATCCGAAAAAGAATCCTCCCAATAATTTTCTGTCAACTTAAGTCCCAAAAGCAGTATGGCCAGTAAAATAAAGAAAACAATGCTTACAGCGCGTTGTCTAAAATCCTGATAAGCAATACCGATTAAAAGAACAGCAATGGATATGGTCCACCACATGTTAATCTGCGGTAACCTCTTTTAGGTTTTTGTCTTGGTCTATTTCCCACACATTGAACTTACCGTCGCCATTGAAATCCACTACAGCCGTTGCTCTCCCTAAAAAGGTATTCTGATCAGCGCGGACAATTTCAATGCGATAATTAGCTTTTCCGTCTTTACCGTCGGTACTTAATTTTTCCTGTACAAAACCGATTTCATCCAAGTTGCCGCTATATTTGGACTTTTCGAAAAAATAATTTTTCTCCAGGGTCTGCAAATGTTGGAGCTGTACTTTGGCTTCGGTGCTTTTCGCTTTGGTAATTAATGGCATCAGGTTAGGTAATGCCAATAACACCAAGATACCGATAATCACCATGACGACAAGGATTTCTGTGAGACTATAGGCCTTTAATCGCTTTTTGTAAAATCTTTTCATAACACTTTTCTTTCCCAAGTTAATTTAATCAGCGCTAATATAAATATTTTCGTTTAACTCTGACAGTACTTCTTTCCCACTATTGGAAATTCTTTTAAACTTTTAATGTTTAAAATGGATTAAAAAAGTGGAAATGAAAAAAGATTTTGCGCATTTGGTTAACCTTTACAAAATAAGTCCTTCAACACATTTCATGTCTCGGCCTTACAGTTAAATCTCTGTCCAAATTAAAAAAGTAAGGTGGATAAAATTCCAAAATATCCTTATCTATAGCCCATCTTCCTTTGATTTTTAAAACTAGTTTTTTATTCCGATCATAAACCTTTCTGTAATAAACATTGTTGCTAGATAATTCAATCGTGTCATAAGTGTTTTTATAATTAGAAGGCGTATAAATTCCTATCATTTCATTATCGGAATAACTACAAGACATAATAAATACTATAATAATAAAAATAATTATTTTCATTCTTTAACATTTTATAGATGGAATACGCAAATGCTCGGAGGCTTTATATTCCTGTCTTATTTGATTAATTCTATTTATATGATTTGTGCGAATCTGATTCTTTTGTTTAACTTCATGCATAGATTCTGTCCAGATATATGTTTGACGTGTTGTACCATTTTGTGCCAAAGTCGATCTTTCCCAACTTGGGGCCATTCTATACAAAAAGGAAGTCTCGGACTTACTATCATTCATTAGAAATAAAACTTTATTTCCAAGGCTATAATATGAAAGATTTGCTCTTCCTAAAAATTGCTCCCATCCATTGGTGCCAGCTGTGAACGGATTAACATCACTGTAATTTAAATGAATTGTTCCTTTACTTCCATCACCTCCTTTAACCGCTTCTGATCTCGCTTTACTAGCATATGTTGAAGATACCCTATTTAAAGAACCAAATATGCCAACATCTGTGTTATCAAAATCAGAAATTAAACTGTTAGCAGGACCATCTCCCCGCTCCCATTCCCAATATAGATTTTGCCAGCTTGTATTTTTATCTCTTTGTGACGTTTCTCTAATAAGCTTTTCTCCACCTGCGATAATATTCGATTTGCCTGATTCTCTATTAACAATTTTTGTATCTCCATTTACCTGATGATAAAAATCAACCACATTACCTCCAAGATTAGATATTTTGTTACCTTGTTGATTAAATTCGTCTGGTGGTGTCGTGAGCATCCCATCGGGATCAATAAAACGTATCGGATTATCGGAGGCGTAGTTATACGGTGAATGTCTACGCATCTGATCTGCTTTTGGATCCACGACATTCCATCTACCGACCTCGGCATCATAAAATCTTGCCCCGTAATCTTATTCGCTGCCTATTTTTAAGATTTCATCCCTTGAATTACTAAACGGTGGATATTCTATAAAAATTATTTTATTTATTTCTTCAACTTTAAATTTCGCCATATTTCGATTCAACTTGAATGATTCCAAATCTGTCAAAATACAAACTTTTTCTTTTATATTTTCCGGAGTTGGAAACCACTCATAAGAATAAACATCTCGTCCATTGTGAACAAAAATAATTCTTGCACCAACGTCTTTATAATTCTTTATTTCAAAACCTATAACTCTATTTATTTCTTCCAGAGAATACTTACCACTAAAATAATAAACGGTATCCCAGTCAAAATTAAAAGCCTTTGTCATATCCAAAACACAGCTCTCTGATTCCTTACATTTTTGGAATTCTTTCTTGATAGAATTGTCAAATTCTGATTCTTGGCTACATCCAAGGGTCAAAAAAATCATAAAGCATAAATAAAATATTTTATAAACAGTCATTCTATTACCATTTAGGGCCGAAATTGATAAGCTCTCGTTGTTTTTTCGCTTTATCTTCAATTGCACTATTTTCTTCATTAGTCCTGCCATCTTTATTTAATTCTGAAAAGATCTTCTTCAACTCTTTATATTTATCAGCAGAAAGCTTGGTTTTAGAAACTGTCCATTCTCCATTTTTACCTTTTGTAGCGGTAAACAGCCCATTTTCTTTAAATTCATCCAAAACTTTCATTGCTAATTTGTCCATTGTTGCTCCAAAATTATCCCTTCCAATTTCTCTTCCTATGATATTATTATTTAAATCAACAGTTTGATCTGCTTCGTCGAGATCTGTAAATTTAGATCCAGATAGATCAGTATAAGCATTTCTCTCATGTGCATTTCCGGCCTCTTTTGCTGTATTGGAGCCAAATTCAGAAGTAATAGCTGCCTGCCATAACGTATGTCTAAACGCTCCATTTTCACTGCCTCTATCATCTTGGGAAGATTTAGATCCAGTAAGTACTTCGCCTCGAGTGGCAAATCTAGTTTCATTAGTTGAAAGGTCTGTGGAGCCTTTACTAACCCCAAATCCAATACGATAGGATGCTATTGGATGACGAATACCGAATCCTACATATCGAGAGTTAATACTAGCTCGATATCGTCCTGGCCCGGGGCCGTTAGTTTCAGCTGGAAAGAACCCGTCTACATCTATAAATCTTATCGGATTATTGAAAGCATAACTATACGGACTATTTCGTCTCATCTGCTCCGCCAGCGGATCCAGCACATTCCAGCGTCCGATCTCTGCATCGTAGAATCTCGCCCCATAATCGTATTTACCTTTGTTTAGCTTCTATATTGGCTTTATATTTTTTTACAATATAGTCGTAATCGTTAGCTCTATGATAAACACTATCCACTGATTTTTTATCACCCGAAAAATAACTTAAATAAGTTATTTTTTTTTGATCCGGTAATTCCAGCGTTCCTAAAGTACCAACTGTCAACTTCTTGTTTCCATTATCCATACCTCCATTATTTTGTATTCTTTTTCTTGTTTCGTCAACTTCTACCAAATCTATAATGTCGTCTGGAACATATTTACTGAAAATTATGCCATCCGTTGGCGTATAAAATACTATCTTGTTATCCGTTTTTTCAAACTTACCTCTATTATATTCCTGGCCATAAAATATCCAAATTTCACCTTTATATGATTTCGGTATAACTAGCTCTTGCTTCGTAAACTTATTACTGCTACACGACATAAAAAGGAATAGGAAACACACAATTATCAATTTATTTTTCATTTTGTCAATCTATCAAATTGCTCGAGAATTTTTTTATTCCATTCTTCTACTGGGATGGTCTGTTTTCCATTTCTGACGCCAATAAAATTTCCATTCTTATCAAACTTCACACTCATGTTCACATTAAAAATATTCACGTCTGCACCACCTGTTAAAGTCAACACATTCCCTTCCTCTTTACTTGCGCCTAAAAATAGCCTATTTCCAGATTGATCTTCCACAAATGCTTCTGTTGAGGGGAAATCATCTCCGTAAAAACTAGCTGAAATATTCAAATTATCTCCAGATTCTTTCATTACAAAATAAGCCCATATATCCAATGCTGGAGTAGCAAACTGAGGTGTCAAGGGATCTTTTGCCGTATAAGAGAATTCAAACGCACCTTTCCTACTATTTTTATCTCGATTATGAATTTCAAAAGATGGATTTGCTATTTTTTTCTCTTCAATCTTACCATTACTGTCATATTTTACAGTAGCATCAGCGCTAATATTTGCACCTCTATATTGTCTCATATCACCATCGAATACAAAGTTGAATTTTGTTCTTGACGTTGCTCCAGTTAAGTTAGGCCCTGAATCTGCGGTTGACGGTCCTCGCCCATCACCTCTAAATTTTTTAGCGTAAAAATCACTTCCTGCTCTTGCTGTAGAAATGAAACTTCGAACCCATACTGGCCACGGCCAAGCGCCATCTGGATCTATAAACCTAATCGGGTTATTGAATGCATACATATAAGGAGACAAGCGCCTGCCTTTCTCCGCAAGCGGATCCACCACGTTCCATCGTCCTATCTCGGCATCATAGAACCGCGCTCCGTAATCCAGTAGAATATTAAAAATTTATTTCCCACTTCTCATACTGTAATCTCTCATTTCCGTCTATATGATTAAGAATCTTGATAGCAAGTTCATTCTCTGCTACCCAAAACACCTCAACTGGGGCAGCTTCTTCATAATCAAAACTTTTCAAGTTGATAATTGAATTATCGTCACAAATCAAATACAATTCAATTTTATTGCTTAGATAATCTATCTCAATATTATTACTAAAGGTAAAAAACATTTTCCCATTCTTGTTTATATAAGGAGTTGATAACAATTTATAACGATTACCATTTTTTAGATTTAGCAGGAATAATTCATTGTTTTCATAACCATCCTTAGAAAATAAGGATATAGTTTTATTTAAACTGCTCAAATATCTATATTTTCGATAAGTTAAATCATCCTCCTTACCTTTATCTTGCAAAACAATAGACTTATTATTTTGCAAGATAAATTCAAATCTACTTCTTGTCTTTTTTATAGTTGAAAATGAGTCTAATTTGCGGTCAATTTTATGTGCAATTAAATTGGTATACTCATCCTTACTTATTTTTTTCGATATGATTTGAGGACGTGTAATGCCATTTATCTTTTTGTAAGCCTGCCCTTTGCATAGGAATTGATTTGACACAAAAAGACATAAAAATATAAATATTATCTTCTTCATTATTTATCACTTAAAACTAAACTTACTTTTATTTAATTTCTGAATGTGCATATGATGTTTATGGTGGAAATTTTGTCCATTTTTAGGCGCTACAAAATTTGTTCTTGGTAAAGCCGGCCCATTGCCACTTGAATTCTCAGTAAGAATTGAATAAGGATTGTTGAATCCCAAACTAGAAAGCGATTTAACAATCTGGTTGCTAAAATATTCACTATAATTTTTATCCCCTACCCAAATTGCCTGGCTCATTGAAGGATAAGAACTTCCATATCTAATATCGGCATATTCACCTAATTTTCCGCCATGTCCACTATGTTTTCCATTTTTGTCAGTTAACTGTGTTGTTTGTAAGCCATAGTCGCCGTAATTTCTGGCCATGCCGTTTAAATCATCGGCGGTAAAATGACCTGCCGCTCCTAACACCGCCGCAGCAAAATCTTCTTGCAAATAAGTTGAACCTTGTGCTTTTGCATTATCAGTAATAAGTAACAGACTTGGATCTACTGTTGATAAATCAACTAGCTCAACGGTGTTTCCTTTCGAATCTTTTATATCACGTTTATTATATGTACCAAGATCTCTAGTTGCTCCATCAGCATCATGATATGTATAAGTATTGGTTTTATCTTTAGTTCTAGTTACTTCGACTCTACCATCATCATAGATTTCATAGTCATCCACTCTCATTCCATCAGGGTCAATAAACCTCATTGGATTATTTACTCCGTAGGTATAAGGAGACCACCTTCTATACTGCTCTGCCATCGGATCTATCACATTCCACCGACCTATTTCGGCATCATAAAACCTAGCCCCATAATCATATTGGTCTCCAAGCTCGCCCTGGATCTCCTTGCCATTATAAAGATACTGATTATTTCCGCCTGCCACAACCTTACGTTTTCCAAATGGGTAATAATTGTCCCGCTGTGCTACATCAACTGCCGTAGGGCTGCTGCCGCGTTTCAACGTAGCACGTACATTGCCCAGATGATCTGTCAGATTGTAATGATATACATAGTTTGCCCCATTCCGTTGGGCATAGCCTTCCGAATTATGGATGATATCGATAGCACCGTTATTGTATTCGATTCCACCAACATAATCACGAGTCGTGGTGATCACATTCGGCGCCGTGCCGATCTTCGACAGCTTCTGTAGCTTGGTACCCATAGCATCATACAAAAATGCCACATCCACCCCTGTTTTTTTTGCCGTTTGCGGCAGGTTCAAGTAATTATAGGTAATCGCCATCCCCATTCGGTCTGTTTTCACACTACCATTAGCATCGTAGGTATAGCTTCCTGTCAAGCCGCCACTCAGGCTCATCAGTTTATTGCCTGTATAGGTATAGGTCGTAGCAGTAAGAGCATCTCGTTTCAAGGTCTTGATATTGCCCATACCAAGATCATCATAGGTAATTACCTCGGCTATGCTCGCCGTGCCAGTCTGGCCATTTGTTCCACTGGTCAACCTATTCAATTTATCATATTGATAGCTAAAGGTATATGGAAGTGTCGCATCGTCTCCCCACAGCTGCTGGCTGATATTGCCGTTCCACTGTGGGTTTGTACCGTCCTGGTATTTCAGCTGCTGGCTAAATTTGGGAGAAGTACTTTTACTTAGCCAGCCACGCTCATTGTAGCTATACGTAGTGGTGTTCACAAAGGAAGTCTCCGTGCCCGACTTGCCCACGGCTTTGCTTTTCAGCTGGCCGATCTCATTATAGCTATTCGATGCCAGGATAACCTCAGCCTGCGATCCGATTTTTTCCTTCGTCGAAACCAGCCTGCCCACATGGTCATATTCATTCGTGGTAACGATAGTTGTTGCAGACCCTGTCGCCGGCGTATGTACCCGGGTGCTGGTCAGCAGCTCCCCCGGAAAATTATAGGTATTGGTCACATAATCCGTGCCGCCAAGATGGTTTTTTGAAGCGCTCTGAATCACCCTGCCGTAGTCATCGTAATATAATACAGTCAGCAGCGGCTGGGTACCATCTGTCCGGTAAACTTTTGTGCCTGTCTGCAGGGACTTGATCTTGGTACTTCTGGTGACTCCGCTCACAGGAAGGACCGTCGCGCCGGCAAAGGCATAGTCATCGTAGTAATTGACCTCTAATATGGTCAAATTCTCCGTATTCTGCGGAATAGTATTGTTCGTATATCCTTCCATCACACTACCACGCTGTTCCCACATCGGACCTGTAAAATCTGCCAGGGCCTGCTGCAGATCATCGTGATTGTCACCGACATGGCCTTTCTCAACCCCGGTCATCACCACACGGCCGAATGCATCATATTTCGTAAAGCTCCACTCCTCTCGCTTCAGCTGCTCGGCATCACGGGTGAACACCACCTGGTCATTCTTGTTGTACACCAGGTATTCCCAGCCTTTGCCCGGGATCTTTTTCTTGATCAGACGTCTGCGCCCGTCGTATTTATAGGCATAAACATAATTGTCGAAATTTGTAAATGTTGGTTCTGTGGAAAGCTCGCTTATACCTGTCCCTGTTACTGCAGGAGGGATCACATACCTCAGGTCGCCAAAATCATCGTATACATAATACGTATTCAGTGCTTTGCTCTCGCTCTCCCATACCCGCTTGAGAATCACCCGACCTTCAAAATCTTTATATTCATCCACCGATCCGCTACGGGATGTTGTATTGACGGAATTCTCGTCCCTCACCGTCGTACGGTAAAGCTTACCGGCAGAATAGTTCGTCGTACCGCTGGCTCCGCTTGCCGTTACCGTCCATAGCTTAACAACATCAAGCCCCATGGCCGTATTCGTGCCATAGCTGGTTTTCACCGTATGCCCCGTACCCGGCGCTGGCAAGGGCTGCCAGGCTGCACCCGGTGCCCCCTTTTCCAGTACACGGTTCAGCGGACTGTTCTCAAAGACCGTGATCGCATAGGGGTTCGGCGTCTTCACAGTAGCAGCATCCCAGCCTATCCCGTCTTTGTAAAAGTCCGACTGTGTTGTTTTAGCTCCCGACCTGAAACTACCGTTGCCTGACTTCTCGCCATAGGGAAGATATGTTGTCGACTCACGTCCAAACCCATCATATTCGATGTGCTGTATAATGTCTTTATACGTCGGGCTGGCCATCAGCTGCACCGTCTGGCTCGGACGACCAAGTCCGTCAAAATACTGGATGCTCTGGTTTTCCTGACCGATCGTGCGCAGGCTCCCAAGTTGCGCCAGCTTGACCGTATCCCGAAAAGTCCGTGTAAGGATATAGTTCTGCCCCGCTGTCGGGGCACTCACGATATTCTGAAAACCGGCAATACTGATCGTAACCGTCTTGCCCGCCGCGGGTGCTGGAATATAAAAGCCATTGGTAAGCGTGATACTCTTGAGCGCCTGTATATTCGTCTGATTGCTATAGGAACTCAGGGTAAGGTTGTCCATAAGGCTTTGTCCATCTACAGATCCCGCAACAACCAAGGATAAAAATGTTAAAAAGTTCTTCTTCATAATTGATCTGGCTTAGTTGGAACGGTAATTGTAATCAAAGGACCTGTTTACATTGTTCAGGTGGTCAAGAATAGCTTGAAGACGCTGCATGCCGTCGTACGTATAGGTTTCTTTTATTCCTCGGGCGTCGGTCTTACTCTTCATGCCTACCAACGGCTTATAGGTATAGCTAGTAACCATAGATTTTGGCAAACTTGTCCGCAGTTTATCCGCGGCGCTCTTGATTAATGCCTCCATTGTCGCTTCGGTTTGAATACTGCTGTTGAGATTGTCAATGGACGCTTGTGTAAGCGCTGTAGTCACCTCGGCATAAGTTGCATTCTTGATTTCTAAGATAGGGTATTGACCGCCGTACCCCCACAAGTACACGGTACTGCTCCTTTCCTTTTCTTTTAATTCTGTTGGATTTCCGTAGATATCATAATTGGAATATTCGAGTTGCTTTTTATAACGACTATCTGCTTGAAAAGCAGATGCTGAACCATTTGGAGAAATCACTCCCTTCAAGCGATTGGTAATTTTAAAATCCTGCACAAAAATAGGCTCAACTGTCTCCAACTTATAATAATTATCTTTCAAAAGAGTTCCTCCGATCTTGTAAGTATTGATTTCGCCATTTGTTACATATTGTTGATTTGCACTTTCAAGTACTTTTAGCCGCTCAATTGGATATGCTATTTGATGTGACTGTCCTTTTTTCATCTGATCAATGAATGGTATTCCATTAGCATAATCATCCGGAAAAGTAAGATATTCCGTTTCTTTTTTATCATTACTTGCTATACGCTCTATTCTATTAATTTGACCATGGATAGGATTATCGTTAAAATAATTTGTTGTATTGCTTACTATTTCGTTACCTTTATCATATTCTTTTATAGTCGTTGATGCCAATTTAAACTGTCCAAAATAAACTTTGTATTGTATATGGCTAAAATCCGCAGGATCAAAGACGGTACCCGTAGTCGTGCAAATAGAATGATTATAAAAATTCCTTCTGAAGACAAAAGTTACCGGTTCATCGCCTTCATACTTAATTTCATATTCCTGAATCTTGGTCTTGACCAGTTGAAAATCCTTAGCAACGGGATCATATGAGTAATGATACTCAGAAGGGACTTGCGATGCTAAAATCAAATTGGAAATGTATTCTCGCATTCCTGGAAGTAAGGGATTATAAAATGAACTGTGCCCCAAGGGCTGATAACTTCTCGTTAACTCAACTTTGCCTAGAGGATTCCCAAACTGATTACGTATTGTTTTTGTTACATTATTGTAAAGAATTGATGCCCCTTCTAAAGTAATCATTGGAAGACTACCGGACGCGTAATAGGTTACCGTTTTTGTATCTACCCAACAATTAAAGCATAAAGCTGTTTTAGACACGCACGCTGGGTCTGTAATAAATTCTCTCTTTTCGACAAAATTGTTTTCAAATTCCTTGTCACCTCGCAGAAAAGTACCTGTCGGATAGGTATAGGATTCGGATTGTAATAATGTACTGTTTTCGTCATAGTAGGAGATATTTTGAACTCTAAGCCCCCCTCCATCACGTTCTTCTTTGCCCGTTAAAGTTATACTTGACGTAAGACTGGCGGTTAAATAAACAGGTTCCGATAGTGAGGGTTCGCTCATTACACTTGCAAACACCTCATAAACCTCTCCGGGATTCAGATATAGGTAAATATCAATATTTTTTACATTATAAAAATCTGTTGTGTGGGTATAAGTAGCTACATCCCGGTTTTGGGTGACATTTCTTATCTTTATATATTGAACATCTTCAAGGTTAAACGGCCCCGCCCCTTTGTGTGCACTCATTGTGATTAAAAGCCTACACATTCCATTATTCTCCAGATTTGGAGGAAGAGTAAACTGCTGTCTGCGCTGGACAGGAACCAACATTGATTTAGCGGTTAATCGAAACGATTCCATAACTGATACATCTGCAAATCTTGTAAAATCCGATAGATATTTATTACTTTCATAGGAATATTCAACACTCCCCCCAGTGGGAAAAATAATCTTTTTTAATAATCCTGCTTTGGCATGCCCACCTGAGACTTTACGATTAGCAAAACCAATATTTACACTTCGATGAGCAGTTAAAGAAGGATGCATTGGCTTTACATCTGGTAGGAAACCATAACTATTAGAGCCATTATAGTACCCCCAATAATCTTGAGATTTAGAATCAGTCGATGGTAATCTTATGGTTTCGTCATATTCAAAACTATACTTTTCTTGAATCAAGGAAGTTGAAATGGAAACTTTCTTTACCGCAATCAGTTTAAGCCGATACTCTGAAGGGTAGGTTGGCGATGAATTTGCTTCAAAGTAACCATATTTAAATTCATATTTATATGTTCTTTTACCATTGTTCAATACAACAACACTGTCAAGCTGCTTACCAAAATCCTTACGCTGAGTTTTGGCATAAAATAAAATACGAGAATCTTTATATTTTATCTCACTCACCAATGATTCGTTATAATCCAATAAATTAATTGTCTCCTTAACTCCTGCATTTACAAATGAAGGATTATATGTTACATTGTTACCTCCTAAATAAAAGTTATTATCAGCATATGTTCTAAACTCTGTAATATCTTTAAGATAACCTTGTGCATTATATCTTCCATAGTTAAAATTTATAGTGTCAACTTTATTGGCCGAAATAATTTTTGTTAAATGCCAGCTTTGATTATAATTTCTCAGAGCAAGAGGTGTTCCTATTGGATTTGAATCACCAAAAACAGCATCCCTCTGATCGAAAAAATATTGTTTACCGAATTCGTCTGTAAGCTTAAACCGAGAATTTGTCTTTACGCTTGAATTTTCCCATTCTATTTTAACAGGATCTTGAGTTAATGATTCTAATTTTCCGCTAGTCTTCCGATAAATAAATGTAAAACTCTTTCCTGGTAATAATAAGTTGAAATAATCAGGAAGACAGTCCACTTCGTTCTCTGCATAGCGCTTCAATAAGTCATAGGAATTGGAAGCTGCGATATCATCGGCAGTCATCGAATTTGCCATATAGCCTTCAATTGGTGTCTCATCGGGTAAACCTCGAACCGTACGAGATATGATGCCCGAAGCGTTTAAAGACCAGCCGAGGCCAACCCAAGTACTTACTTGATTTACTTTGATTCCGGAAGCGTTATAACTCAAAACTAGACTTATATCTGAATTACTATTATCCGAAAACAATGGGATTTTGATATCTGGAACACCAGTTAAGGGGGAAACTTGATTTGAACTATATTTATAAAGCTCTGCCGCCTGAGGTTGTAGTGGGATAGGGTTAACCCCCTGCGCCTTCACAAATGATGTAAATAACACCAATATCAAAAAAATAGGAGATAAAAATTTATAGTTCATAAAAAAATAGGATTTAAAGTTACTAAAGGGTTTAATTTTTTACATTTTGATCAAGACGGGAAACTTTATAAAATGAGACTCAATGTATTAACATGTCGTTAAAGTTGCGTCATTAGCATAGTGAAATTGCATTAAGTTAATTATGGTATTTAAATAAAAATTTACACAACAAATATAAACCTTTTAAAGAAAAATTAAAAATTATTTTCCAACTGTGAGCACCCCATTTTTCCGACAGCTGAGATCGGACTTTTCTAATTTACGTACTAATTGATTTATTTGTTGTTTGTGTATAATATTCTTTGACAATTCCAGTGGTGTGAGATTCCCCAGCCCTTCATGGGGTCTGTTGTTCCAAAGGTTGCTTCTCCCGAGTAGGTAGCCAACGTTTGCTACGCCGTTTCTTGTTCATATTAAGCAGCTTATATACTCTGTATACTTTTTTATGGTTCCATGACTTACCTTGTCTGCGCAGGTAGGCATATAGTTTTCGAAAGGCATATACAGGATGTTTGCAAGACAGTTGATCTAATGCTACTATAACGGTACTATCATCTTTCTTACCAAAATATTAATATTGTGAACGGCACATACCAGTCAATTTACAGGCTCCGGTGACACTAAAACCGTAATCTAGGATAATCTCTTCAGTAAACTGTTTTTGTTGCCGGAGCCCCAATCTTTTTTTGTGATAACTTCTTTTAGGATATCATGGTTCATACTCAATTCGGCAAACATCTTTTTTAAACGTGCATTTTCTTCTTCAAGTTCCTCAGGCGCTTTACATCTGACGCTTTCATGCCACCATAAGGGCTTTTCCAGTTATAAAGGGTGGCTTTGCGGATCTAAAGCTCTCGGCGGATATCTTCGGTCTTTCGACCTTCTTCTCCCTCTTTTAGTGCTCGCACAATCGGTGTTTCTGTAAAACATGTCTTTTTCATCTTATTACTTAAATCTAAACATTTATGTCCAGTTTTAAGCTGCTAGATTTTTTGGGACACTTACACTCTGCTACGAATCCCTTAACAACACTCAAATCTACAGCCATTATTTTAAATGAATTATCAAACTTTCTATGCATCTCTACAAATTTAAAATTAGTTATTAAATCTGTCTCCCACTGAAGGTAGCCACTCCAATACCATCTTGTTTCTATTGAAGATCATCAATCAACGAAACAGATATCAAT
Organism: Sphingobacterium sp. 2149; assembly: GCF_031455655.1. Lineage (NCBI taxonomy): Bacteria > Pseudomonadati > Bacteroidota > Sphingobacteriia > Sphingobacteriales > Sphingobacteriaceae > Sphingobacterium > Sphingobacterium sp. 2149. Next base: position 39,996 of record NZ_JAVDTD010000007.1, on the reverse strand, counting down.
ATATAGTAAGCGCATCAAAACAAAATATGGATCATCGAAGACAGTCACAAATAGGAAATTTCAGAAACACCTTTATAGGTGGTAATTATTTAATAAAATTATTTGTACTATCCGGCTTTATTGATAATGGTCTAAAATTGAACGTATCTCGCCTTGCTTCAAGCTTACCCGTTTTGATGTATTTTCGTGAAGTTATGATAAATTGTCCTTCATTTACTACGTATCCTTCATCAACATAAGTTTGATAGGATTCACCAAAAGCAGGTACTTTATAAAGTTCAATTATGATATGATTTTGATTTATACTATAAATGCCCCATATATATGGGATTTTTCTATCATATGAATTATTGAAGTTATATGTTGCTAAAAAATTGCTATCAACACTATTTATACCAGCACTTACTTCTGAACTGCCCCCGTCGAGGACAATACCATTTTGGTAAAGAACTATCGAATTATAAAGATTCTTATCTTTTTTAACGTAAAAATAGCCACTAAGCTTTATTTTTCCACTCGTGTTATTTTTCAAAATCAATGTTGGCGCTTGTCGATATACAGAACATCCCACTGCTAGGAAAACACTACCTATTAATAAATACTTTACCATACCGTAAAAGGATTAAGTGTGCGTTTCAGTTAATTTATCAATAAATTTCGAGCTTTAGAAACACTACTTACCAGTTGCGCTCTTACACGGTGGGCAACTCCTTTATTCCATTTTGACTACCATCTACAAGATGTACCTCTTGTGTTCGTTTGATGCCAAATCTCGTTCCACTTGTAATACTTTCCTGAGTAGACAGTTAGCCTCCAAATAAACACTTTCATAATTAAAAAATTTCAGCTAATTTAAACTAAATATATCGGTAAGCAGAAACGAGCGCTAGACACATGAAAAACTTCGAAAGAATCGGAAACGAATACAAAATGAAACCCCAGCTAGAAACCTATGTACCGTTGATCGGCATTTTTTCCATTATAATGATAGTGGGATTCGTAAAACTTCCCGAATCCTCTTTTAAATGGTGGATGCTCGGTATTTTGGTCATCCTAATAATTTCCCTGCTGCGATCTTACTTTATCATCGATATGGAAAGAAGGGAAATGCGTGTACGTAAAGGTCTTGTAGGAAGGGAAGTAACTGTGCCGCTCGATCGCCTAGAAGGGTTTACCATCCACAAACTCAAACAATACGGTCTCATTACTATCAATGTGTCCCTCATAGCACGTTATCGCCACGAGAATGGTAAAGAAAAAAGGGTACAGCTTGCACAGAGTTATTTTACAAAGCCCATTCAGCGGATCTGTAATGAGATCGACGAAATTATCGGGGCGGATGATGGCCGGTAATATTCAAGATCGCTGCCATCACATCATCCCTTAAATTTCGGGCGATCGGAATTTTATATTCCCCCACATGTAACTGATTCCCTGCTATGATTGCTATTTTACTCTTATTGACCAAGTAGGATCGGTGGCAAGCAATAAAGTGCTGTGCTGGCAGCATGCTTATCATTTGCTGTAGGCTGCAATAGGTCACTTCACGTGTACCTGAGGTATGCACAACCACGTAGTTACCCATACTCTGTACAAACAAGATATCCTGAATAAAAATCTTTTTTAATTGTTTGTCCACCTTCAGAAAGATATGCGCCTCCTGTGAATTTGCCAACAGCCCCGCTGAAGGAGCAGCATTGCAGAGTACATCGAATGCCCGATTGGCCGCCTTAAAGAAGCGTTCAAAAGGTACAGGCTTTAACAGATAATCGACTACTTCCAATTCATAACCGCGCAAAGCATACTTTTCGTAGGCCGACACCACGATAATCTTCGGCGGATTGCTTAAGCTCGCTATATAATCCAAACCCGATATCTCGGGCATCTCGATATCGAGAAAGATCAGATCAAGGGGATGCAAACGCAGATATTGGCTCAATTCAATCGCATCTTCGCATTCCACAACAAGCTTCAAAAAATCTATTTTTGCTATATAAGATGCAATTCCCTTACGGGCAAAAGGCTCGTCGTCTACGATAGCACATTTGATTTCCATCATCATCACTTATAAATCTAGTATTAATTCTGCCAAAAAAAACGTTCCATCGGCTCGCGTTTGTAAGGTATGCCGCTGCGGATAGCGCAGTGCCAACCTCTTTTTCAGATTGGAAAGTCCAGCCCCCGACTCCGTTCGCTCAGTCCGCGGAATTGCTGACGCATCGGCAGCTGCCCCAGACAAACTGTTTGAAATACTGAAATAGATTTTAGTTCCTTCACGCTTGAGGCAAATCGAGATCTCGTATGCTCCTCGCACATATTTAAAGGCATTCTCTATTAAAGGCTGAAACAGTAGAGGATAGATACGGACACCTGTCCAATTCTTTTCAATGTCGGTATGCACATGCAATCTTGCCGTCAGCCGCTGCTGCTGAAACGCTATATACGATGTCAGAAATGCAAGTTCGTGCTCCATGGAGACCTCCTCATCCATCGTGTAAATCTGGTAGCGCAACAGTTCCGAAAGCTGCTCAACACTTTTTTTTGCTGTTGTATTGGATTCGTCAATCTGAAAATAAACGGTATTGAGTGCATTGAACAGGAAATGTGGATGATATTGACTTTTCAGCAACTGCAATTCGGTATCTAACTTATCCGCTTTAATCTGTTCAACGTAGATGCGATTTTCGGCCATATTCCTGTCGCTGCGCTCGTTCCGCAAAAACATATAGTACAGCAGAAAGAGCGGCACATAAATCGCATTGACCAAGATATAATCAATATAACCGTCACCCATATATACCCAACCGAGACGCTCCGACACATACACGGTTGGATTCAATAGACCCATTATCTGTACGACGGCAACCATATACTCTACCGCTACATTGGTTGTAACGGTAGGCTTCGCAGCAAATATTCTGCCCAGCCGCCGCCGCCACAAAAAGGTGATCACATAACAAAAAATCACCGAGATGAGCAGCCCGACCGAATGGATCTTAACACCCCCAGACCAAAACTCATTTTTCTTCGTTAAATCGGTCACCACACGAAGAATATTGAAAGAAGCGATTCCCCAAAGCGCCGGGCCTAGATAAGGTATGGGGTTTACACTTAGTTTTGCAATGCTCGCTCTCATGATATCAATGATTAATCCGGTTACCTTCTTCTAAACGGTCGTTGCCAGGCACGCTCTTTAGATTATCTTTCTTTCCGCGGTGTAATCGGTAGGAAAGATTGATCCCCACGGATCTGCTGTCGTACAACTCCCGGTATCTGCCTTCCATAGCATCACTGCTAAAGGTTATTTGAGGCCTGTTTGTCCGGAAAAGGTCATTGCCATAAATATACAAAGTTAATTTATCTTGCAAGAAGGTTTTGCGTACTCCTGTATTCATAGACCAGAGGGAAGCAATAGTAGCCTGCCCTTCGGCAGTAGTGCCATTCCAGAACCCGTTGAGGTCTACACTGAGTTTAAAAGGCAGACTGACAGTATGCTGCACTTGCAAAGAAGGGACAAGCCGCCTATTTTGCTGCACATCGTTTCCTATAAGCCATTCAAAACTGCTGTACATCAGGTTTCCATTCAGCTGGATGTTCCACTTTTTGACGGGAGAAATATTGGCCGCATTGAACCGCAGCCCCACCGCCGATGCATGTTTCAAGTTCATCGGCATCACAATAGTCCGCCTTTGTTCGTCCAGGTTGTAGCTCTTGCTGATCGCATCTTGCCGTTGGCTATAGCGGAGCTGCAGTGAATATGAATTTTTAAACAACCAGGTAAGCTCCATATTGTTGGCAAATTCGGGTTTCAACGCTGGATTTCCCCGCTCGTACAAATAGGGGTCGTTGACCTCCACAAAAGGACTCAGGTCTTTGAAATTAGGCCGGTTGACCCGCCTATGGTAATTGACCGAAAGCTTTTGCGCTGCATCCAGTGCATAAGTGAGGGTAAGGTTGGGGAAGAAGTTGCTATAGGACCTTTGTACGGTAAAAGCTGTATCCAGTTTATGTGCCGTGGTGCTCTTAAAAGCAGCATCCTCAAAACGTAGTCCCAGATCGATCTGAAAAGCGTCCGACGGGTTGTACCGCGTTTGCATAAAAAGTGCTTTTAGCTGCTCCTCATGGCCGAACGTATTGCTTAGCTCGGGACGCACTTGCCAATGCTTATCAGCTGCCTGCTGAAATAATGAACGGTTATGCATGTCCACCTGCGTCAATTTTCCTCCAAAGGAAGCCGCCACATTTGGCCGGATGTCAAGCAGGTATTTCGATTGCATGGTCGTAATCGTAACCTTCCCCCCCGCCTCACCGCGCAGCTGCTGCTGGGAAGCTATTGCTGATCCGTCAGCACCAAATTTATCCAACAGCTGATCTTGGGTTTCCGCTTGCCTAAACTGTTGCCGGTCAACATAATTCTCCCATTTGGAACCGGTACCGAGCTGGAGCGTTACATGTGCGCCTGTGCTAAAATTCTTAAAAGCATGCTTTAAGATATTCGCGGTTGCTATGCTGGAATCTGGCTGTGAAGAGCTGTAAAAAAAATGAGAACGGACAGCTTCCTGTTTGGTCCGCTCATGATTGTTGATCAGCACATAGCCCCCTATTTTCACGTTGTCATTGGGCGTATAGTCGAGCGTGCCGTTGTAATAATGATTGTGGTACTTTCTTTTTCTTACGGCATCCATATCCAATCGTAAGTCATTGCTGCCCATATCCGTCCCAGGGCTGATATACCGGGTGGAATTGACAGCAATCAATTCGGTACCTTCCCCATACGAATACGTATGTGACGTCGTCCACTTGGACGCATTGGCGGTCACGGCGATATTTTGATAAGTCCGGCTATATTTTCCCTGTTCGGCATTGCTTGCTACCGACACAGTTAGGCCATTGGCCTTACGAATGGCTTGTTTTAGATTAATAAACCGGGCTTCACCGTTGGCATCCAGGGTAGCATCTGGCTGTGTAATAAGTTCGACCACATCAAGCGATGAAGCGGGCATGGAGGCTAGAAAATTGATCAGATTTTCGCCATTCATAAAATTTGTCTTTCCATCCACCAGCAGCTGAATGCCGGCTTGCCCATTTAAACTGATCGTACCGTTTGCTAAAATACTCACGCCAGGCATTCTGCGCAGCAGCTCCAGCGCGCTCCCCGAAGAACCTGCACTCCCTTTGGTCACCTGATAAGTCAGCTTGCCAGGAGCAATTTTAAGGGGATTTACCCGCCCCGACACTTCAACCTCGCTCAACCGTATTGACTTAAGGGTAGTTGTATCCTGTAAACAAAAATTGGTCTCTCCATACGCCGCACCGCAAGCAAAGAGCGCTGCGGCAAACTGCAGATAAATAAATTTTGTGGTCATTATTCGTATTTCTTGATTTGATACGAATGTATTGCCCGAATTGCGGTTACCTAAATAATTTATTCGAACGGTAAGATCGGCGTGATGAACGGCAAAAAGCCACGACGAGCGGCGCTTGCTTTTGAGTGGTATTATTAGCTTGCTCCCGAATTGCTACACCTTTAATTTCCTGTTGCGGGAGCCATCTCCATGGTATACTTATCGATTCCTTGACCAAAGCCGTCGGGCACAATATCAACAATGGAAAAGCCATTTTTTTCGTAAAAGCCCGCCGTATGCTGAGACGTTTCAATTTTTAGCATTTTGTCGGGATACCTTTTCTTTAAAAGAGCTATTCTAAACGCTGTCAACAGCTTACCAATCCCTCTGTTATGATAGAAAACACTGACCATACCCCAGGCCAATCCAGCCTCATTATTTCTGTTATCAAAAAATATCCCACCACAGGCAACAGGCCGGCCATCAATTAAAACGACGTAATAATCAGCTGGAATGACCTCATCCAAAAACTTGTCAAAAAGTTCCAGTTCGTCCGCAGCAAAAAATTTAGGCAGGTTACTGTTGAAGATTGCTAGACAATCTTCTCTGAAGTCCGGTGTGTATTGAACGATTTGCATGAGTTCCTTTTAGCTATGCGAATGTAACAAATAAACGCCTGAATTGCTAGGTTCAGGCGTTTTCGTTATTGGCTTTTATTTCCAGTTTTTGATAATTTCGCTTATCTTTTCAAAGGAGGTTTCTCCGCCGCCGGTACTTCGGTATACGATGGTTCCGTTAGGATCCACGAGGATCTTTGTTGGAAATCCAGTGACATTGAGACGCAGTACATAATTGTTGCTTCCTTTGTCGTTCAATATATGCGCCCAGTTGAGGTTGTGCTGTTCGATGGCTTTTCGCCAGCTGTCATTTTTATCGGACGCAATGCCCAGCACACGCAGTTGATCGGGGTAGCTGTCTCTCAATTTTTTCAGATCAGGGACATCGGCCATACATGGGCCACACCATGAGCCCCAAAAATCGATGAGGTAAAATTTCCCCTTCCAGCTGTTGGAGTCAAACACCTGTCCGTCATATGTATTCCTGGTGTTTATCTGGAATATGGACTTGCCTACATCATATTTACTTCCCGCCACACGGTTCTTTAAAATCGTATAGAACGGGGAGCTTTGGTATGCCTTCGCTACAGTAGGTAATAGAGCCTCCACCGTATCGATCGTCACAATCTCCCTGATCAGCATATCTTCCAGGTAATAGAGTCCGGCTATTGACGAAATATTCTTCTTTAAAAAGTCCTTCAAGTATTTTTCGGCTTCGGAATCGATCCGTTCTTGTTCGGCTTCAAGACGCTTTTTGAGCGCTTCTTCTACTGTATCTTTTGCCAGTTTCAGTTCAATATTTGCCGATTTATTCAACAAAGGGTGATAGCCCTTATTGAGTTTACTGATGACATCATTTTCTTTATCCCCACTCGGATATACTTCAGCAAAATCGGACAGCTTTCCTTTCAGTAATATTTTACCACCCGGCATGGCGACAAACCAGATGGATTGGCTTTTGACAGGAATGTACCCTCGGTCGACACGCTTATAAAGCGATTCGGTCGGAAGCGTTAGGCGTATGATCAGCGGTACGGAAGTGGTATCCTGATAGTATATCTGTCCATTTTTAATGCTGCCCTTTTTAAAGACGACATCTGATATCCCATTCCAGATGGTCATGTTGTAGGTACTGTCTTTCAAGTCGGCAATTTTGGAAGTGACTGTAAAGGTTTTGCGCTGTCCGAAGCTATATAGGCAGCTCGCTATCAACAGGCTTATTGTGATTACTATATTTTTGAATTTCATGACGTAATGTATAATCGTATTTCATGTTTTAATAAGGATTCTGCTGGATCTGTCCCTTGCTGGCATCGATCTCCACACCGTTGATCGGTACGACCAAATGCTTACTTTCGAGGGTATAAATTTGGGGTGTAGAGAGGTCGACTCCTGTTCTATTGACTTGGTAAAAGTCTCTCTTTACGGTAATATTATCCGCAGCGTAGTCGTTGACACTAAATCGGCGTATATCGTACCATCGCATCACAAAAGGAAGTTCACGGCGTCTTTCAGCCAGCACCTGTTTAATCGCTTCATCCTTGTTAGCTGCCGTAAGTGCACTATAGGTGGACATCCGTTTTTGACGTAGGGTATTGACCGCCAATAAGGCATTCTGAACATCTCCCTGACGGGCTAGCACCTCGGCTTTATTAAGAAGCATCTCGGCTCTCGTCGGACCTGAAACTAAGATGCTCCCGTCGGTAAACATGGTGTACCGATACGCAGCTGGTGTCACGACATTGAAACGCCGGCCGCCATTCGGAATCATCAGATGCTTGTAACGGAGATCGTTGGTCTGATCGTACAGCGCTACCAGTGCGTTACTCGGCAGATACCATTGTTCACCGGTATATTGATAACGGCTGTAGTAGAGCTCGCTCCAATAGAGATATTTCGCGGCATTCCAGTCGTTTAATTGACTGTACCGGAGCGTTGCCGCTGGATTGCTGTAAGAGACGCTTCTGCCCGGAAGGATGGTATTATAGTCCACTAAACTTACGGTAGCCGACTCCAGTGCCTTGTTTGATTCGGCTAAGCTCTTATCGTAGTCACCCGTAAATAAATAGTACCGGCTCATGAAAGCTGAAATAGCTTTCTGGCTTACCCGCCAGGTCTTTCTAGGATCGACATCGGCTTCAGCCACTTTCTTTGCTGCTTCGATATCTGCCAGAATGAAATCGTAAGTTTCCTGAAGCGTGGCCCGTTTCAGCGATTCTTCGTAATCGACGGTACGCTTTAACGGCAGTCCTAAACTATTCATATTCGCCGCAGCATAAGGCGCACAATAATTATTGACCAGGATCCAATAAGACATCGCCCGGATAAAATGGGCATCCGCTTTAACCCTTCGGCGACTGGCTTCATCACCGCTAACCAGGTCGATGTTTTTTAAAATGACATTTGCGGTGAAAATCTTTTTGAATTCTCCAGTCCACAGCTCGTCAGTAGCGAGGTTTTCAATACCCGCTGTAGATGACACATAACGCTGAAGACTATTGACTGTAAAAGCCGTGACGTTATTTTTATACAGCTCCTTGCTGATCTCCGTATCGTCGGTCGAATAGGTAGCCGTAAAGTTAGTTTCTTTCGAAAACTCGGTGGCATTATTGACCAAAGCTTCTAACTGCTCCACGGTTTTGATACTAGCCTGTTTCTTGGGCTCTTCGGATAGGTATTTTTTGCAGCTTGCGGTCGTCAGTATGGCAGCGGCAAACCCGATATATAGGAACACTCTCATGTTTTTCTGTTATTAAAATTGAAAATTAATACCGAATGTATAGCTCTGTGCAGGTCGCATCGTACCTGGTAGCCAATCGGGATTGTACCCTTTCGCATTGGCATGCCAGATCAGGCCAAGGTCACGCACCTGTACAAATAGATTGACATGGTTTAATCGGATGGCTTCTGTCCACCGGTTAGACAACTTGTATCCCAAACTAAGTTCTTTCAACTCGATATAGGACGACTTTTCCACCTGGCTGCTTAGCGCCTCACTGTAGCGATCCCAAAGGTAGAGGTTAGGCTCATCAGGAAGTGCAAATCCTGGAATATTAGGATTCCCCGCCAGCACTTCATTCACATATTTGTTGACAAAAGTCTTATCAGACCCTACGAGTGCTGCATAGTTAAATACAGGATTACGGTACACACCACCCATCTTGCCCAATAGGATACACATGATGTTAAAGTTACCGAGTTGTAACGTATTGGTCCAGCCCAGTGTATGTGGTGGTACGCTAGTACCCATATAATGCAGGAATGGAAGACCCAAACCTCGATTGTACAGCGACACATCATTGAAGCTCTGCTGACTATTGTTCGGTCCGGCGACATGCGGTACTCCATTGATCATACCGACGTAGTCAAAAGCATAAATAGAACCTACGGGGCGGCCTTCAACAAAAGCCCCATTGATCATTTGGTAAGTATACAATGAGGGGTTATAGAGCTGGTCTATATTATTTGCGTTAAAAGCATAATTGATATTCGTCTGATAAAGTATGTTTTTGCTTATTTCGACACGGGTACCCAGTGCAATTTCGAACCCTTTATTGGTGATTTCGGCATTATTGAATTTTTGGATTTGCGTTCCAGTTGCTGTAGGCAATGCGATCTGCCCAATGATTCCAGAGCCTTTTTTGCGGTATAGATCCAACGAACCAAATAGCAGGCCCTTATAGAGGGAGAAGTCGACTCCAAGGTTGGTCGACGCTGTCTTTTCCCAACGTAGGCTAGGATTACCATTATCAGCAATGGTTGCGGTAATGGTGCCTGTTGATGTATTTAGACTGCCACCTACATTGAGTAACGTCGCCGTAGAGGTCGAATTTTCCATATTCCCATTTTTACCATAGGTCAGGCGCATTTCAAGTCGGTCTATACCTTCTTGCGAAGTCATAAAGTTTTCCTTCGCGACATTCCATTTAGCTCCTATTGACCATAATGGTGACCACCGTAGTTTGGGATCGTCTGTGATGAAATTCGAGGCATCACTTCGTATACTTCCAGACAGCGTATAGCGGCTCAGGTAGGTGTAAGCTGCATTTCCGTAGAGTGACACAAATTTGTTTTTTTGCCACTTAAACGTTGTATTACCTCCAGGAATCGTGGTCGGGTAACCTTCAAAATCGGTGAATTGGTCTACCGAACTCCCATAACCGTAAGGTGGTGTAGTCGCCTGAAGCTTGTCTTTGTAATAGCCGTACACGGTCGGATTGATGGTTCCGTTAGTCAAGTATTGCGACACTTCAATACCGGCAATGGCCGAGATCTGATGATCGGCACCGAACGTCCGGTCAAAGTTCAATTGGTTCCTAAAGACAAAACTTTGTATATCCTCCGCCCCCAATTCCTCGTCATTGGAGCCATCTTCATATTGTCTAATGCCACGTCTCAAAATCCCGCCTTTGGGGATATAAGCTTTACCTACGGTCTTTGTATCATCGTCATACTGCGTTTTTCTATTCACCAGACTACGTACATAGAAGGTACTTTCATCATACATACGCTGCCGGTCTATCTTATTGCGCTCGTATTGGAATTTGGTATCGAAGGTAAGCCCTGGAATGATCTTGAGGGTAAGGCCCGTCTGTATACGGGCATTGATACGCTCGTCAGTAAACTCTCGGCCACGCACTTCGCGCAATAAGTTGTACGACCAGTCGGCATAAGTAAATTTTTCAGTCGGAATCAGACTAAGCTGTTCACGGTTGTAGGTTTTTAGATTGACCCCATAACTACCATCTTCGTTCAAGAGCAGTTCATAAGGCGATAATTGCGCGATCTCCTCAAGGGTAGCCCCTCCGTATTGCTGTTTTTTATATTGTAGGTTGGCGCCTAAGTTAAACTGCAAAAACGAGGTTATCTTAAAATCATTGTTGAAATTTAAATTAAAACGGTCATAACCGTTTTTCTGAAAGGCACCTTTGTTTTTTTCATAGAGAACAGAGGTGTAGTTCCGTACACGCTGATTGCCGGCCTGCAGATTGATATTGTATTGATTCAGTAGGGCATTTTGCGTGAGCAAATCCCGAAGCTGTCCGCGATTATCAATCTTGCTCAATCGGTCTAGTTCGGCGTTCATGTCGGCTGTAGACATTTTACCGTATTGATTGGCATATAATGCTTCCTGCGCTAATGTCAATGAGTTCGCTATGTCACCAAACGAATTCGCATAGGGATAAAAGGCCCAATTGTTTTCATACGCCTTACGTTCGTAGGCAACATGATCGGCCGAATTGGCTTGTGTAAGGATGTAATTTAGGTCTGGTCTTCGCGCTATCCTGGAAAATGCACTCCCCTGGATGATAAGTTTATTGTCGGTTTTAGCTTTTTTGGTGACAATAACAATAACGCCATTGGCGGCACGTGCTCCCCAGATGGATGCCGCAGCGGCGTCTTTCAGTACAGTGACAGATTCGACGTCATTGGGATTGATATCCGAGAAGTTGCTACTCGATATGGGGAAACCATCCACCACGACCAGTGGTTTACTATCGGCATATAGGGTGCTATTGCCCCGGATCAGAAAGTCTACACTACCGTCTTCATTTTCCTTGGCTTGCATACCCGCTACCGTACCTTGCAGTGCACTGGAAAGGTTGGATGCAGGACGCCTGGCCAATACCGATTGCCCGACCTGGCTGAAGGCCCCTGTAGCACGCTCTTTCGAAATCGTCTGATAACCTGTACTCACCGTGATATCGACACCTTCCAGTGTTGACAAACTTGCCGTAAGCTGGATTAGCCCCATGGATTCTTTGGCTTTGAGCGTGAGGGGTTCATAACCCACGTAAGAAACCAAAATCATTGCCTCTTTATCGGATACCCGTAGGCTGAATGAGCCGTCTTTATCCGTTTTTGTCATCACCTCGCTGTGGATTACGCGCACAGAGGCATCCGATAGACTTTCACCCCGCTCATTGACCACTCTGCCGCTGATGACGATTTGCTGATTAGCGGTCATCACCTCAGTCTTTGGCTTTAATGCGATAATATCGGTATCAATTCGATACGTAATGTTGGTATTTTTGAAGAGCTGATTTAGGACGTCAACCAGCGGCGCGTCTTTTACGGTGAGGCTGAGACCATTAACTTTTTTGATTAGTGCAGCATCGCCAATAAAATCGTAACCACTTTGTTGACGGATTTTATTGATAATAAGTTCTAAAGAAGCATTTTTTTCCTTTAGCGTTATTTTTTGAGCAAAGCCACTTGCATATACCTGACACAGGCCAAATGTCAGCAGCACAAGAATAAGTTTCATCACGACGAGCGTTTTATAGAGGATATAGACAGGAGTCCCCCTCCATTTTTCAAGGTAAAAATTCATACATTTGAGTAATTTGGGTTAGATGCTATTGTTAGTTGTTGGAATTAATGATTGGGACCCAAAAATTGACCGGATGTGTTCGCAGCACATTCGGTTTTTTTTGTGACGCAATTTTTAGTTTTTCACTAGGGCGGGTGTTTCATGATGTTGGTTTTTCGATAGGTTTAGTTATTATTCTGTTGATCTAGGGGGTGACGGTGATTTTTCGTCCCGTTCGTTTAAATTTAACATCAGCGACGGCCTCCAGTGCACGCAATACGGCGGAAAGGTTGCGCGATCGGGATACGGCACCAATATAGGTCTTATTGGACGGCGTCTTTTCATAGGTAAATTCCACATCGTACCAGCGCGCTATCTTACTGAGGATGCTGCCTAAGGTTTCGTTATCGAAATTAAAGTAGCCATTCTTCCAGGCTACCGCATGCTCGGTATTGCTCTGGGCGAGCTGGATCTGTTTCGTATCTTCCTTAACGGTACTTTGTTGACCAGGCTTTAGCAAAACCGACTTGCTGTCATCAACATTATTTACTTTAACAGCACCTTCTAAAAGTGTGGTTACGGTGGCTTCGGATGTGTAAGCAGATAGATTGAAATGTGTACCCAGCACCTCTATCGTCTGCTGTTGACTGCGTACTTTAAACGGTTGCTTTTTATTGTGGGCGACTTCAAAATAGGCTTCACCAGTCAATTCCACCACGCGCTCCTTGCCCTCAAATCTGGACGGGAATTTTAAGGAGGAATAGGCATTAAGCCATACCTTTGTACCATCTGCCAGTACGATATTGTATGTTCCCGTCTTGGGGGTTTGTAGGGTACGATCTGTGGGCGCTTCGGATAAGGAAGAAGTAGGGTCACCCTGAAGCAATTCTGGACCGTCAGCATACCTGATCTGTGCCCCCACGATGATGGTATTCCGGCGCTCACTTAACTGGATAGCGCTCCCATCACCGCTCAACAAAACAGCTTTATGACCTCCCGGCTGAATATCAGCCTGCTGCCAAACCGGGTGCGCTATAGGTTCCTTAGTAGACTCTCTACTAAAGAAATAGCTGACGCCCAATACGAATATTAAAGACGCTGCAACTGCACTTATTTTAAACAGCTGATTCTTCCTTCTTATCCGTTTGACATTATCGTAGATATTGACCTCAATTCTGCTCTTCACCTCGTCTTGTATACGCTTTATATCCGCTACATTGGCCGTATATTGGCTTTCCTTAAGCTGTTGAAGATGCCAGGTTTCAACCCAAGATTTCTCTTCTTTAGAACAGGTGCCCAAACGGTAACGTTCAAGAATTTCTTTTGCGTTTTTACGCTCCATGATAACAAAGGTTAATACGTTGTTTTGTTATAGGTAGGTTAACGCGGAGAAAAGTAGTAGATGAAATTTAAAAAAAAGTAAAAAACAGCAAGGTTAATTTTGAACGCATGATTTTCAAGGCATTACTCACCTGCTTGCGAACCGTGTTTAGTGAAACATTGCGTTGTTTTGCAATTTCTTCATAGCTTTTTTCTTCCTGACGGCTCAGGATAAATATCTCCCGCATCTGAGGTGGAAGATTCATGATTTCTTTTTCGATCTGCTGTTGCAATTCTTTTTCGAGGAGGTAGTTGTCGATCGAGTATTCGCCCTGATCCAAAAAATATTGTAGTGAATCGGCATAGCCCTTTCTCACTTTCTGCTTGTCCATGTAGTCAAATAGCTGGAACCGCACAGCCGCATAGATATAAGAAGAAAAACTTCTATTTATTGCTAACGGAGTCTTTGACCAGAGGGACACAAATACGTCTTGAAGAAGATCCTTTACCACCTCTTCATCGGCTATGATTTTGCGGGCATAAATAAATAACAGCGGAAAATATCGCTCATATAGGACGCCAAACGCTTGTTCATCTTTTTCTAAAACAAGCGCAATCAACTCTTTATCCGATAAATCTGCGTAGCAATACATCTGTTATTCAGAACCTGAAATCAAACTTACATTAAAATTGACAAATTACAAATTCTCCCATTATGAATTGATGGGCTGCGAAAAAAGCCACATCTCCCGACGTGGCTTAAACTAAACATAAACATATGAACCACCACCTGATCTCGTGGTTTTAACATACTCTTAATTGATAGTCACATTAAATGTGAAGGTGGCCTGCACGGTTTTCGTACCCTCGTAGGTATATACCATGGCCTGCTTAACGGTATATTTCTTTCCTGCCGCCAGCACCGCCGGATATTGTCCGATCGAGAACGTTAGCGTACTGGCATTAAATTCCGAAAACAAACCCGCCGTGGCCCCCCATGTGGTGACAGCACCGGCAGGCGTAAACCAATGTCCGTAGCCCGTAGCCGTCATGTTGGGATTTAAACTTCCATTTGGCTCTACCGCATAGAATTTAATTTTGCCGCTGCTCATCAAACCCGCCAGGTCTGCCGAAGCTATGCCAAAGGCCTCCCCTAGCTGGGCGGCGTTGACACTTACTTGTGTACCCGAATAGTTCTTCGCATCGGCAGCAAAGCTGACATCATAACTGAGTGCGATATCTTTGGGCTGACTGCTCACCGCATTGTATCCGGTAGCGTTTGTACCCTGAATGTTGATTTCGTAAGGCCATTGCTCATCGTTGCTGTCGTTATCATCCCAAGCATGCGGCTGGTAAACCGATGGAGCGCCTGTGACGACAAACCAGAGTTTGCTGCAATTGGCCGGAACAGTAAAAGTTGCTGTATTCTCTGTACCCTCCATCCGATCACCGTATACCCGGGTACCATCTTTCAGCAAGGCCACATAGCCGTAGCGCCACCCTGCACGACTGGCATCCACCGCGTTAAATCCAGCAGCGTTTGGCAGGCCTTTAAAAGCTACCGAAACCTTTGTTCCCACGGTAGGTACGTCCAGCGGAATCACATTATACCCCGTCGTACCCGGACAGCGATCGTAAGTGACGCGAAGACTTCCATTGGACTGCCGCGTAAATTTGGTTGTCAGCTTACCGATATAATTTTTTCCATAATCCCGGATGCTGTTCAGGTCCCAGGTCACAAAGCGGGTGGCCGCGTCGTAGATCTCATTGTTGAACTGCTTCACATCGATACCCGTGATACGCATGTAAGCCTGCACGGGATCTTCGGGTTTTAACGCCTCGCGCCAGATACGGCCGATCATATCGATGCCATGTTTGCTGGTCCAGTACCAATGAATAAAATAGCTGGCATAGCGATATTTCTCGTGGTGAATATGGCGAAAGTAATTTTCTGTATAGACGGTAAAATCGTGGCCTGAGAACGCTTGATCCGGATAGGTCTGATAGGCCTGCCATTGCGCGGTCTGCTCCCAAAACCCATTCCCGCTCGTTCCGCCATAGCCGTAACGAAAGCCATGGCCGCCTTTCAGATCAGCAAATACCTGGTACTGAAAACTGTGCCCGATCTCGTGCGCAATGACGGAACCCACCGGCTTACAGGTGGCCGGATTGATCCACAATGCTCCGATCAGATCGTCGTAACCGCCACCATAGGCCATCCATTCGGTCGTGTAATGTACAAAAATCATCATCTTGTACTTATCCAGATTGGATCGGTTGACCTTGCGTTCTGCAAACTTCAGGGTATTGACATTTAATGCGTAGAATTGCTCAGCTTTGGCCAAAAGATCATCAATATCCACCCGATATTCTTCCGGTACAGCGCTGGCATTGGGATCATTCTTTCCATAACTCGGTTCCCAAAAGACGATAAAATGCTCCGACTGGCGGCTGCGCGAGTAGGACCATTTACTGCCCTTATCGTTATAGTCCATTCCCGCAAATTCTTTGGGCTTATAGATCATCAACGAATCTGTCCCTACGGGCGTGGGCGGGGTGGTCGTCTCCTCTTCGACAGGAGGTTCTACCTCTTTTTTGCTGCATCCCAGCGACACTAACACCAATGCTGAGACCAGTGTCAGCAGCAGTCTATTCAATTTTATACTTTTCATCATTTGAACTATTTATAGGTAGAGATCAACTGTGTGTGATGGTCAAAAAACGGAAGCGCACGGTATAGGTACCGCTTCTGTAGTATTTGATGGTCGATACGGGATTGAGGTTACGCCCCAAGCTGTTCGCCGTACCCACAATACGGTAATAAGAAATGGGATCGCCCGACCAAAATTGCGTGCCCACATAGGTACCATTCATGATGGGATATACCAAGCCCGAAACATTCGGGTAGCGATACACCAGGCCCGTCTCAGTAACTTCCTCCGGATAGTAAGGCGACCAATTTTTAAATGTAGGCCGGTCGCCACGCTTGATGACCTCCCCTTTTTTGGGGTTGAATGGCTTGCCGTTTTTATCTTCCCATACGTAGATGATTTTGTTTTCCCCTTCTGGCTGGTGCTCTACGCTGATCTCATAGTCTGTATAGGGTAAAAAATTGGCCTCGGCACCGTAGTCCGAACTTGTGCACGACTTAAATAAAATATCCTCCTTTTTAGCACCGATGATATTAAAATCGAGGATACTCTTAAATTTTTTCTGTCCGGCAACATTGCTCACCTCCACATCGATGGTGTACTGCCCCGGGGTCACAAATTGGGTTGCCTGTGTAAATCCTACCCGGCCTCCCGTCGCGTTGAGCATCATCGGTGGATATTTAGCCTTCCCAATTTTCGCATTTAATTGATCGAGGGTGGTATCCCGCCAGGTAACCTCGGCAAGGTAGGTGGATATCTCATGCTCTTTAGTAAACTCTGTGGTCACCTCACCCGTCTCCTTGTTTCGTACCGCCAGCAGATTCACGGTCAGCGGCGTGGTGCTTCCATTGGCCACAATGGCATCCGTGTATACCACAGCCCCCTGGTTGACCTGCAGGTTTTCCACATTATAACGCAAATTTTCATTTAAATAACCGACTTGGTCACTCTTGCAGGAATTCAATACCAACACCGATAATCCCGCTATGCCTATGATAAAACTTCGTTTTTTCATCTGTTTTATTTTTTCATTTGTGACAGAACCACCCGGTTGATTCCGCATTGCTCCGGAATCAACCTAGCTGGGTTCATAATTTATTTGATCTTAATGTTGAATACAAAAACAGCATTCAAATCGCCTTTAGTTTTGGACTTGTACACCAGCGATTGGCGGACCGTATAGGTGCTTCCCACTGTTGTTTGTCCCGGATACTGCAAAATATTAAAGGTCATTGTTGCGGTTGCCAGTTCCGATACAATGCGCGCATCTTTGCCCCACGAGCAGGTTTTGCCAGTGGCGTCAAACCAGTGCCCCGGTGCGTTGGCCGTACTGTTTGCATTTAGCGTACCATCGGGCTGCACGGCGTAGTAGGTGATATCTTTACCTACCAGCGCAGGTATTGCTCCGCTTTCCACGCCATAAAAGCGCGCTAAGCGCGGAAGCAGCACATTCACTGTGGTACCTGTATAACCCGCTGCATCATATTTGATGCTCAAGTCGTAATTAAAGGTAAGCGTAGAACCCGCTTCCACAATTTTAGGCCCTGTAAGGATACGTGGCGTAAAATCACCGACAAACGTATGGGTGTTGGCCAATATATTCAGCGTGGTGCCCGAGGCTGTTTTTATGCCTGTTGTCTGACAGTATACCCGCATATCGGCCATGTCATCTTCTTTTACGGTAACGATACCGTCGGGACTGATCTGATCCGCTTCACCCCGTATTTTGACGTAGTATAAATTATAGACGGGCCCCGAAGACCAAAGGGGTTTGGGTTGCTTCTGCCTATGGTAGACAAATCCACTTATATTGGATGCATTCTTGATTGCCGTATACGCGGTGCTGGCCGTTGCCAGATCGTAAGGCCCCTCGTTGTAGATGTATGCCCTGACGGAATCTATTGGAATCTCGCTTAGAAACTGGTCAAAAGAATACTGCGCATTTTCATCCACAAACTTTACCGAGTCTGCCTTTTGCTTAAAATAGCGATTGACCGAATAATCCGAGGGCGCCCAAAACGTTTTGGCTTTGTTAATTTCATCCTTCAGTTTAAAATGGTCGATCACCAGCAACAAGGTATCGAACATCCCAGCGGGATGAGCGGCCAGGTAGTCGTAAGTAGACAGATTGACTTCGGCTTTATGGAGACCGTCGTCTGTCAGATAAGCCGCTTTCTTGCAACCGATCACTGTCAGTCCAAAAGCCAGCAGCAACGCTAATCGATATAAGGTTTTCATTTTTTTCAAGTTTAGTGGTTTACATATTGACAGTGCTCCAGTATGGTGTCTGAATGAGTGCAGGATTGGCCGACAATAACGAAGGGTCAAAAGGCCAAAAGTATTTCTTCGCATTAAACTGCGCCTGGTTCATTTTACTCTCCGGAAATTTATAGATGTTAAAATTCTTGTATAACCGCACCAGATCGTAATAGCGATGGCCTTCCAAAAACAGTTCGCGCGCTCGTTCACTAAAGATGGCCTCTTTAAGCGGTTCTTCGTTTTTATAGACCTGCAGTCCTGCTTGCGTCCGGATCTCATTCAAGATACTTTCAGCAGCACTGTTTTTGCCCGTTGCAACCAGTCCCTCCGCCATCAGCAGCTTGATGTCTGAATACCGAAAGATGATGATGTTATTTTTAAATATGGCATTGTAATTTGAGGTATTACCCGAGTACTTTACATTTGCATATTTTGTACACAATGCATAGTTACCGCTATAAGCCACATCGAATACACTTTTAAAGCGCTTGTCGTTACTATCTTTAAAAAGCGTTTTAAGGTAATCCTGACTGATTCTTAACATCGGATCTGTAAAATTCCGAAAATAAGGTCCCGCCAGCGAATAATACCCTATCCCCCTATTGGTCCCTTCGTTTTCACCATTCTGGGCGATCTCGAAGATACCTTCATTGGATTTTCCCTGATAGATACCGCGGTAGTTGAGGCTGTCCCGTCCCACAAACGAATATTCGCCGCTTTCCAGTACCGATTTAGCCGCCGCTATGCAGTCGGCATATTCGCCTCTCCAGGCACTAAGGTGCGCCTGTAGGGCAAGTGCTGCACCCGTATTTGCACGCGTTGCAAAATCATTTTGGTCGATATTGCTCCATTTCAATAACGTTAGTGCCTTGGTTAAATCTGCCTGACTCTGATCCAGCACATCGCTCTCTTTTCGGGCAGGCAGATTGACCGCATCGATCGGCGCTACAGATTCGGTTATGATGGGCACCGTACCCCATACCCGCGCCATATAGAAATAAGCAAATGCGCGCACAAAATAAGCTTCGCCGATGTAATAATCGCGTACCGACACGTCGTTAAAAACATTTTCGTCCATCTTGGGCAGCCTTTGGATCACGCGGTTAGCCTGGTCTATGACCTGATAAAAGATATCATAGCGCCGCAGCTGATACACGGGCCGCCAAGTTTCCAACGCCGGTACGGATATATTGAGCTGCATGTTTACAAGCGGATTAATATCGACATCGGTCGAAGAAGATATTTCGTCCGACAGCAGATCGCCATATACATAATAGGCCATCCCATTACCCTGATTTAGGGCCTTCCGCAGCAGCGCATACATGGCATTGGTTGCACTATTGGCATCTTCCTGCGTTTTCCAGAAGTTCTCATCTGTTGCCGAACTCACAGGCTCAATGTCCAGAAACTTGGAGCAGCCCGAAGCGAGATACATGAAAGCACTCAGCACTAAAAACAATATTTTTCTTTTCATCTCTAATTAATTTTAAGCCACCGTTATGCGATGGAACTGACACGATTAAAAGGTAACATCCAGGCCTATAGTCCATTTCTTAGGGATCGGATATCCGTTACCCGTTGAATAACCGTTGGCTTCCACCGCTTCAGGATCTGGCACCGTCGACCAAGACTTAACAGCCACATTATCCACCACACCATACACGCGGAGCATTTTCAATTTAAGCTTCTTTATGATGGCCTGTGGGAACATATAGCTCAGCTGAATATTTTTGAGGCGTACAAAACTGGCATTTTCCACAAATGTGCTGTTGGCGATGTGCCAATTGTCGACCGTATTGTGAAACAGCGATGGGTATTTGGTCTGATCCCCATCTTTCATCCAGAAGTCGCTGGGGTTAAAATCGCCAGCAATGGCCGAATTGGTACCCCAGGTCGAATACAGGTTAGATGAACCCGCATCCTGCAATTTGTCCGACATATAACCGTTCCATAATGAGCGTCCAAACACAAAGCTCACCAGTGTGGATAAGCTAAAATTCTTGTAAGAAAACTGGTTGATAAATCCGCCTACGAGGTCAGGATTTGGATTTCCCATATCAATTTTGTCGTTGTGGTCGATGGTGTAATCTCCATTCACGTCCCGGCGGCGCGGATCGCCGGCCTGATATAAATTCCCCCTAAAATGCGTAAGTCTTTTTCCTGTCAAAGGATCTACAGGTACATCTGCAGTGGTCGCATATACTCCATCCACATCCCATACTTTAAACGGGAAAATAGGCTGACCTACGTTCAGTGCACGTTGCATCCATACCGGTCCCACCTGTATTTCCTGTCCACCGCCGGGGAGGCTGGTGACATAGTTTTTATTGTAAGCAATATTGAAATTGGTGGTCCACTGGAATTCCGACGACGGAGCCATATTGCGTGAGATAAGCGTCATTTCTACCCCACTGTTTCTCACACTGATAAAATTGTTGGAAACCGTGCTGTATCCTGAGGTCAATGGCATGTTCAGATCGTATACCAGCTGTTTGGAGTCGCGCACATAAAAATCGGCAGTCACGGTAACGCGATCGTGCAGGAGGTTCATATCAAAACCGGCATTAAACTGCGGCGAGCGCTCCCATCGGATCGTCGGCGAGGTTGCTGCCGCGCCATAATTAGGCGCTACAGTAGGCTTGCCATTATAAGAGAGTACCGAACCACCAATACCATTTTCCAATACCGAGCCAGCGTATGAGGCATCAAAAGTCAGCCCGGTATAGCGCGCGTAGTACGAGCCCGGATCACGTCCGGTAACGCCATAGCTACCCCTAATTTTGAAAAAGGATATGGCATTTTTCACCCCCTGGAAAAAGGGCTCCTGCGAAAGCACCCAGCCGGCAGATATTGACGGAAAAATGCCCCAACGGTTATCCTTGCTGTAGCGCGACGATGCGTCCATGCGATAGCTGGCAGAAAGCAGGTACTTGTCTTTGTAATCGTACCCAAAACGACCGAATACCGATACACGCGAGCGCTCATTGATGGAAGTGGTAGCATAAAGATCGGGGCCAGAAGGGATACCCGTTACGGTTTTTACATAATTCCCATTGTCGTTATAGCCATACATATAGTTTGCATTGGACGTATTGCGTTCAATACCGGTACCCAACACGGCACTTATATTATGGGTATCGCGAATGCTCTTGATGTAGTTAAAATAGGTTTCCCATTCCCAGCGTTTATTCTGGTTCACCCAATTCTGAGCATAGTTTCTATTACCTGTCAGCAGTTTGGGACGAAAGAGGTCGCGCGTATTGTTGTTGACATTGAACGAAAACTGCGAGCGCAGGGTCAAGCCATTGATCAGAAACTTTTTAAGCGTTCCGGCAAAGTTACCATTCAGGCTGATCGCGTTATCGCGGTCCATCATGCCATCGTAGCGCCCCGTATAGATCTGTTCGTCCACGTCGGTTATCTGATAGAAAGACGAAGGAAAGCCCCAGGTACTAAAAGGATATTTCGAATCGTCCCCCGACCCATGTTTTGCTTTTGTGAAACCGGCGAACAAGTTGGTCTCAAACTGAAAATTGTCTGTCGGATTGGCCTGCAACATGAGGCGCGGCGTTAGGTTTTCATTTTCAAAACCCATCATCACACCCTGCTCATAGTAGCGCTGCGCCGAGAAACGGTATAAAAACTTTTCCATGGTGGCACCGATACTCACATTCACATTGTTGATGTTGGCCGACTGCAGAAAAAGCCCCTGCCAATCCGTATTATTGTTAAATGCAGGGTTTAAACTATCCGTCAACATCGGACTGATCAAGCCATTGTTGAACCAGTCGTACGATCCACCCTGATAAATCAAATTCATTTTCAGCCTACGCTCGGCTGCGCCCACGGTGATGGGCTTCATGGCCGGACGGCTCGAAACCCCGTTGTATGCCGAGATCCTGATTTCGGGTTTACCCACTGCCGGACGTTTGGTTTTGATGATGATAACCCCATTTGCTGCACGCGCACCATAGATGGCCGATGCCGAGGCATCTTTTAAGATATCAACCGATTCGATATCGTTGGGATTAATAGCCTGCAACGGGCTTGCATTTCCGTAAGCCGCCTGTATATCGCTCACATCGTAAATAATATTGTCGATGACATACAAGGGGGCCTGCAGCTGATTATCGGCCAAGCCGAGGTTGCTCGTTCCGCGGATATTGACGATGTTATTGGTACCCGGTTCGCCCGATGTACTCAATACTGTCAGACCCGCCACACGTCCCTGCAACATGGCGTCGAAGGTGGCGTAAGGCGTATTTTCAAAATCCTTACCCTTCACGGTAGTGATGGCCCCTGTCGTTTTGCGCCGCTGCACATCCTGATAGCCCATTACAACGACCTCATCGAGCCCCGTCCCATCTTCTTTCATGGTAATCTGAATGGTGTTGTCGCCATCGCGCAGCTGTTTTTCTTGCCGCACATAGCCGAGGGAACTAAAAATCAAGGTTGGATTTGCCGATTTCAGTTTTAAGGTAAATTTCCCATCAGCACTCGTTTTGGTCGCATTGCTGACGCCTTTCTCTAAAACACTGAGATCAGGCAGAGGGGTGCCTTTTTCGTCTTTAACGATCCCCGTGACCGTTCTCTGTTGTTGCGCATACAGCTGTTGACATAGCAACAGCAGCAACATCAAAATACCCGTTAGGCATTTTTTTGGAAGATTTTCATACATAGTCATAATTTCGTTAAGCAGATGTTCAGTTTAGCATACTGGCAATCACACATTAGATCCCTGGGACAAACGCGATCCTTTTCGCAAAAAGGATAGTAGCAGCATGTTAAAAATTGATTAGTTCTTCTTTCTGTAACAAAAATAGTACTTCGAAATAGTGGATTTCGGTCAGATCTTACCCACTCATTCTAACATTTTAACAAAAGAAAAAGCTGGGATCCAAGGGGGTATAATTGCGTCAGAAGGGGTATAAAAACAATGAATCCGTCTAACTAAGCGATGGATAGATACCTTCGTTAGCTAGACGGATAGGGTTGCAATTAGCAAAGCGGCGCGTAAATAAGGCCGTGGCTATAAAACCGGCTAATCGTATAAGTAATTTCTGTAGTTGCGCACATATATCTTTGGCGATATGCCCAATATACTGCGAAAAACACGGTTAAAGTTGGTGATGCTATTGAAGCCCGAATCGTAGGCAATCAGCGAGATCGAATCGTGCCTACCCAGCCCCAGCAATTTACAGGCTTCGCGGATACGCAGTTCATTCAGGTAGGCGATGAATGTTTTTCCCGTGCAATTTTTAAAATAGCGGCAAAAGGCGTGTGGCGTCAGGTTTGCTTTTTCGGCGATTTCATCCAAACTGATATCCTCTTTAAAGTGCTCTTCCAAAAATTGACATAATTTCTCTATTCGGAACGGTTTGGAGATCTCTCTTTTGGGCAATTGTACACCCGAAAGCGGTTCCAGTTCGGTGAATACTTTGCTGAGCGTTTTTAATAAATAAAAGAAATTGACGAGCTGATCCAAAAAATCAGACTTTTGCAGGACTTCGATGTATTGAGATACCTCTGCATGAAGTTTGGGTGGAACCCTAAATCCGCGCTGGCATTTATGCACAAAATCGAGCAGGTTTCGGAGTTCGGGCATCGTCGCCATGGTAGACAATGCACCTTTGGTGCTAAAGAATAAAGAGATCGAGCGCACATGGTCGCCTGCAAAGAAACTTTTAAAAACATGGGCCTGATTTGTTCCCAATAGAAAAATGTCTCCCGGCTGAAATTCATGTACATTATCGTCCACCAGTAGCTGGCCGATACCTTCCTTGATCCAGATTAATTGATATTCTTCATGACGATGCATGTATGGATAAAACTTATCCAGCACATCTTCTTGAATATAGATAGATTTGTCCTGAGGGGCAGGAACCTTAAATTGAACTGGCTTCATAACAAGTTAGATTAGTTAAATGTCAATATGACATTAAATATAAACAAGCCATTTCACTGTTGCAATACCTGAACCAAAGATGTTAAAATACGGTGATAATTGGTTACAATCTGCACACAATAAAAATCACTATCGGCTTGCTACCCAGCCCCGAGCTCTTCGGCCAGCAATTGTAAGCTTTGGTTAGCTTCTTCAAATCGTTTCAGTTCAACCGCATAGGATTCAGTAACCGTTTCGAGCAAGGCAGTTCCTTCCCTAATGTCAAGGTACGCCATCACCGTATCTCCACCCCACATCCAGTCAAAAATAAGGGCATAACCATCCAAAACATAGCCCTCCAGTTGTTTTAAGAGAGCCAGCATCGGCAATATTTCAAGATAGTTTTCACTGAAGTTCAGCACGGCAAATGTCCAATGTTGCCTCTCCTCATCATAATGCTCCTTCGCACCATAAAATGGGTCTTTGAGCAGATCATCGAAGACTTCACGAATACACGAATGTGAATAACTTGGGATATTTTCCAAAGCAGTTTTGCTGTACATCTGCCGGCTCTCCCACCACTGCGACCAATTATCGTCTTTGTTCGGGGAAATCGGTTTAAAAGAAAAAAACTCGTTCAATCTCGATTTTTCTATTTTAATACTTATGTAAAGGCTATCCAATTCCATACGATTGTTCTAAGATATTCTTAACTTCTTTTTTAAACGTTACCGGCTCGACAGTTTGATCTTACCATCGCTATCAAAATCCGAATTGTCCGTCACTCTTTTTAGATTTAGTTGCTTTAAAGACAAGCCTTCCTGCAGGGGTACACCCGCAGAATTTACCTTAAATAAGGGATAGGATAGTGGTTTTTCACCCCATTCCAACACAAAATGGTAGCCATCTACAATCTTCTGCTGATCGTCAGTTTTGAGGATTAAGATATTATGAAAAGTTTGTTCCGGTTTGGCAGGATCACTATTCGGTGAGATACCCCGCGCTTTATAGGTGGCGATAAATTTATAATAGTGGTACTTGCCACCGATCGGATTAAATATTAATTCCCGACTATTATTTTCCGCAACCAGATCCGAAAAAGACTGCTCAAAATTGTCCAGTAATTTGTAATTAAAATCGGTATTGAGCTTATTGGCGACCATGACATAGGTCTTTGCATCTTGACCGGTGCTACTCCCCTGCGTTTGAATTTGTGCGTGCACTGAATAGCCACTGAAACAGGATAACAATACAATTATTAAATACTTCATACGCTAAAATATTAAATTTTGAGCAGTATTTGCGCTACTGATGATTAAATAGACATTTCTTCAACAATAGATACGTCCATTACAAACCTTCTTCATTCAGCCGACATCTCAAACCAGCGCTTAAAATCAGCAGCATCATACCGGCTAACCATTACCTCCTCATGCTTGCCGAAGCTATCTTTCAACGCGATAGCCAGCACCCCATTGGCTAAAGGCTTGTATCCTTTTATAATACTCCGATTGACGATATAACGCCTGTACATCAGATAGTATTGATCGTGATCAAGTACCTTCATCAGGTTGTCGAGACTATAGTTGTGGGTATACTCGCGACTTCCGGTTAAGGTAAGCAGCCTTTTGTCATCTGCCGAACTTTTGATAAGCGCAATCCCATGCAGCGGCACGTAATTATCTTCGTAACCATACTTTACTTTCAGACAGGAATCGAGACTAACCGCATCCGAAATATCGTCTACCCGTTCGGCCTCCGCTTTCAGCTGCAGCTCTTCGTAGGTGACAATGATTTCTCGGAGGACTGTTTTCTCAATTTCGGCCTCTAAGTATTGATCTTTCACAAATCGGGCAAACCGCATCACATATATCACCATAAAGAGCAGATTCAAGATGAAAATAAACAAAAACAAGAACCCAAGTTCGTTGGACAGGTAGCGCATAATGACTCGCCAACCTTCTTCGTTAAATGGTAAAAATACCAGCACGGCGAAAATTACGGTGAGCAACGAAGGCAATACCCACCCGTAGAGAACCTGCCTGATCAGCCTGGGCTTAAAATCCGTCAGCCAAGAAAGTTTCCTATCCATGTACTTATTGAACATATGCATACCGCTAAGCACCGCCATCGCGATCGATGCGGAAAGAAGCCAGTACAGATAAAATTTCGGTGCAGAATACCGCGCATCGAAAACAAGAAACGCGCCCGGCGAACAGAAAAAATTACCCAATAGAATCGCCAAAAGTAGCTGGAGTCTAATCGGTAAGTAGTTGACATGGATCTCGGAATGAAAGGTTTCGATAAGCTTTTTAGTCTGCATAAAAATTGTGGAATTGATTAAGGCAACCTAAAATAACTAATTTATCAAATAAAAAAACAAAACAGCCTTACAGTATTTCGTCACAACTGAAGAAATACTGCCTTATTTCACTGTAAGAGCGCAGTGCGAACTACCGTTCATCCTATAATTTCATTTTTATAACATCCTAGAAAACCCTCTGTAGACAGTTCTAAAGCAAGATTTAGACATTTGTTCTATACCATTCATTCCGATGCCAACATTTTACCTTGACTTCGAGGAAAGACCTTGTTAATTTTATAATAGCATAATTCATTATTGGATGAACAATTACAGCAATGCCATTTGGTGCAGACCGAATGACGATGTACCTTAAAAAAATAAGTTATGATCCGATCGTTGAACCAACTGGAAGATGCCATTCTTGCTTATGGCATACTGCAGGATAGCCCAAATGGGAATTATATACCAAGTGACGAAGCGATCGTCATCGCCTGCGATGCGCTGATACGCGATTCGGAACAGCTCTATATCAGTCACGCGAAATCGCGCATGGCCAAAGAATCTTTTCGCCGCTATTACACCAAATTCAGGCTGTTATTTGACAAGCTTTACCTGTACAAGGCCCAGCAGCCGGATGATACCATTAAAAAACTGCACGAGAGTATTAGCCAGAGCATTGAGCGCTTTAAAGAGCATATGAATCCTTCGGAAGAACTGCCCATATACGACCAACAGCTGCTCAAATCGAACAGCCTCACAAAACTTGCTCAATTATCGGTGCATTTACAGGCCAAGCAGCTTGACGAAAAATATCTTTTAGAAATCCAATATGGTCTAAATAGCCTGTTTGACGAGCATAAGCCGCCCAAACTACTATACTACCATGTCGAATGGTTGGAAACTTTCCTTTCGGCACTAGAAAGCCTTGCCCATGATAAACGTGTCAAGCATTACGCCAAACGTTTTATTGAGTTACTGATCCGCTACAACTTTAACTATCTCGGCTTATGCAACCGGTGGCATGAACAGATCGAAGCGCAGATCGATACGCTCCCCCGTTCGGAAAAGCTGTCTACACTGCTGCTTATGGAAAAAGAAATTACCCATTATCATCCCCTGCCGATGCTTTATTACGATATTGAGCAACCCCATCTCAAAACAATGATGAATGAATACATTTGGGCCGAACTGGATTATCTTGAAAAAATGTCGAAACTGGCATCGGTAAACAATGATTCACGCCCCGAGATTCCCGCATCTTCCAATGGGATCCATACGACGCTGACGGGCGAGGGTCTTACCTGCCTATTCCACTATTGCAGTAAAGTGGGCCTGTTTAAAAATAAGCATAAAAGTGATGCAGCCATTGGCGTAGCGCAGCATACCGTTACCGATCGCGGCAATCGCATCACGGCCAATCAGCTGGCCAAATTCAACAAATTCGAGCATATACTCAGTCTCTATATAATCGAAGATAAGCTTAAAGAAATGCTGCATTGTATAAAAAACGACATTGAAGAAGTGGAGCGAAGAAAATAATGGCCTTTTCAAAAAAACTTGGGGGATTCCACTTTATCCCCCTCCAGTGCCGGCACCTCCTGCACAGCCTATTGTCCCTAAAAACAGCACGCTGCATCCTTTGCATGCGCTGTTCCCTCTGCTCTCCGTTGTGATAGAAGTAACACCGCTATATCCCCAATTACATCAGTCAACATTGCCCTAGCTACTTTAAAGGCGGTTTTCTTGGCGAAATCCTTCTATATAAGATTGCTGCTTATTGTCTTTTCTTTGCTTTAAGACTTACACAGTATGCACCATGAAAGCGAAAAAGATTACCTATCAGATCATCGTCATTACACTGATGGCACTTTGGATCCCGATCAGTCTGGACAAGTTTATCGACTATGAACTGTTCAAGTCTGCGATGATACAACAGCCGTTTAGCGACCGTCTGGGAATTTTACTTGCCAATACCTTACCTACGATTGAGCTTACGGTGGGCCTACTGTTTATCGTACCCAAGATGAGAGTATGGGCATTTGGACTCTCCGCATTGCTGATGGTGGTTTTTGTTGGCTATGTAAGCCTAGCGGTCTTAAACGTATGGGGCAAAATCCCCTGCGGATGCGGCCTTGTATTCCATCACGTGGGCTGGATGGCGCATCTGTGGCTTAATATCGGATTTTTACTGATCAGCCTAATCGGCTTGCACCTGGAGTTATCCGCGTTTAGAAATTACGGTTCAAAAAATAGCAATAATAGCCATAGTGGGGGGCATCATCCCCTACGTATAGCGATAAATTCAGAAGCTCAAGATGTCATGAGATTGAAAACCAGTGCTAGGTTAAAAAAAGAATAGTGTACCCGATTAACAGCGGAACTTGGATTCGAGGCTGATCCAGGTGAAGGGCGCGTCTGCCAAAAGACACTTATGGTGTTCCAGCGCTACTGTCGATGGCTACGTACAGAAAACCGACGCAGCGAAGGGATAAAAAAGAAATTTAAAAAATTAAAGTAAAAAAACTTAAAAATTAAAGACATGAGAAATTCAGGTAATTTTATTAAAAAACACGGTTTGGCCGTATTTGCCATGACACTTTTATTGGGTTATGGAGGTTTTAGTTATGCAAAATCGATGTTCAGTACGCCTTGGTATCAAATTACAAGTATGGCATCTAATCCGAACGATGACCAATTGGGAAGTGCAACACCTGATCCCACATCGGGCGGTGAATGTGATTTCGAAGAAAAAAATACACGCTGTAACGTACAATTCATCAATCCGAACAATCACGATCTTTCAAACAAAACCGTCGCTCAAGCCTTGGCTTTATCTGGTGTAAGCATCAATGACTACACGTACAGAGACAATCCAAACTAATAATTTATACCTATCAGCCAGCCCTAGTTAGGGCTGGCTGATAACTTAAGGGTTTTGTTCAATATTGCTTTTTAGCATCACATCTTTAGGGATGGGAAAAATATATCGGGTACTATTCGGCAGTAATTCATATTCCTTATCGTTTACCCTCCGCTTTAGTCGTATGGCATGATCTTCCTCTCTATTCAAGCGCCTTAAATCAGACCACCTTATTCCTCTTAACAACAATTCTTTCTGTCGTTCCAATAAAACCAGTTGTAATGCCTGCTTTTGAGATGTACTTGCTATCGGCTGAAATTTTCCAGAAACAAACCGCTTAGATAGCAACTGGTTGAGTACATCAATTCCTTGATCAGATTGCCCCAACCGAATTGCACATTCAGCTTCATTGAGCAACAGTTCATCCCAAGCATATCCGGCAAAATGGTTTACATTTCCTAGATAGGAACCTTTGTAAAGAATATTACCTTTAGCATCCTTTTCAAAAAATAGTTTTTTTCGCAGGTCATTATCATCATAACTGTTATAAAACTCAATGGGTATTAACAGTTTTGTTTTACTGGAAAAATTTGAGCTATTTGATCCGTCAATATAGATTATTTCTTGATTGCCATTGCCATAGGTAGGAAACGGATATGCTTTTGTGCCCGATACCGTATTATAGTCGAGTACAACCCCACCAATAGCTCTGGCCTTGGTGGCGCAATCGAATGCCTGTTTATAGTCACCCAGTTGCATATAGCACCGTATCAATAACAGGTATGCTGCCACTTTGCTGGGCGAATACATATCTACACTTCTGTCAGGCAACATCCCTATCGTCAACAGCAGATCGCTGATGATCTGATTATAGGTCTGTGTGACCGTAGAACGTGTTGTCATTAAGTTGATATCGCTCTCTAATTTGAGCGGTATCCCAAATCTATCCCATTCTGGCATACCTGCAGGCGCAGCAAACTGTTGGGCAATACTAAAAAAAGCATCCGAGCGAATGAACAATGCACTCCCCTTTATACGGTTGTACTCTGCATTTTGAACAGGAGTTTGTATATGATCTAATCTTTCAAGTATCACGTTGGCGTAGAGGACACGCTTATAAAGGTTGTTCCAATCGGGCACATTCTCTTGCGTATTCACTATTTCTTCAGACCAATTGTAAGCAAACTTTTGCAGCTGCGAGCTCGCCAAATTCCAGGTGTTATCCTCCACATAAAACTCACCTGCCGCGATCGTACCCAACGACTTACCTGCCCCGACATTGATGGTCGAATAATCATTCAATAATGCATCCAAATCTTCCAAAGATTGTGGGATAACTTGAGACTTGTCCCTCTTCAGTTCCAGAAAATCAGGATTACAGCCCGTTAAAAAAAGCAGCACAGCCATTATCATATTTCTTTTCATATTCATCGTATTAAAGGTTAATCTGAAAACCCATAATCCATGTCCTCGGATTAGGATAAGTAACATTTGGCATGTCGGGAATTAGCCCCAGAGTATTCGCCCGATAGATCCATGCGACATTCCTGACTGTTGCAAACAGCCGACATTCTTTATTTTTTAAAAAGCCCGGAAATGTGCGGTAGGAAAACTGTAAATCGGCCAATCTCAAGAAATCCCCCTTTTCATACATCAATGCTGAATTCACATAGAGCTCATCGCGGCTGATGTTTTTATCTACA
Source organism: Sphingobacterium sp. 2149 (assembly GCF_031455655.1). Classification (NCBI taxonomy): domain Bacteria; kingdom Pseudomonadati; phylum Bacteroidota; class Sphingobacteriia; order Sphingobacteriales; family Sphingobacteriaceae; genus Sphingobacterium; species Sphingobacterium sp. 2149. Next base: position 8,739 of record NZ_JAVDTD010000007.1, on the reverse strand, counting down.
GGAAATACCGGTACAGACGTGGTCTTTTCATCACCCGGCACCTGCCACCTTTTTAAATAATCCATATGTCCTACTCCACTGGTGAACAATTGACTATAATTGATCGTGCTACGCTTAAAATAAAAACCAAATTTATAATCCACACTCGCGCTTAGGGAAAAGTTTCCATAAGAAAACGTATTCCTAAACACCCCTGCATAGGGCGGAAATTTCATGCCCATATCTGCGAGGTCATCTATTTTTGCATTATTCATATATGCAACATAGTCCTTCGTCCCATCCGGGGCTAAAAGTTCGCCCGTCGCAGGATCCAGCCCACCCGATTGCCATGCATAATTCAGGTCCAGACTCTTACCAACAATAGGAATCGGCGTCGAAACCATTGTGGACATGGTCACATTGGAGTTTGCCATATAATCAAGTACCTTGTTTGCTGTATAGCTGAATGAGAGCAAGCCATTCCATTTTAGACGATTTTTACCCAGATTGGCATTCACCGTCAGATCCAGACCCTGTGTACGAAGCTTCGCATAGTTCATCAAGTTAGTAATCTGATAGAAACCAGTTTTTTCAAAAATACCAGTTGTTGGATCCATAAAGTTAACCCCTATCAGATCACTTGCATTTTTCTGATAGTACTCTACAGAACCGGAAAGCAAATTATTAAACAGTCCAAAATCTAGTCCGATATTGACCATCCGCACTTTCTCCCAACGCAATCCCGGGTTGCCAACACTTTTTAGTTGTGCATAGCTTTTTTGCGTAACAAAATTGACATCACTGAAAAACGACGTAATTGGATAAACACTAACGGTGTTATTGACGTTGCCGCTTACCCCATACGTTGTTCTGAACTTTAGGCTATTTATCCATTCTGATTTCATCCAGTCGAAACGATCCAGATTAATTGCACTACCTACAGACCAAAGCGGTACTCCTTTCTGATTCGTCTTTACACCGAAAAGGTTTGAGGCGTCCCAACGCAGACTAGCGGTGAGCGACAGCTTGGCGTCATAAGTATAGGCACCGTTGAAAAAATACGATAAAAATCGATCTGTCAGTGACACCATCCCTGTTGGAGGAGATGGTACCGTCGCTGAACCGAGCGGCCTCAGTGGATAAAATGTGGCATAATCCAGATTTGATTGCGCTGTCAATACCGCATCGTTGTAGCCATACAGTCTATATCCGGGGTTGGAGAAGCTTTTTGTCTCGCGAAGCTCTGCACCTGCAATGGCATTGACCGCATTCTTCTCGCCATATTGCCGATTAAAATCCACCTGTATTCTTCCAGACTGGGATGATATTTCGTTATTAAACCCTTCTTTGATGGCCCCCTCAGGAATAATACGTTTAAGATCGGGTTGCGTGTACTGATTGACAAGATTCCGGACATAATACGAGTCAGCATCATACATATTGGTTTGATCTGTACGGAGCCGTTGATTTTGATATTTCATAGAAAGCTTCAAGCCATCCAAGATTGTATAACCCACCCCCAAGTTGATCAAAAGATCTTTTGTATTCGATCTTCTGTCTCTAAGTTTGGCCTCGTTTAGCGGCACATAGTTCCAGTCCAGGAGACCATTGACTACGGCCTGATCGACGTAATCTTTGGCATATCTTCCGGTAACGGAAATAGGAAAGCCATTTTCATCGACCAATGCGGTATAATTTGGGAGTTCCCTGCTCCCGACCTTTAGTCCCTGCAATGTCAAACCGTTATTCTTTGCTTCCATCCAGGCATAATTAAGTCCAAAGGAAAGATCTAAATCTTTTGTCAGTTTGATCTGGTTGCGGAGGCTGAGGGTATTTCTTTTATTGTTGTTGCCCTTTACATTGGAATTATTCTTGGAAAAGGATGAAGAGAGCCAATAACTATAGATAGATCCACCGCCATTTAGCGCCAGATCATATTGTTGCAACAGCGCGGGTCTATAGAGATACTTGCTCGCATCCTTTCTAAGATCGTGCTGTGCAAGCCAATTCCTTTTCTCAACAAACTCCTTTTCCGAAATGGCGTTGTTTTTACGATCCATTAACAAAGTGATATATTCCGGCAAGGCTGAATAATCCGAAGTATCAAAATTATCCAGCTCAAAGAGTTTATCTTCTACATCAAGCATGGAAGCCGAAGGAAGATAATCACGGGAATACAAAAGATCAGGCCGCTGTGACAACTGCCATGTACTGCCAAATACAAGATTATTAGAATGCGCAAACTTTCCCTTCTTGGTGGTAATGACGATTACACCATTCCCTGCTCTCGCCCCCCAGATGGATGCCGCTGAGGCATCTTTCAGTAAAGTGATGGATTCGACATCGTTTGGATTAATCGAATTCAATGAACCCTCATACGGAAAGTTATCCAAAATAATCAATGGTTCAGTCTGAGAATTGATCGTACTCAGCCCCCGCAGCCGCAGCTTAGGATCTGTTGAGAATTCGCCTGAATTAATTGACCGGTCAAACTGTAATACCGAACTTATCCCTTCGAGCCGCTCAATAATATTCGGATCGGGATTGCGATTCAGCAAATCACTGTTGATCATCTCAAAAGAGCCCGTTGCACGCTCCTTTGGAATACGATAATATCCTGTAGAGACTTCAACTTCTTGAAGCACGTTAACACTTTCCTTTAGGACAATTTCAAAAAAACGACTTTTGCCGGGGTCTATAAATATGCGTTGAGCTATTTTTCCGGTTCGGGTTACCATTAAAGTATCAGGCCTGACCAAAGCAAATTCGAATTTTCCGAACTGATCAGCCCGTATAATTCCCCCTGTTCCAACAAGTCTCAAGCTTACATGACCGAGTCCATTTCCCGCTTCATCTTTTACGATACCACTCACCATTTGCTGCCCATAAGCATGCCCTAAAGTCCATATTCCCACTATGAACACAAACAAACATCTACAGATTTTCATGGCCCTTGGAATTTGAATGATCAACGGACTGACTTATGAGCAAATAAGGGGTTGGTTTCTCCTCGATGACGATCTGTAAACCATATTGCTTCAGTAGATTTTGAATATTTCCAAACTTTCGCTCTTGTGCTAGCGCAATAGGAAAAGAAAATTTAGCCGGAAAATCAGGTGCTATTCCTGTCCGATCCCATATTCTATATTCTGTCAATTCCAACGACTTTAAATTTTTGAGCGCATTCTCAATGAATAACTTAAAATGCGGTTGGTCGCCAAAAGGGACAGCGTAGTTTTCGTAACCTTTCTTTGGCGGACGCTGTAGCGTTCGGGATAATCTTATCTCCGCTTGTTTAATGGTATTCCGCGGGATTAGAATCGGGTAGCGTCTTATTTCACCGTATTGCACTTTTGCTGTCAGACCGAATTTCTCTTCAATCTGAGCAGCCAGTAACTTTTGCATTTTTATTCTTGCACCATTGATCCCGCTGTCTCTCGGGACGCGCACCATAATGCTAAAATAATGCTGCCGCTTCCAATCTTCTAACTGCTTATCTTTGTATAGATCGCCCGTCCAAGTTTCCTTTGGTTTACTTTCTTCCAGATATGAAGTAAAATCAGCTCCGACATTCCATCTAATCGCGCTCTTTTTGCTTTGGTACGGATATATTTGGTCTTTATAAGCTTCTCGATAAATACGATCTATGGTTGAATTAATGGCATACAGCGATAACGAATCTCTGGTCTTAAACACGTTAAAATTTGTTCCAGTATAGCCTGCAATATATCCAACCAATTTACTGTCTTGGCTATCGTAAATAACATGATCAGGTAATCCATTATCCTTAGTAAAAAGCGTCGTTTTCGTATCGATTAGCTTAACTTCCGTTTTATTGAAGACTTCAAACTTACTATCGTTTAAAACTGCATTGATATTCGCTGTATTGGCATACCCCGCTTTTGGGGTTGCTATAACACGGCCATCTTTGATCCATACCATAAACGGCAACGCTTGATGAGAAAATCGAGTCGAGAGGAAGCTATCTTCATAGATTGATTGGTAATCCCACTTAAAATAATTTAATGTTTTCGATATATCTTTCAATCCAATGGTAGTGACAGGTATGATGACAACTTTATCTTGATCCCAGTTTTTTTTAAGCGAATCAAGTTTCTTTAAAGAGCCTAAGCAAGGGCTACACCATGGAGCCCAGAATTCTAATATAATCAGCTTATTTTTATGCAACGAAAGATTGGTCTGTGATATAGCTTTGGAGCTCCAGTCAACGGATTTGTGCACGTAAGTGTAAAAATCATCGCCGACAGGATCACCCACTTTCAACGCCCGAATAGCAGTTAGCCCATCGGCCCCGCTTTCCTTGCGGGGCGTCTGAGCCGATAAACTAAACATAGAAACTAAACATAAAAACAAGCAAGTCAAAATGATGCGATAGGCACACTTATAATCTGCAACAGATAAAAAGCATTTTAAAGCCCGCTGAACAACTGGACCTATTAATCCAAACAAAGTATCAAGTTGTAATATAATAGAAGCACACATCGCCTTAAAAGACCTCAAAACAGACCGTTTAGGTTCAACTGTATTGGATGACACAGGATCTATTACTAATTTCTCAACCAATACCTGATCAATAGGTAACCAATTCCCCCCTTTCTCCCAGCATTGCTCGAATTTTCTTCGGGTGGGCTTCGGGTCTCCTTCGGATAAAATACGAGTAACGGTAAAGCAAAACCCGAGGCCGGCCGCATTAAAGGCAGGAGTTGGGGCGAAGTTGGTCAGGAAAAAGTCCCTAGAAGGTGATACCTCTCCCCCTAGTCGGCTGGCCTTTGGCTCAGCTTTGGGATTTCTTCGGGACATATTCGGGACAGGTTTGGTACTTCTTCGACTCGGCTTCGGCAGGGCTTCGACAGCGCTTCGGGTAGGAGTCGAAGCGCTGTCGAACAACAGTCGAAGCGCTCCCGAAGAAGAGTCGACGGTGGTACGAAGCAGTGTCGAACGCTCCTCAAACAAAACCCGAAGGCCTCCCGAGGAAACAGCTGTTTTAATTCGATTCTGAATTTCACTAGTATAGCGCTTTTTTAGTCTAACATTCTTACGCAACAGTTGCGTAAATGGCGCTATAGCTGCACTTAAGCAGTGCTTCACAGGTACTTTAAATATATAGATTATACAGCCCATTACAAAGGCTAAAAATTTCAGGATATTCATTATTTAGTTTATTAGTGGTTTTGAGAAAGCTGATAAAAAAAATCGAAGATTTCCTTGCTACTTTCGAGTTCGCAAGCAATAAATCTGTTGCTTCGGAGAAATGAAATCTCCACCTCTGACAGATTGATCTTTTTGTAATGAATTAGAAAATATGCCATTACCATGCGAAACAATGCGACGGAGAAATTCTGTACATCAGTTGTACTGATAGTAGGATTAACTCCCCTGTCTCGATCGAAATAAACAGTTAGCAGTTCTACTAGATGATTGCGACAAGAGTCCATATCATACTTAGTCCAAAAATCTTTGATACATGCTACTGGATCATACTCCAGATGATGGATTTCGTACATGGCCAGGTCAAAGGCGACGAGTTTTTTAAAAAGCTCTTTCATTTTTTTAGGCTTTTGAGGGCGTGTTTTTGCATAGATTTTTTGGAAAAAATAGGGTAAAATATCCCCCTATCGAGCCCAAAGTCTCAATACAGCTTACACTGTTAAAAAATTTTAATTAACTAAACCTCAGAATGCCGTTTTACTCTTTTCGTTACTGGTTATATAATATGATCGTCACGGACATCCACAATGATAGGAAGAACCGACCCTTTGTTGTGTTACGACAAAATTTTGAATAGAAATTTGTCTTCGAAGAAAAGTTTGCATAGATTTATGGTGCAAAACAATTATCTAGTGCTAGCCATCTTCTTGCCTTTTATTCTCTATTTAAATATTGAAGTAATGGGTCGGTGGCAGACACGCAAAGGGAAGTATTGCGATTCTGTTGAACAGAAATGCCGAGTCATTTTGTTGCTCCTCTCCTTTTACGTGCTGTGTATGGTTAAATGATTAATCTGGCGCGCGGATTAAATTTTTGAAATGTTGCTTAGCGGAATACCGAGTAAGTCGATCCTTGATCTGGTACTGGTCAATTAGGGTTTTAACTGGAGTCGTTCTCATAATTTTATCTGGTTATGATGAACGATGAACTTTAGCTAAGAGATAAGTTACCTCCTTACCTTAATTGGTAAGCAAGGAACGGCCTCACACTTTGAACCCCAGGAGAGCTAATCCTGTCGTCTTCTTACAATCTACAAGAGATTTTCAGAAGACTACCAAAGTTTACGTGAAGCCGCTCACATGCTACCTCATATGTCAAAAGTATAAAACTTTTATGGCATATCAGTGCACGGAGCGATCAACACGGTTCTCTCGGTAAAAATTTAGCTCTTTTTTGGGTTCGAGAAGAACATCGTTAGTCAAGGCAAAATGCCATGATTTTCAAATCGCTTAACAAATATAGGAATATAATTCCATTTAACAAAATGATTTTAAATGGAAACTGTAAATATCTATTATATATGGAGGAAAATGACTTATTAGTAATTGAAGTAGATAATTTTGGAGATTACGTATTATCGAGAAAAATCATTCTAGGTTTATCAAATGATGCTTTTGCTAAATTAACCGACGTATCGGGAGGCGATATTAGCAAGATAATTAATAAAAAAAAGAAAAGTGTTTCTCTTCACTCTTTCTATAAAATTGCTGTACTTTCTGGTGACACGATAGAAAATGTCCGTGACACCGTTTATACAAAAAGAAACCTTGAATTAGTAACTAATTATAAGCTTGAAGAAAGAACCAACTTTGGCACATTCATGCGAGATGAAGTTGAAGCTAATTATACCTTTGATATTATTATGTGCAAAACAGGCATAGAAAAACAAAGACTAATCGACTTATATTATAATACTGGTGCCCCTGAACCGTATGAACTAATACTTATCGAAAAAGCTACAGGGAGAAAACCAGGTGAATTGATGGGAAAATATATAGCTAAGTATCCGATTAAGAAAAAGGGGGAATGATGTGAAAGCTTACGAACTCTTACTGTTTGGGAACGCAGGCAGTAATAAACAAGGAGAATTGTTTGAGGAGTTTTTCGGGAGATAAGAGATATTATAGAACAACTATACCATCGGACTTGAACTCCTAACAATAAAATCAAAAACTTATGCCAACTTTACCAACCTATTGGGCTAAATTATTGAACCACTACGAACAAAATAGTTATTTCAAAAATGGCCTAACATTACCATTCATCATTGGATCGCGATCTATTATAGAACCTAATGAACCTTTAGAGTCTATAAAAGATTTTTTCGAAAATGTAAAATTAACTGGAATCTATTTAAATGTTATAAAGTGTGATGGAATTGGAGAATATGTATTCAGAATAGGAGATATTGATGATATAAATATTTATGATACTAAAGGATTACTTATTATACCAGATAACATATTTGAAACCTATATTGAAGTTGATGAAATAATTAATCAATTAGATAATGAATACAGATCCTATATAGAACAAGGCACATTTTCAAAAAATGGTGGTAGTTGGGGAAATTATAGTAAAAAAGAATTAAAGGAAATATTAGAGGTAGTAGGGATAGAAAATATTTAATTTAATGAATTTTCAAGCTCTTCAACCGCAAGAGCTTTTATACTTGAGTATTTCGTAGTGATAGTATAGCATGGAAAGATAAAAATGGAGTTACGACTACGGAGAATGAAGAGGAAAAAATTGGTTGGTAATAGAAACACTGAATAATAAAAATTAATATGTCCATAAATTACAGCAAATATTGTATTGATATTTATAAACACTTTTTTAAGCTATAAATGAAAATAACAGGAAGACTTATTATTATCGCTTTTACAATTATAGCATGTGTACTTTGCTATATTAATTTCAAAAAAAATGATATAGCAACATTAGTAGCTGCCATATCTACCATTGTTGCTCTAGCATCCTTTTGGATTGCATTTGAAGTTTTTCAAAGACAGGAAGCCCTAAATAATCCCCAATTAGTCATTGATTTTGATGTTAAAAGCAGGCCCAGAATCTTACAATTGATACTCTCGAACTATGGAAACAGCCCCGCATTCAATGTTTCAATAGACTGGGATATTATATTAATACAAAGAGATGATTCCCCTTTCAATGTTTTGACGGGTCAACAAAATCAGATTCCTGTTCTTAATAAAAATCAAACACTTAACTTCTTTATAGATAGCACAGTCGATTTCTATGCTAAAAAAAGAGATTTGACATATTCTGGTATTATAAATTATTCTCTAGATAGGAACGGAAAATATTATAGAAAAGAGAAATTTACCATTTCATTAATAGGATACAAAAAGACAATGCTCTATCAAACAGAGTTATCGGAGACTTTAAAGCAACTTCGCAAAATTCCTGATGCTTTGAATGAGATAAGAACAGAAATTCAAAATAAAAATACATAGCAAAATTATCAACCAACTGCTATACCCCACTCATTACAATAGAAATTTACTGATCAAACCAAGTATTAATGGCACACGAACCTAAATTAGAAGTATATAAAATTTATACAAAACCATTTCCAACAACGGAACATCCGTCTTTCGGAAATTTCTTACTTGATAATTTCTCAACCAATGATGAACGTATCCGGCCTATGAACTACAGGTCTGCTGATTTTTTGAAGTTCTGAGGATATAGATCCTTTAAGTTTTTATGGTTTATTGACATGATGTTTTC